>CP048838.1:314593-629187 GCA_012317185.1 [Clostridium] innocuum | reverse complement strand
CCGCCCTGGCAAACGGTTCAATATAGGGACGCACGTTCTGTACCGCAAGATGCACCTCTACCGGCTTATCACAGATGGGACGTATCTTTTCCAGTACCAAATCACCGAAAACAAAGCAGTTATTGAACATACCGTCTACAACATCATAATGCACAAAATCAATATCGGAAGCATTGATCTGTGCAATGGCGTCTGATACATGCAACAGGTCTGCACAGGACAGTGATGCACTTACCAGAATTTTTTTATCCTTTGAAACCGTGCGCATATTATCCAAACAGAATCTGCATGATGCAGATATTGTCCCGGTTCTTTTTGATTTCATATAAATACTGCTTTACATGTTCAACAACCGGTTCATTTCCTTCCAGAGAATTGATTTCACAGAAGGTTGTAATCAGATCCTTATCCATTTTCGGCTCTGTCTTTCCCTGCAGCTCATCCCAGTAAACAAGTGCCGCTGCCGCAACGAATTCCATAATACGCGGATCCTTATGATGATCCAGTAAAATCTGCATCGGTGACATAATACGTTCGGTAGGTCCCAGCTTTCTTGCAGGTGCACGTCCGTTTTTGATATTGTAATCCAGAATGCTCTTATCCCGGAACTTCGCAAGCGCACGGTTGGTGAATGCCTCCTGATCCTCTTTTGTAATCTGGAAATAATCCTGTAATGCCGGATTCAGCTCTTCCATCAGACGCATCATCACAGCATCGATATCCGGGTCACAGGCTGCATCTCCGTAAACCTCATATCCTTTGATATAACCGCAATAGGAAATCAGTCCTGCCAGACAGTTATAGGTATAGATTTTGCGTTTGAAGAATTTTTCAAAGTTGTGAATTGGCACAGCTCCTTCAAAGTCCAGTTCTTCCAGCTCATCCGCATCAAACGGGAAGTACGCTTCATTCATAGACAGAATGTCCAGCCGTGTGTCATGAACACTGACTGTGGAACAGAAGACAGCAGTCTGGGTCACCGTGTAGTCCCCTTCCACACCGGCTTCCTGTAAATGTGTTCGAAGCACCTTAGCCGGATTGATACCGTTTTCCGCTGTTAGGAAGACGGTCTTTTTCTGCTTATTGCGCATACCTGCCTTGACCTGCTGAGCAACATCCCCCAGATTTTGTTCCCCGGTGGAGGTCACAATGAAATCGGCTTCCCGTATTGCCTGGTCCGCTTCTTTGGAATCGGTGTGAAATGCCTGAAATCCGTTCACATAAATCGGTGTACGGTCCTTTTTATAAAAATGGATACAGAATGCACGATCCGCATCCAGCATACGAACCAGCTCTTCATTTTTATCAATAAAGGTGATTGCATAATCTCTTTGAAACAGAAAGCGGGTTACATAGCCGCGGCCGGTTTGTCCGGCTCCGATAACAACTGCCTTTTTCATGCGGATGCTCCCTCTTTGATCCAGCCCTTTGCCTTCAGCTCAACAATTGCCTCTTTGATCAGCACTGCGATTTCTCCCTGCGGATCAATTTCAGAAATCGTTTCCAGAATGTAGTCAATTCCCTTTGCTTCACGTATTTCTTTCAGACGCAGTGCATCGCGGTCCTCAGGATTGTCAAAATACAAGGCAGCGGCAGCACCGAGTGCAATCGCCTTTGGCTTGATACCGGCAGACAGTGCGATACGCATCGGCCCGATGAAGCGATCCTGCGGTCCCAGCTTACGGATGGGATCTCTGGCAATGCGTGTAACCAGATCGACAATAGCGCGGTCTGTATATTTCGCTTTTGCTGTTTTTGAGAATTTGAGCTGACTTTCCTCATTGATTCCCATTCCATGAATCAGCGCATAATTGATTTCTTCATAAACCTGATCCAGAATAGGTTCGATTTCCGGATCATTGGCGGAATCTGCCACATAGGTCAGCCCCTTCAGCTTCCCAAGATAGGAAACCGTCGCAACACTCGTATTGTTCGTATAGATTTTCTGTTTTAGCAGATCACCGAAGTCAGTTACAAACTCCACATACTCCCATTGGGGAATTTCCCCTTTGATACGATCCCTGTCTATCGGCAGATACCGCATATTCTGTACCCAGGTATCCATTTCATTCGTGACCTTATCCGGATCCGGTGCCCCGGTTCCGGTACACATGATGACAGATTCGCTGACACCGACATTCTCTTCAAACAGCTTGCGTTCCTCTTCGTTCAGATTAGAAACAATCGCTTCCTTTACATCCTTTGCCGGATCAATCCAGTTTTCACAGGTTACAATATTGGAAACATGCACCGCATTTTCCTCCACCAGCCTTTTGAACGCTTTGGCAAGCGTTTCTCCGACATTTCCCATATTTTTTCCACCGCATGCTGTAAACAGAAAATCCGCTTCCTTCCAGCAGCTGCATAAGGCGTCAATATCATAAAAGAGATGTGCCCGGACACCTTCCATATGTGTATTGAGCTCTTCCGCCCCCAGAACATGAATGGTATATTCTTTTTTTTCATTTAATTTATCTACCATGACCGGGCTTGCGTCAAAATAGGTGATTTCAACCTGATTGGCATGCAGCAGCTCGCTGACAAAGCCTCTTCCAATACGCCCGGCTCCCAGAATCATTGCTTTCAAATACATTCCTCCTTCACTGTGTGATCTACACGTTATATTAACATCCCTGCTAAGGTTGCTTGATCAACCTCACGCTTCCTCCAGCAGTCTGATCAGATTATCCGTTGCCATTTCCACCGTATTGGACTCTGCCTCCACCGTACGTGAACCGATATGCGGTGTCAGTATAAAGTTATCCATATGAATCAGCTCCTGAACCCAGTCATCCTGAACCGGTGGCTCGCTTGTGAATACATCACTGGCGGCCGCATAGATTTTCTTCTTCTTTAATGCAGTATACAGCGCTTTTTCATTGATAATACCGCCGCGTGCCGCATTGACGATGACAGCCGTTTCCTTCATCATATCAAACTGTTCATCGGATATCATATTCCTTGTTTCGTCTGTAAGCGGAGTATGAATGGATATAAAATCAGCAGCCTTTAAAATTTCCTCAATACTGCACTGCTTAGCCTGATAGGTGTCCAGTATCTCCTTAGGAATATCGAATACATCATAGGCAAGCACTTCCATGCCGATTCCATGTGCCATGCGTGCGACATGACGCCCGATATTTCCAAAGCCGATAATGCCGATGGTCTTTTTCGTAAGCTCACGACCGGTCGGTTTGTTCCATGCTCCCCCGCGTACCTGCACATTGCTGGATACCAGATATTTGGCAGCGGCAAACATCATGCCGATGGTCAGCTCTGCCACCGCATTGGAATTGGAACCGACACAGCGGCCTACCTTGATTCCACAAGCTTCCGCTGTTTTTACATCAATATTATCCGTACCGACGCCGAATTTCACAACTGCCTTTAAGCTCTTGCATTCCTTTAACAGTTCGCCATCCAGCTCATCCACACCGACGATGATACCGGTGCTTTTTTTCGCATATTCCACAAAGGCTTCTCTGGACAGCGGTTTTCCTGTTGTATTGATATTCATTTCATAGCCCAGTGCCTCCAGACGCTTTGCGGCCTGCGCACCATAGGCTGCATAGCCCCGTGGTGTAACCAGAATTACTCCCTTGCTCATATCAGGCAGCCTTTCTGCTTTCTTCCACAATAGCACGCAGTTTTCTTGCATTCTCTGCGATATCGGCACTGCTTCCCTTTGTCAGAAGTCCGCCCAGACCAACACTGTCCACACCGTTTTCAAACCACGTATGCAGATTGTCGAAGTTTGCTCCGCCGCTCGCAAGAATCGGAATCTGCGGACATGGCACCTTGAACACCTTGGCAAGATCCGGTCCATAGTAATTGGATATCGGGAATGCCTTGATAAAGGATGCTCCCGCTTTCAATGCCTCGATCATTTCCGTATAGCTTGTACAGCCCGGTGCATAGGGAATCTGGTACAGATTCGCCATCTCCTGTACCTCTTTGTTGAAGGTCGGAGCGATGATGAATTCCGCACCATCCATAATAGCCAGACGGGCAGTCGTCGGATCCAGCACCGTGCCGGCTCCTACCAGCAGCTGATCACCAAATTTTTCTTTTAAAGCGCGAATGACTTCTCCTGCATTGTTATTCGTATAGCTGATTTCCAGGACATCCACACCGCCATCGATGCATCCCTGTGCGATTTCAATTCCGCGTGCAATGGTTTCCACCCGCACAATTCCCATTAAGCCTGTATTTTTAATTCTGCATATTGTTTCTGCCAACATTTTTTTGACCTCACTTTCCTGTCGTCTTTGCCTGATACAGCGCTCGTACACCCATAAGTAAAGCAACGCAGCCTCCGGCAGCGGCTGTTATCGTTTCTATCGTATTCGCTGTCTGTTGAAAAACAAGACAGAGAAATAATCCGATACCGATGAATAGAAACAGCAGTGCAGGGAGTATGCCGCCGCTTTCCTTATCCCGGTGTTCTTTACGCCATGTGATATGCTTTCCTCCTGCACGATGCAGTGACGGAAGTAATTTTTTATTCATTATGAGCAGCTCCACTGCATACAGCACAAGGGCCAGTGCAATGGTGCCCGCGATCTTATGAAACAGAAAATACCCTAAAATAATACTGATGGAAATGGCGTTGATTTCAGCGTGTTTCCACAGAGTAATCGCAAACTCCCTATGTTGCGGGAGAAGATAATATGCATTCTTCTTTTTAATATACAGCAGTCTTCTTCCTTTTGTATCTGTTCCTGTAAACAGCATCCATCCTGTTACCATTCTATCACCTCAATAGTTTTAAATTTCCAGCGCTTTGCGCAGATTTACAATCGTATCCCTGCCGATATCCGCCAGATGCGTCGTTAACTGATCCAGCTCCATGGAATTACAGCTGGACAGTGCCTCCATTAAAAACGGCATATTAACACCGGTATAGCACTGCAGCTTGTGTGCTTCCTTCAGCTCGTCGATTGCAAGTGCCGTCATATTAAACGGGGAACCTGCGAAAATATCCACCAGTACAAGTACACCGTCGCCTGTATCAATCGCTTCCACCTTTTCACAAATGGCTTCCTTCAAATCCTCCGGATTATCCGTCGGATACAGACCAATGGTTTCCACATCATTTGACATACTTCCAAAGAACATGGCAGAGCTTTCCTTCAGTGCCTGTGCCAGAGGACCATGTGTCACAATTAAAATCTTGATCATACTGTATTACCCTTTCTCGTCGTTTGCGCTTTACTGACGCATAATAAAACAGACCGGCAGGAAGCTTTTTCTTCCCGTGCAGGAAAACACGAAGAGCATATGGCAAGTTTCCTGCCGATGATTGCTATATATGAAAGTGTTAAATTCCTTTCATAGAATTTTTATCCAAGCAGTCCGACAGCACCACCGATGAAGCCGATGATAAACAGCACGATCAGAACTGTTGTAATTTTCTTTCCCTTTACCTGCAGCCAGTATGCAAACAGGGTTGTCACAAGCGGCAGGAAGCAAGGGAAGATCTTATTCATAATTTCACCAAGATTCAGGACACCGGTTTTCATTTCGATTTCCAAAACAGCACCGATGCTGACATATTTTACAATCATGGCACCCAGACAGAAGAGCCCGACGATACCAAGGAAGGTGGTGATTTTCTTAACGAAGCCGCTTTCCAGGAAACGGTCAATGGAATCCATACCCAGCTGATAGCCGCGCATGAACATGAAGTAGGTAATGGCAAAGTCCAGCAGGGTAACACCGATACCATAGGCCCAGGCACCCCATACATATCCCTGCATCGCCCATCCCAGGGTTACACTCAGAATAATCGGTTTGATCAGACCTGCCCATACCGTATCACCGATACCTGCCAAAGGTCCCATTAAAGCGGTTTTGATTTCCGCGATGATGCTTGCGTCCATTTCTCCGGAATCATCATTCGCAAGACCTTCTTCTAGAGCGACTACCATACCGGGCAATACAGCTCCCCAACGTGGCTCTGTGTTGAAATACAGCATGTGGCGTTCCAGACCCTCCACCATCTTGTCATGATCATTCGGATACAGCTTTTCAAAAATAGGACCCATGATCCATGCCAGACAGCCTGCCTGTAATCGCTGATAGTTATAGGTCATATGACTTGTCATGTGCCAGAAGAAGGCTGTTTTCTGGACATCGCGTTTTGTTAGTGAATGTTTTTCTGCCATGATTATTCAGCCCCTTCCTGTTCTGTATCGTTGTTGAATCCAATCTTAATCAGGATAACTGCCAGACATACACCAACCAGTGCATACAGCAGCAGATCGGTCATACCGGAGTAAGCCGCGATACCGAAGCCCAGCACGAAGAAAGGCAGCAGCGCTTTTTTGTACATGAACTTCATCAGCATGGACATACCTAATGCCGGAAGCATCTTGCCGACTGCAGCCAGACCGTTCATTGCCCATGTCGGAATACTGTTGATCAGTGTCTGAATATATTCACTTCCATATAATGCAATCAGGAATACCGGAAGCGCACGCAATACCAGAACGATAGCCGGTCCACCCAGGAACTGAATTCTGCGGATGCCGCGCCAGTTTCCCTTGGCAGCGAGCGCATCCATTTTAACGGGCCACAGGGATGCAATCGTCATATATGCGACATGCACATAGTTGCCTAATAAACCAATAGGAACCGCAAACGCTACAGACGTGTCGATGGACATACCGCCCTGAATCGCTACAAATGTACCAAGCAGACCTGCCCAGTATAAGTCAGAAGCATTTGCTCCTCCTGCAGAAATCCAGCCCATGTAAGAAACGTTGATTGTTGCACCGATGATGGTTCCCTGTACGGGGTCACCGTAAATCAGACCTACCCAAAATCCTGCCATTACCGGCTCACGGAAGAAGTACCAGTGATATGGTCCCTGAATACCGTTGAGCAGTGCAAGCAGCCCCATTAACAATGCTTGTACCATGAAATTTCCTCCTTTTCATTGTCAATTCCTCTACTACATCTCTTTACTCTTGTCATACAGATACGATATGTTCATCACCTCCATGTGATCGAATTCTATCGGATACACAGCTAAAATTTCGCCAGAGCATCCTTGAACGGATACGGATTGTCTTCGGGAATCGGCTGCATGAAAATATCCACGCCTCCCTGATACAAGACATTTAACTCCTCCGCCTCCGTTTTCGACATAACTACATTTTTGTAAATATTCTTCTTATCACCGGAGCCTTCAATTCCACCTACCTGTAAGGAAGGAAAATTCACACCTGCTTCCCAGGCCGCTTTCGCCTGTGAAGTATTTTTAAACAGAATCAGCAGATTGTTCTTTGGAAATTCTTCCGCCTTCCACTTTTCAGCAGCCTCTGCAACATTCCATACCAGAACTTTAACGCCGCTTGGGGCAGCACCGAGCAGAATCTTTTTCAGAATCGGACTCTTTGCGGAGCGATCGTCAATTACAACGATGCTTTCAATTTCATATTTTGCCACCCAGCGGGTCATTACCTGCCCATGGATGAGTCGAAAGTCAATTCTTGTCAGTTTTAGGTTTTCCATCATGTTATCCTTCTTTCTTTTGCGTCTTTTTTACGATTGCTTCGCAAGCTCCACAAACCGCTTTGCTCTGCGGGTCAGCTCCGCATAATTGCCTTCCTTGCGGCATTTCTTATCTACCAGCTGGGAGCTGATACCGGCACCGGTGAATCCAAGCTTCAGGTATTGCACAAAGGTTTCTTCCGTAACGCCGACTGTCGCAATGTATTTCACATGATGCAGCGGTGCATAGATATCCTTGCAATATTTGATACCCAGTGTTCCTGCCGGAAACAGTTTTATGAAATCGGCACCGGCCTTATCCGCTGCGACGATTTCTGTTGGTGACATGCAGCCCGGCATGGAAACCATGTCCAGAGCCAGCGTTTCCTTGACGATTTCCTCATCAAAGTTGGGAGAAACGATAAATCTGGCTCCGGCTTCTTTGGCATTGTGAACCTGTTCCTTTGTCAGTACGGTTCCAATGCCCAGATACAATTCATCCCCAAACTGTGCATGCAGTGCCTGTATGTTCTCTTTCACCTTTGTACACGTATCAAGATCGGATGGGTCGTATGTGATTTCAAAACAGCGGATGCCTCCCTGAAACAGTGCATCTGCCAGCTTCATCAAGTCATCCCCGTAAATCCCTCTTGTGATAACTACAATTTTCTCTTTTTCAATTTTTTGAATCGTTTCCTGTCTGCTCATACATATTTCCTTTCTATAATCCATTGATAATCTCCACCGGCCGTTCCCCCCGTTCCATGCAGTAGATATCTTCCATAACCTTGCGGTTCATGTTCTTCATGCATGTATAGTTATAAATAGCAGAGTGCGGCGTGATGGTTACACGTTCACACGTCAGCAGAGGATCATCGGCCTGCATCGGCTCATGCGCAGCAACATCCGCACCATAGCCAAACAGATGTCCGTTCCTGAGTGCTTCCAGCAAAGCTGTTTCATCAACGAGTCCACCCCGCCCTGTGTTGATCAGTATGGCGTTGTGCTTCATCTTTGCCAGTGTCTGTGCATTGATAAGATGCTTACTTTCCTCATCCAGATTGGCATGCAGACTGATGAAGTCCGATTCCTTCAGCAAGGTATCCAGATCACAGAGCTGAATCCCCTCGGCCATAACCTTTTCTTTGTCTGCATACGGGTCATATGCTAGTATGCGGTTTTGGAAGCCATATTTCATAATCTGTGCAAAGCGTGTGCCGATATGACCGCAGCCGATGACCCCGCATGTCTTTCCACGCAGCTGAAATCCCATGATTTCCTGACGATCTCTGTTCCAGTCGCCCTGATGCACCTTGCGATTGGCTATGACCACGTTTTTCGATACTGCCATAAGCAGTGCAGCTGCCTGTTCTGCGACAGCATCCAGTTCCACATAATTCTGGATATGGGTTACATACACACCATGCTTTTTCGAGCTTTCCAGATCGACATTGTTAAAGCCGATGCCATGACGGGCAATCAGCTTCACATCACAATTGTTGGAAAAGAATGTTTCATCAAAGCTTGGATAATTGCCTAATACTATATAGGTATATCCCTTCAGCTTCTGAGCGAGTGTCCTGCCATCCATATCTGCCGGCAACAGCATTTTATCAACCGGCCCGACCTTCTCTTCCAATTCCTGCAGATGCTGTGGAAATTCTCTGCCAAAGCTGGTAATATTGATAACTGCTGTTTTTCTCAAATTTATCACCTGACTTTCGTCTCCTTTCTCCTGCATTCTGCGGCAAACTGAGATCAGCTGCCTTACACTATCCATGATATTGAAAACGCTTACGATGTCAAACTGCTCATTTTAAGCCTAGTGTGTCACACGTTTAAATTCCTGATTTTTCTATTTTATCGGACCTTTTTACTATGAATCAACTGGTAATCTATGGAAATGACAACACAAAAGCAGCCAAATAACACTACTGTGTTAAATTATGTTGTAAATAGCACAGTATATGAAACATAGTGTGTATATCAAAGCAATAATTTGACACGAAAAAACGCACAAATTTGTAAGTTCTTATATTTGCTACGTCCTACATATAAAAAAGCCCAAAAAGAAATAAATCCTTTTGAGCCACTGGCAAACAGTTAATTTTAAAAAATATTTTTTTCATATATCATCATAATGAAATTCCAAATCTTATAAAGTACCGATCCTTAACTATTTCTTTTATCACATATGGCTGCGTAGTTGTATCTGGTATAAAAGGTGAACAATAATAATACTCTTCTACAGTCTTTTTATCAGAACAATAAATCATATACGGTTTTCTTCATCATCTCCTCTTACTATATAATTAAATTCAACAAAGTCCTCTTTACGATATACAATACTTTATGTAAGATAAAACGGTCTTTTTTTCTATCAAAACAGCTATCTTGTGTAATTCTATTTCATCTACTGTGGGAGTATGAAAAGAATTACCATGACCTGTAAACCAGGCATAATCATATTGTTTTTTTCCATGAGCCGATAGGAATATTTTTCATTTTTTCCAATTCATCTTTGATCGCTTCATCTTTGATTGCTATAAAAGATCCTTTATGTTCCTTAAATGGAGGACACACGCATTAAATTTCATTCCTATTCACCGATAAAAATAACGGAATAGAAAATAAGCCATCGCTTTACAACTGCAGGATAGCTTTTATTTATTCCAGCGTATTTTTATTTTGTAAAGAACACGTTTGCTGTGGATAGCAGAACACTTTATCGCATGTCAAAATTATAAGTGATAAGATACGTCACTCTTGAAGAGTTTAAGAAAACTGGCGTTATCAGTAAAAGTGATCTAAAAGAATATGTAAGTGTATCATATGAATACTGTATTACCAATCCTGAATTGCTTTACGAAAAAGATAAAGTGCTATATGATTTCTTTGATAAGAGAGGGTTGGTGAATAAAAGTGAAGGCAGAAAATGAATCTATATACAGAAGATATACGTGAATTGACAAAAGAAGAATCACGTTAATAGAAGATTACGAAAAACACAATGCTCCTTCAGAAATAATTAACGAGAAGGAAAACAAATAAACAGCCACAGATATGATTTTTTAATCTTTTGATTATGGAAAGAAATACGATTGCTTTATTGGTTTGAGGAGGGTACGGAATGATCTGGATAGATAAAAAAGGTGTTAGGCATAGTGATTATCATGCCTCTTGTGTAACATGTGCAATTTGCATGGATTGTAAACATTTCAAAGCAATGGGAAATATGAAACCTATTTGTTCTGCTTTCCCACAAGGTATTCCGGAAGCTGTATGGACTGGGACTTTACTGCACACTATGCCGATAAGTGGTGATCATGGACTCCAATATGAGAAAGCGGAAATAGAGGACACAGATTTACCGGAATTATTATACGTTGAAGATTAACACTCACAGCGGGTACTTTCAAATATTAAAAAAACCTACCACTACAGAATGGCAGGTTTTCCGCAATAGTCCCCGTAGGGTTACTACCGCTTCTTCGTATTCACATCTTATAACTTTTAATTTGAATTATCAAGAAAAAAGGATCACCCTTCATAAGTGATCCCCCGCAATTCTGCTGGGTACATCCGGTTTCCTTGTTTGTTTTCATTTTTAATTACAAGTCGCTCCTTCAAAAAAAACGCCCTTCATGTTTGTGGCGTTTTCTTTAATCACTTTATTGCGCATAAACAATCTACACAATACGGTTCTGTTCCTTCCCCTGTAGGAAGCATCTCAGATTTTCAACGGCAGTATCCATAATTCTGCGCCTAGCCTCTTTGCTTGCCCAGGAGATATGCGGCGTAATCAGGCAGTTATCACATTCCAGCAACGGATTATCATTACGGATCGGCTCCTCCCTTACCACATCCAAAGCGGCCGCATAAATCGTACCGTTTTGTAATGCCTGCGCAAGGTCATATTCATTGATCAGCTTTCCTCTGGCATTGTTGATCAGGATGGCATTTGATTTCATCAAAGCCAGCGTAGCCTTGTTTATCAGCGAATCATTCTCCTTTGTGAGCGGACAATGCAGACTTACCACATCGCTTCGCCGCAGTAATTCCTCCAGAGAAACCTTTTCAGCGTGCGTGTCGTTGTCGGCATGGGCGTCATGAAACAGGACATGCATTCCCAGTGCCTGTGCGATTTCAGCGACC
Organism: [Clostridium] innocuum; assembly: GCA_012317185.1. Taxonomy (NCBI): domain Bacteria; kingdom Bacillati; phylum Bacillota; class Clostridia; order Eubacteriales; family Clostridiaceae; genus Clostridium; species [Clostridium] innocuum. The sequence goes on along the minus strand of CP048838.1, from coordinate 617,535 downwards.
TTCCTGCCAATGCGTCCAAATCCGATGATCCCCATTGTTCTGCCTGACAGCTCCATTAGCGGATAGTCCCAAAAACACCAGTCCGCATTGTTTGCCCATTCCCCCTCCTTTACACGTTTTGCATGATGCCCGATCCTGGATGTCACCTCCAGTAAAAGTGCAATGGCATATTGTGCAACCGTATCCGTACCATACCCGGGAACATTGGTAACTGCGATATGGAGATCACTTGCGGCTTCGATATCGACAACATCATAGCCGGTTGCCAGTACACCGATGTAACGAAGTTGCTTACTTTCCTGCATCAGCTCTCTTGTCATCGGCACCTTATTGATAATCACGGCATCCGCATCCTGCATTCTTTCCTTTACCTGCGAGTGATCCGTGCGTGCATACACCGTCAAATCACCAAGCGCCTCCATCCCCCTCCAGTCAAGATCCCCCGGATTTTCTGTATAACCATCCAAAACTACAAGCTTCATATACATATGTAAAGGATGCCAGTCAGCACCCTTATCTCCTTTCCCTGATCATATTATAAAACACTTTACAAGCTGTTGCGATAAATATTCTTCACATCCTCTGCGGACAGTGACACAAATCCGTTCACCGTCTGTTTTGCGGCATCCTGTGCCATTGCATCGAAGTGCGTATCATCGATACCCAGCTCCCCTAAGGATGAGCGCAGATGCAGCTGTTTATAAAAGCTTCGCAGACATTCAATTCCCTCACGTGCCATATCCCACGGATCCTTTTCTGTTACCTGCCAGATTTCTCTGGCGAAACGCGCAAACATATCCACTGTATCCTCACTGAGAACATACTCCATCCAGTGCGGCGTCAGAACAGCCAGACCTTCGCCGTGTGTAACGGAATAAAAGGCACTGAGCGGATGTTCCATCGGATGAACACTCCACTGTGTCATATGCCCCAGCTTCAGCATATCATTGATTGCCCAGCTTGCTGCCCACATGAGATTGGCTCTTGCTTCATAATTATCCGGCTCCTTCAATACGAGCGGTCCGTATGCTGTACAGATTTTCAGTATACCTTCCGCAAACCGGTTCTGTAAACCGGCATCCTCCCGTGCAAAATAAGACTCCATCGTATGGCTCATAATATCAGCCACACCACAGGCACTCTGATAGCGGTTTACACTAAAGGTAAAGGTAGGATCCAGTATCGCAGCCCTTGGGCGAAGGAGTGGATTCCGTGTACCTATTTTCTCTTTTGTATCCGGATTCGTGATAACAGCAATATGATCCATCTCACTGCCGGTAGCCGCAATTGTCAAAACCGCAATAACCGGAATCGCTTTTTTTATTTCCTGCGGGTGAAGCACCAGCTCCCATGGCGACAAGGTACTGCATACAGCGGCAGACACAACCTTGGCACAATCAATCACACTGCCTCCTCCTATTGCCACAATAACATCCACATTCTCCCTGCGGCATAACGCCACTCCCTTTTCCACCGTTGTAAGGGAAGGGTTTGGCTCTACACCAAACAGCTCCACATACTTCTTTCCCGCCGTATGCAATTCTGTAACCGCCTCGTCATAAATACCGTTACGACGGATACTGCCTCCTCCGTAAACAAGTAAGACCCGCTCTCCGAATTCCTTCATAATGGTATGAAGCTGCTGCAGTTGTCCCTTTCCAAAATACACCTTTGTCGGTATATCATAAATAAAATTTTCCATATATCAATCGTAGAAGCCGGACATGATTTTGATCAGTTCATCCACATCTTCGGTTTCTCTCATCCTCCGTTGTCTGTTTTCTTCAAACTTCTGCAGATATTCTGCTTTTTCAATTACCTGATCTATGACGGATGCCGGAAACTTCACCGCTCCGTTTTCATCCATGTGAATGATTTCCCCCGGACTAACCTGCATCCCAAAAACCTCCACACCGGTATTCACGGACTGCACTGCCCATTTTCCATGACCTGCCGTAACACCGCTTAACACGTATTGCATCTGCAGCGGACGAATCTCATCCACATCTCTGCTCGGACCGTCACTGATGACACCGACACAGCCGGCAGAACGAAGTGCTGTCATCATATTTCCACCCAGCAAGCCGTTACGACACTTAATCTCTTCCGGCATATCCTGTTTCACAATCAGTACCACCGGTTTTCCGACAGCTGCAACTGCTTTTAACACATCTGCGAACTTCAGGCACTCATAGTTCGGGTCCGCAAGACCATAGGTACACGTAACCGCATAGCCGACGGTTCTGCCTAGCTCTGGATACATAACCCTTGCACGCTCATCCGTATACCATTGTCCGCGCCATGGATGATACAGTCCCAGGCAATATTCCTTATCCGGATAGGTTGCGACCACATTGGTAATGGACGGTGTATCAAACTGCTTCAGCTTTTCCAGCCTATCATCAATTTTCATGTTCATCCTCCTGTATATGAAGCTATCTGAAACAAAAAGCATATTGTATGCATTCTTCAATTACCCAGCGGCTACTGACAGCCGAAATATGCCAGCACATGATCAACCGCGATATCCGACATGCGATTGATTGCCCCTTCACTGCTTGCGGCAATATGCGGTGTCAGAACGGTATTCTCACAGGCGATCAGCTCCTCATCAAAGCCGGGCTCCATATAATGCGCATCACTTCCGTAGCCGTAAAGCTGCCCATTGTGCAAAGCATCATACAATGCCTGCCTGTCAATGAGCTTCGCCCGTGCCGTATTGATGATAATCGCATCCTTTTTCATTTTGGAAAGAGCCTTCGCATCCAGTAATGGTGAAAACTCTGCAAGTGCAGGAAGATGCAGCGTCAGAAAATCACTGCTGCTCACGATCTCGTTTATATCCGCCTTGCGTATGCCATACTCCCGGATAAACGCCTCATCATAATAGCTGTCAAATGCGAGTATATGACAATCAAACCCCTTCAGTCTTCGTGCAACAGCTTTTCCAATGGCACCCAGCCCAAGGATACCGACGGTGCTTTGATACAAATCCTTTGCAATCGGCTTTTTCCACACATGCGAGCGGATATTGGCATCACTTCTTGTAATATTGTGACAAAGAGAAAGCATAAGTCCTATGGTGTGATCCGCTACGGAGTTTGTATTTGCATTGCGTGCAATTTGTAATGCAATGCCTTTTTCCTTTAAATATTCCACATCAATTTTATCCAGCCCCACACCATAGCGTGAAACGATTTTCAATTTATCCGCATGATCAATGACATTGCGATTGAAAACCTCTGTCCCTAAAATGACAGCATCCATCCCCTGAACGGCTTCCACCATTTCCTCCTCATTCAGCAGTCTTCCCTTTTCATTTCCATAGACCTCAAAGCCTGCATCCTGTAATCTTTGTATCGGTTTCCTACTTAATTTACCAAAAGACTTGGATGTTACCAAAACCTTCATAAGCGATTTCCTCCTGTATTTTCAATATTGTCCGGTAATTGTTTTTCTACCGAATCGTCTTAACTGCGAAATGCTTTTTCCAATAAACGGAAATAGTCAAACGTCAACACCGGCGGTGTCATGTCATATGCAGCAATGTCTTATCCGGATGAAAAAGATAAAGTGGATGACAGCCAGCTCCCTCTTTACAGAAGCCAGAATGCTTTCCATTACTTGCCCTCACAGCCAAACAGACGGATATAGTGCTTGATTTTATGTTTGAATCCCTCCGCAAGCAGCGGATACAGCTGATAAACGGCATTGCCGCTCAAATCCTCCTTAACCAGATTTTCAATCGCACTGCGTTTCAAATCATTGGACAAATTGATTTTATTGATTCCCTCTCTTGCACAGCGTGCCAGATTTTCATCCCCGGTACCGCTGCCGCCATGAAGAACGAGCGGAATATCCAGTGCATCCTTCAATTCATGAAGAAGGTCAAAATGAATCTGCGGAGTACCTTTATATACGCCATGTGCAGTACCAATGGCAACCGCAAGTGCATCCACTCCGGTCTGCTTTACATATTCCACTGCTTCCTCAACACGGGTAAATGCCTGATGTCCGTCAGTATGATATTGCTCACCAACACCTACATGACCAAGCTCAGCTTCCACACTGATTCCCAGTGCATGACAAATGCGTACCATCTCCTGCACCTCTCTGATATTTTCTTCAAACGGCAGTAAGGAACGGTCGATCATGATGGAGGTATAGCCTGCGCGAATGCCAAGCAGACAGTCTTCAAAGGTTTTGCCATGATCCAGATTCAGGGCAATCTTTACTCGGGAGCGTCTGGCAAGATCCACTGCAATTCGTCCAAAGCTTTCCAGATCCGGATTGGCAACCGGTGTTGTATTCAATATAATTCCGGTATTCATTTCTTCTGCCGCCTCGATGGCAGCACGCAGATTATGTTCATTATCAATATTGCAGGCAGGCACGGCATAATTCTCCTGCTTTGCCTTTGTTAGAATTTCCTTTAATGTTACTAGCATATCAGTTATCTTCCTTTCCGTAATTGATCATGACACGGTAAACACTCGGTTTACATGCATAATCAAAGGCTTCTTTTCCCTGTGCAAAGCTGAATTCACGGTCAATCACCTTCTCCATATCAATCATTTGATAACCGATCAGCTTGACCGCCATCTGATTATCCTCAATCGTCGGATTCAGCGTTCCGATAAATTCTATTTCACGACTATGCACCATGCCGAAATCCACACCGATTGGTTCCTTGCTGTTTTGTGAGCTATAGGCAATCAGTCTGCCATATGGTGCCAACATGTCAATTGCCTGCTGCCACACCTCTTTGAACGGTATGGTGTTGATGACAGCATCTGCCCCCAGCCCATCCGTCAGCCTGCGAATTTCTTCACCGACATCACATTGACTTGGATCAAAGGCATAGGCAGCCCCTTCATGAATCGCCGTTTTCCTCTTTTCTTCATCGGTTTCACTCACAATAATGCGTGCACCGCACATCTGAGCCAGCTTCACATGGAAGTACCCCATAATACCCATACCGATAATGACAACAGTATCACCAAACTTTAATCTTGCCTTGCGTATACTGTGAATACAGCATGCCAGAGGCTCTGTTAGTGCTGCATGCCGCATATCCACATCATCAGGCATACGGATAATCTGCCATGCAGGAATCACCAGATATTCACTTAAGCCGCCACCCAGTATATTCCCATCCAGACTTGAGCGTTTCGGCATTTCCTTTTTGCGATTGCACTGCGTTCCTCTGCCGGAGCGATCCAGCTCACACTGGTTACAATATCCGGATGTAAAAATTGCTTTATCGCCTGCCTTTACACCTACAACACCTCTGCCTGTCTTTATAATCGTCCCGCTGCACTCATGACCGCCAAGAAACGGATATCCGTAGTTCCTTGTTCCTTTGTATGTTCTGCGGTCCACGGTACATAAGGAACATACCTCTGTTTTAAACAGTACCTCATAATCCCCCGGCTCCAGGATATCCAGCTCACGCATTGCCAGCTTATCCTTTGCTTCAATCACCCATGCTCTTGCTTTTTCCATAGGATTCTCCTCTCATATTTGTTATTCCCTATCTATATCTGAAAAGAAGCAGTTTTCTTCACCTCCTGAAGCTTCTTTCTTACTGAATCTTTATATTTATCTGACACCTATAATCATATTGAAAACGATTACAGTGTCAAATTGACACAAAAAGCAACAGTGTGTCATCACAATAAGGCATCTTACGAAGAGAAACCTCAACAAAGTGATGAAATCATTTACATTTCACGCAAAATCATAGGAAGTATGTACTTTTCATATGGATTATGTTAATATTTTCCTAGCTTGTGTGTTATTTCACCCATTAATTTAACACGAAAAAAGCAATAGGAGTGATAGTATGGCGAAAACCAGACGGGATCTGATTATGAATCTGGTCAGAGAATACACCAGTGAAAGTCTTGCGGACAAATCCTTCAGCTTTGAACGATGCAATGCCTTTGATATCGCATTGGACCTGAAGCTGGACCGGTCCAACGTATCCAGAATTTTAAATCAGCTGTTTAACGATCTACAGCTCATCAAGGTGGAAGGAAGACCCACTCTATATTTATCCAAGGATGTTATTGTCAGCGAATATCATTTCAATAATATTCCCCAAATCATACCCGGAAAAGAAAACCTGAAAAATTTATTCGTATATGATGCAAGTGACGCCAGTTTTTACAAAAAAGGTATGAATATTATTGGAAACGGTTATGAGGAATCACTGACACCGGTTATCAGTAAGATCACCCCTGCCATTTTTTATTACCAGAACAAGCCGTTACTGATTGCCTTACAGGGAGAAAAAGGCTCAGGCAAGAAATATTTTTGTAAAAAGCTTTTCGATCTGGCCGTACAGAATAAGCGTATTTCCAAAAAAAGCAGAAGCTTCACCTTTGATTATCGTTCCATAAATGAAAGCTTTTCCACTTTACGGCAGCAGTTTCTTGATCGTAATATCTCCATGGTCATCATGGAAATCTACACCCCGTTTCAGGAAAGTGAGATTTACCGGTTCTGGAACGATCTCAACAATCTTTGCAGCAACGAAAACAAACCTTTACCTATCATGATTTTTCTGATAGATAAGAGCGTTGAAAACTTTGCATATTTCTCACAGCTGACACCTTATACAGCGAAGTATCCCAATGTAAAAGAGCGCACAACAAAAGAAATGATTGAGCTTGTGCTGACCTTCCTGCAGGAGGAGGCAGTGAATCTGAACAGCCGCATCAAGGTAACCGGAAATGCGATTGCCTCCTTTCTCAGCGCAGATTATACCTACAATCTCTTTCAGCTCCGCAATGAGATCGTTTATTCCCTATCCAATAATCTGTATTCCAGTGTGATTAGCAACCATGAACCAATCGTCATCACACATGAGAACATATCCAAAAATGTCATTCAAAACAAGAGTGCAGATAATTCTTTGGAGGACCATATTCGAATAACAGTTACACAGCTCCTTCCGGAAATCATAGATATTTATCCGGATCAGCCGTGTGAAACACTGGAAAATCTATTACAGACGCAGCTCAATGCAAGCATTGTCATAACTGCGCAGCTGAAAAACATCATAGAAAAGGCGAAAGAGGATGTCCTGATGACGCGGACAAAGCTTCTGGATTCCTCATCCATAGAAATGCAATCCAAGGTCTATCAGGCTCTGACCCCATTGTTTACGAAAACAAAATTGAAAAATGACCGCCAGATTTTAAGTAAGCTCTACATTCAGATTCAGCATATGCTGGATAATACCTTTGCCTACCAGTTCCAGCTGGAGCATCTGGATTATAAGGAAACGGCATATTCCCAGGAGCTGAGTGACAATGTGATCAGCACAGTGGAAAACAAGTTCAATATCAGTCTTCTGAAGGTATATAAAAGCTATATTCGCAATTTTATCTACTATGCATTAAAATCTATCAGTCAGAATACCATTATGACATTGATTGTCTGTCACGGAGAGCGTCTTGCGGAAAATTATGCCCAGCATCTGAACCAGATTCTGGGAAGCCGCTGTTTCTTTTCCTTCGATTATAATCTCTATTATCAGACGCATGATTTTCATGAGTTTACGGATAAGATATATAAGCTGATCAAATATATTGATATAGGAAAAGGCGTACTCATCGTGGGTGACAAGCCGCCGCTTACGACATTGGATAAGTCCATTATCTCCACGTTAAACATTCCCTCCTTCTCCCTGTATCCGGTTTCTCTTCCACTATTATATGAAACCAGTGAAGTGGTTTCACAGAAGACCATGCATCTGTTGGCTCTGCTCAGTGATGTAGTGAACCGAAAGAAGAAAATAAAGGCATTTTTGAATGATAAGAGTCTGACCTCTAAAAATGAGCGTCAAAGCAGCGATATCTTTCAGCGCTTTCAGGCAACCTTCCCCACCATCAATATAGCAAAGTCCAATGAAGCCCTGTACCGCGTACTGCTCAATATTTGCACGGAATGCAATTTGCCGCTTTCCAATAACATCATTATACAGTTCCTGTTTCACGGCACCTGTATGCTGGACCGCTGTGTGAAGAAGCAGAAAATCCGCTATAATCTTTTGGAAAGCTTTATGATGGAGCATACCGAGCTGTTTCACATCATGAAAACGAATTTGTTGAAAATCCGGGATTTTATGACACTTTCCATTTCACAGGAGGAAATCGCCGTTTTGTGTGATGTTATACTCAATTATCAGATGGAGATTGATGTTCAAGCAGAGCGAAAATAATGCGATTCCTCTGACAGCTCATTCAAATATTGAAAATGAACCGGTCTGCAGACCGGTTTTTCGTCCAATTAAGAAATATGTTATACTAATATTAAAGGGGTGGGAAATTATATGAGAATATCAAAAGAATGGCATGACAGACTTCATATCCTAATACCATACTATCGTAGAGTATTAAAGCTATCACAAAATGATGTATATCGAAGACACGGCAATTATAAATGGATCATATCTCCAGCCACAGTCAAAAAATTAGAAAATCATGAACAGGTTTTTATAAAAGATGAAAAGTATCAGGAGCTGCTTTTTAATTTGAATGAGCAATTGCATATTTCACAGAAAATAGATCATTATCTCATAACGCAAAGTAAACAGCTTTACTGTGTAATGGAAACAGAAAGATATGAAGAAGCAATACGGATAATTGAGACTACCTTGCTTTCTCTAAAAAGCCAAAGGCACCATGTCTATTATAAAGAGTGCATATTTTTCTTAGGAAAGCTGTTCTTATATTTAAAAGATCGTATCTTTATGAATGATCAGGAATATTCTTTATTATTTCCGCTTGTAAATATATTTCCTAAAGGCTTCAAAGATATCCTCATGGATTTTCTTTACATCCATGCAAGCGGTGCAAATGAAAAGAAGCTATCTGCTTTTTTCAGTTCATACTCTATGGAAGCATCAGCTTATTTACCAAATCGCATTAATTATGCAAATCAGCTTTATGAAGAGAACAAAGAATTACGTGCATACCTTATTCTGAAAGAAGCAGAACCTGTTGCCAGAGAAAAAGGAAGTAAAAACCAATTAGCATACATATATATTATTTTAAGCAGCATCGCTTTACACATCGATATAGAATTATGTTACAGCTATCTTCATATGCTGGAAAAAATGCTTACCGAAGAACATGAAGACAATAATTTAAAAGGAATGATTTTATTAAATTTAGCGAATCGATATCTTATGCTCAGAAATTATGTACGCTGTAGCAACTATACAAAAGCTTATATTGTATTGAATCCAAAAAGACACTATACAAGTAATATCATTTTACTTTCATATTGTAATCAAATGCTTAACAAAGAAAAAGATAAAACACTTTTTGTTAATGATAATCTAACATCAGAATATGATGATCAACTTGAATATTCGCTCTTTTCTTACTACAAGCAAACTTTTAAGAACAACAAAGAAAGAATGAAATTTCTTCAAGACAAGGTTTGCCCGAATTTAACTGCATTTGATAAAATTTATACAAGAATAGTAAGTGATGAGATAACAAGACTGAGCTCTGAAAGTGGAAGTTATGTTAATTATTTTAGATTTCATGCTCTACTGAAAAATGAAAATATATTGAAATAAGTGTCTTCACATTGGTATTTCTGCATCAAATTACATATACCTTGACTATAAATAAAAAAAAGATTATATAGTACGTATAGAAAGGATGAGGAAAATGAAAAAAAATCGGTGTATTGTTTTTGCCTTTATTATGCCTGTTTCTTCTTATTATACCTATTAACAATGACTCAGGCATTCAACCTTTAGGAAGAGGAGATAACATAAAAGGATAATCTTGATAATCCTCATATTCAAAAAAAGGAGACAATATGACTAAGAAAAATTGCAAAACTTTAATGCTCAGTTTTATAATTCTAATTACAATTGTATGTTTCACTACAGAAGTTCATGCAGTGAAATTAGGGGGAAGATTAATAAATGGTCCTAGAAATATCACCTATACAGTAAACGGAGGAGCATCTCCTTATACTCCAAATATCAATACAGCCGCTAATAACTGGATGTATACAGGTTATGATAATCCCATTTATATGACAGCTGTATCCAGCACAACAGGAAGTACAGTTGATATATATTCTTATAACGATAGTGCATCATCAACAATCGCTTATACTATTTTCTTTAATAAAAATAACCAGCAACAGAACCCGAGCTCTAATTATTGGTGGAACAAAATATTTTTAAATAATAAGTACATTAATGATACCAGCATAAATCATAATGCAGTAATGGCGCATGAATTCGGCCATGTTTTAGGGCTTGGCGAAAATAACAAGAACGTGAACAGCATCATGTGTCAAACAGGAGCAGGCAGAAAAGTTAATAAACCTCAAAAAGTAGATAGTGAAGAAGTTGTTTCAATCTATGGCAGATACTAACTTGTGTAATGAAATCCATAAATATGTATATGGGGAATCGAGGTCAATCATGAAAAAATTCTTATTAATTATCGCAACCTCTCTTATCGTAACTGGCTGTGCAAGTCTCAAAAATACAGATCAAACACAGATACCAAAAACAAATGAAAAAGAGGAAACAATTAAACATTATAACTATCGTGATAAAATTAGTTCTGAAAGCATAGATATAGCTACGGTATCTGCAGATCAAAGTATTGATATCAGTGATGTTAATCAGTTAAGGGATTTTGATAGTAATGTTTTTATCGGAACAGTGGAAAGTATAGATGGCTGTAGTACAACAGCCGCTGAAAATGCATTTAATCCAATACCATATGAATATGGTAAAATCTCTGTTCTAAAAAACCTGAAGGGTCAGACAAATTCAAACACTATAAATTTCGCAAGAAATGGTGGTGTAATTTCAATTGCTGATTACGAAAAAAATGCCCCAAAAGAAATGATTGAAAATGACGATAAGCATAGAAAAGAAGCAGGACAGGAGAAAATTGACAAAGCAAGCACTTATGTAGAGCTTCGTTATGAAAATGATATTATTTTAGAAACTGGTAAAACCTACTTATTTTTTATGAACTATGTAAGTTCAACTAATACTTATATAGTTAATGGTGTCCAATATGGAACAAGAGAAATTTATCAACCATCATCCAAAAGCAGTCTATTCAGGGAACTTCCTAATGAATCTACACTTCAAGTGAAAAACAATGATACAGGGGAATTTGAATCTTTAGATGAATTTATTGATTTGTACTTTCCTTCATAAATTTAAATCATCGTGCGAGGATATTCAATAAAGTGATATCCTCGTTTTCATCTTATAATGATGTCATTCGATAAGGCTTAAGTGCCAGATTCTGTATTTATCTATAATTCCATCGATAAAAAAAAGGAACATATACTTTCCATTGACAACATACACAATGTATGTATTAAGGAGTGATACAATGCCGCGCAATAAGTATCCGGAGGAAACGGTTCAGAAAATACTGGATGTATCCATGAAGCTGTTTCTGGAAAAAGGATATGAAGAAACAACCGTTTTGGATATAGTGGGAGAGTTGGGAGGACTTACCCGCGGTGCTTTCTACCACCATTTCAAATCCAAGGAGGAAGTGCTGGATGCGTTGAGTGACCGAATGTTTCTGGAGCATAATCCATTTGAGGAAGTTCGTAAGGAAAAGGGGCTAAGCGGCCTTGAAAAGCTGAAGAAGATCATCAAGCTGCAGGCACAGAATCAGGATCAGCTCGATTTGAACCAGATGTCTGTTCCACTGCTGAAGAATCCGAAGATTCTTGCGGATTATATGGAAAGCAATCTGCGAATCGTTACACCTTTTTTCGAAGAGCTGTTTCTGGAAGGCATTCAGGACGGCTCTATTCCGGATATCAAATATCCCAAGGCACTGGCCAGCTTATTTGTAATGATAACCAGTGTGTGGTTCATTCCTTCCATTGTCCCCTGTACGCAGGAAGATTTGCTGGAACGCCTGCTGCTCACCAAACACATGCTGGATAGTATGGGAATCTACCTCATTGATGATGAAATTCTTCAGCATGCCCAGACGATTGTCCAAAGCATTCCAACAAAATAAGATTGCATATGCAATTTTATTTTACCAGAATACATACATTCTGAATGTATATAAAAAGGAGAATATAAATATGAACACACAAGATCTCGCTGTTTCTGTACACAGGTTAACCAAACGCTATGGTCATACAGAGGTATTAAAGAATGTGAATATGGAAATAGAAAAAGGCTCTATCTATTGTCTGCTTGGCTCCAATGGTGCCGGAAAGACAACGACGATTAAGATACTGACAACACTTGCGGCCTTTGATAGCGGTGAAGTTTCCGTATGCGGTCATTCTGTCACTGCCGAGGGAGAAGCCGTTCGGAAGTTGATCAGTCTCACCGGGCAGTTTGCCAGTGTGGATGAAAAGCTGAGCGGTTATGAAAATCTTGTGATAATCGGAAAGCTGAATCACCTGAAGACGCCAAAGAAAAAGGCAGGAGAGCTGCTTGCATATTTCTCCCTTACAGAAGCCGCTAACCGTATGGTGAGCACCTATTCCGGCGGTATGCGCAGAAAGCTGGACATCGCTATGAGCCTTGCCGGTAATCCGCAGATTATTTTTCTTGATGAGCCGACAACAGGTCTGGATCCACAGAGCCGTCACAGTATGTGGAGCATCATAAAACAGCTGAATTCAATGGAAATCACTATTTTTCTTACCACGCAGTATCTGGAGGAAGCGGAGCAGCTGGCGGATCATATCGCCATTCTGGATCAAGGAAGGATTCTTACGGAAGGTACTCCTGCGGAATTAAAAAAGCTGCTGCCACAGGGAATCGTCGAATTTGAATTTCCCGACAGCAGTATGCTGGAGGCTGCCATGTCATGTACAGGGGGCTATTCGACGAAGCCGGTGAATACAGAGCATAAGCTGATTATATATACGGACGGCAGTGCCGAAGCATTATCCGAGCTGTTTCATATTTTTTCTTCCGGTAATATCAAAATCCTGAAATTTTATCAAAAGCTGCCGAATCTGGAGGATGTTTTCCTAACACTGGTTCATGAAAGAGAGGATATACAATGAAAACCATACAGACACTAAAGGATGTTTTGACGATGAGCGGAAGATGTCTGCTTCTATCCAAACGAAATCCCGATACAATTTTAACGAGCATCATCGCTCCGATACTCACCATGCTGCTGTTTGCTTATGTAATTGGCGGCGCCATGCAGACAAGTGAAACAAGCTATGTGAATTTCATTGTTCCAGGAATCATTCTGCAATGCCTCGGACAGTGTGCCGCTACCACGGCGATTGCCGTTTGTTCAGATATAAAAAGCGGAATCATGGAGCGCTTCTGCACCATGCCTGTGAAACGCTCTTCCATTTTAAACGGGCATGTACTGGAAGCCTTTATCAGAAATATGGTAACTGCCCTGCTGATTCTCCTCGTGGCATTCCTGATTGGCTTTCGACCAAATGCGGATTTACTTAGTTGGTGTGCCGCATTGCTGATTATTTCTTTGTACATTCTCACCTTATCCTGGATATCCGTATATTTTGGAATGATTGCCAACAGTCCGGAGGGAGCGGGCTCATTCTCAATTCTGGCGATTGCTCTGCCTTGCATCAGCTCCGGCTTCGTACCAATCGACACCATGCCGAAAGCATTGCAGATTTTTGCCGAATACCAGCCGATCACCCCTGTCATTGATTCACTGCGTGCCCTGCTTCTGAATGAGTCATTAAAGACCGGTACACTGCTTTCTGCAATTTTGTGGTGTACGGTGCTGCTTCTGTTATTCTATATTTTATCCGTAAGAGCATTTAAAAAGAAAAGCAATCACTAACAGCTGTCTCATGCAAAGCTGAGGAAGGAATTTGTTTGCTTTAGCAGTTCAAAAATTTTTCCGACAGGTACTGGAGCAGGATGAGAGCAGCTATATTCCGTATACATCCCTTAGAAAGCTTCCCTCCTGCGGTATCTAAGACCTGTAAAATCTGATCCTTTCAATTCATTACTGATTCAGCTTTACACCACAGGCTATTTACAGTAAAGTTTAACTGGAAGAAACAAAGGAAACAGTGTCCTGCAGAGTATACTGTTCCCCCGTTTATGAATAGGAGGTTGTGTGGATATGTTAGGTATGATCATAGATATCATGAAATTTCTACTGCTGGTTTATATCGCATTGGAGCTGCGGGATATTTCTGCAAAGCTAAACAATAAGTGAGACGTTCTGTCTATCCAGCCGAAACAAACACGGCAACTGTGGAAAACCCGTTCCTTACTACAGACATTCCTGTTCTCTCTCAGGAAGACAACTGTTTTGCACTGCTTGTAACAGGGATCGTCATGAACAGGCTTTAAACCGGAAATAGATAATTGAATTGACTGAAAAAAAAAGAAGAAAGAAAGCTCCTGTGAAAAGGAATTTGTTTCTTCTTTTTGTTTTTTTTATGCTTGTCTTTTAATGCGGGCAAGAAGCAGGAATACACGATTCCCTTTTACACCTTGCGCTTTAGCGAACCAGCAGCCTTCATACGTATAGCAGATGCCTTACAGCCCGATCATTTACAGCGATGCAAAACCTGCTTCCACTCCTCGCACATCCCCTGTGTGTAGAAATCCACCAGCTTCTCCCAATCCTGCGAAAGCTCTTTTGTTTTCATGCCATATCGAAGTGCCGCTGCCAGAACCTCCAGCAGCTCTCTGCTGTATTCCCCCTGCTCCTGCATCAAAGACAACGGCTTGCGGATTCTTTCCTCAGGCTTCAGCTTTCTTTCAACATCCCGAACATTGCGCGCTACGGTATCTTTGATATTTCGATTTTGAAACTTTCGAATCGCCATTTCAGAAAACGCGGTCTGCTCCTGCATGGAAACATTATACACAGTAGTGATACAGCGATTGATTACTTCCGCTATCCGTTTGATTTTCTCAGTTATTTCAATATCATTCGCGGCTTCGGCATAATCCGTATACCCCTTTTCATACCCCAGATAGGCTATACATGCACTGATACAGTTATACGTATAGATTTTGCGCTCCAGCAAATCGGAAAAATGTGTTTCCTGTACAAAGCCGTATAAGGGAAGCTCATGTCCCAATGCTACGCTGTCGTAGGGAAGATGGTCCAGATTTTCACTTAAGATATCCAGTGAATCACACTGTCCAAGCGTTGTACAGAATATGACAGCTTCACTCAAGTGTATTCGGGAATCACTGCGCAATACAGCAAGGGGTGAGGATGGCTGTATTCCATTTTCTGCAACAAGGATATCCAAAGAACGCCTATCTCGCTCCTGCAATGCTGCCTGCAAAAAGGGCAGCAATTCCGCAACGTGATCGGCACCGACACTGATGAAGATACGTTCTGCCTGTGCGATGTTTGTTATCGCACGCTCATCCGTTATCGTATAGGCAGTGTAATTATCCACCTTCAGAGGCTCCCGCTCACTTCCAAAGCGAATCGTATACGAAGGCTCCTTGCGCAGCTGCCGGATCAGGCTCTCATCACAATCCAAAAAAACGGTTTCTTCCTTTGACAGATACAGCAGACGGTTTAAATAGCCCCGCCCGCTTAATCCGGCACCGATGATTACATTTTTACTCACGTCCCTTGACCAGCCCTTCCTTACATATCCTATCCACAGCCTTCAGCACCTCCCGGTACAGTGGCTCCTGCTCGTTCAGTTCACATACGGTCTGTAATACATAGGGTATCCCGTGCTCTCTTCGCATTGCTTTCAGCTTCCTTGCGGACGCATCACTTTCCTCATCAAAGAACAGTGCCTTTGCGATGGTTTCAATTATCACCCGGGGATAAACCCCATGGTTCAATGCCATTCTTGCCGGTGCAATCAGCCGATCCTGTGCTCCCAGCTTGCGAAGCGGATCCTTTCCATGCCGTATGACACGGTCGACAATCGTCCAGTCTGTATATTTTGCTCTTGCCTTTTCCGCAAAGGCCTTCTGCTGCTGCGGATCGACATGCAGCTCCGCCACCAGTGTTTGGTTGATTTCCTCATATACCTCATCCAGCAAGGCGGAAACCTCCGGGCTGTTTGCGGCCTCTGCCAGCAGCTCATAGCCTGCCAGATAGCCATGATAGGCGATGACAGCGTTGCTTGTATTATTGGTATACATTTTCTGGGTTAAAAAATCGCCGAAGTTCTGCATCAGCTCCGCATCCTGAATCGGTGGAAGCTCCCCCTTGAAATGCTCGGCACTGATGGGAAGATACCAGTAATTCTGTACCCATACACCTGTTGCATCCTGCATTGCAAGTTCATCACTGGGCTGGGTCGCAGAGCGCATGATAACTGCCTCGTTCACACCGACAAACTGATCAAACATCGTTTTCTCCTGTTCCTCCATCTCTGCCGTAATCCCTTCATACAGAAACGCTCCCGCATGTCTCCAGTTCTCGCACGTCACGAAGTTAAACGGCTTTTTCGGTATGCCGTTTTCCTTATATATTCTTCCAATTTTCTCACCCAGTGACTTCAGGTTTGCACCACCTACGGAAACAAAGGCGATATCCGCTTCCACAAGGGCAGCACCAATGCGTTTTTCATCCTCCAGCTGTACCGCCTGAAAGCCTGTAACATCACTATCCAATGAAGAATCTCCCAGAATATACACATGGTATTTCTGATCCTTATTCAAACGATCCACCAGCTGTTGATCGATATCCACAAACGTGATATCCGTCTTACTGAGATACAGCAGCTGCCCGATAAATCCACGGGCGATTTTCCCCGCACCAAATACAATAGCCTTCATCTGTTATCCTCCTCGTATAATTTTCTGCTTTCCTGCATACGCTGATTCCCTCACTTCCTGCATAGAGAACAGTCGTAGATTGTTGGTATGATTCTAAAAGAACCCCCGCCTATAGCAGTTGTGCGGCGGGGGTTGAATTAACACGCTTTTGCGATATCGGTAAATATCCTTGCCCGACGTGTCAGCTCCTCGAAATTTCCTTCAGCGATAACCTTTCGATCGATAAAGCGGCCGCTGATGCCTGCTGCACAGTATCCGGCGTTCAGATACTCCTTGAAGTTCTCCTCATTTACACCGGCTGCCGCAAGGAATTTCACATGATTGATCGGCCCTTTGATATCCTTCAGATAGGACAGTCCCAGCCATCCTGCAGGGAATATTTTCACGATATCCGCTCCGGCATTGTGTGCCTGCAAAATTTCTGTTGAGGTCATTGCTCCGGGTATAGAAATCAGACCGGCTTCTTTCGTTGCACGAATCACCTCCGTATTCACATCCGGTGACAGGCAGAATTCTCCCCCTGCCTCCTTTGTGGCAAGCACATGCTTTACACAGGTTACTGTGCCGCTTCCCACCTTCATCTGTGGAAAATGCTCTTTGATTGTCCTGATTGCACCGCATGTCTTCTCTACCGCATCGGGGTCTGCCTGATCAAAGGTAACCTCCACTACACGTATACCGCCATCATACAGCGCTCTGATTGTTTTGATCAGCTCATTATCATACAAGCCGCGGCAGATAACGACCACCTTGTGCTTTGCGATAAATTCTACAATTTCATTCATCCTGTTACCTCCGGTATACGACCTGACTGCTTCTGATACGCATCGGTATACCGTTTCCTTTCTATAAATATTTTGCGATATCCTCTTCCGGTTCTGTAACAATGACACGCAGGAACACGTTGATTCCCTTGTTTAACAGATTGCGGAAGGCTTCCTTTTCCTCTTCACTGACAGATATGTTTTTGAACATCGGCTTTCTTCCGGCCTTCGCGCCGATTCCTCCGACATTGATGCTCTTCAGACGGACACCGGCATCGGTCAGCTCATCCAACACCACCGGTGTCTTTACAAGAATGATAATTTTCTCATGCTTTCCATCTTCATTCAAGTATCCGATTGCATCCTTGACACTTAACACCTTTAAACTGATTTTACCGGGAACACTGGATTTCATAACCATCTGCAGAAAGGAATCCTTTGCGACGCCATCATCGATGATCAGTACCTCATTCGCCTCGGTATACTGAATCCATTGTGTCATGACCTGACCGTGAATCAGACGGTCATCAATTCTTGTCCAAACGATATGTTTCATATAAGGTTTCTCCTATCATTTTGTTACTCCAAAATACTCCATCAGATGCTCCACGGCGGCATGTGACATGGTATTGACTGCCTCCACACTGACGGCGGCTGTATGCGGGCTGCATACCACATTGTTCAAACCGATAAATTCCGGATCCATATGTGGTTCCCCATCAAAGACATCCGTTCCGTACCCATAGATACGTTTTTGCCGCAATGCCTGAACCATGGCCGTTTCATCGATGAGAGAAGCTCTCGCGGTATTGATGAGGACAGCCTCGGGCTTCATCAGCTCCAGCTCCTGCTGAGTGATGAAATGTGTTCCATCCGCGTTGCCGGGAACATGCAGTGTAATGATGTCTGCCTGTTTGAAAATCTCCTGTGGGGAAAGCAGACAGATTCCCTCTTTTTCGCAGTATTCTTCATCTGCGAATATATCATTCCTAATATCTTACATTCAAATCCCTTGAGACGTTTTACAACCTGACGGCCGATTGCGCCCAGACCGAATACTCCGACTGTCTTATGGCATAAATCCATACCGGTTTCCTTTTTCCATATCCCCTTTTGCAAGGAGGAATGCACATTGCATACATGGCGCAGGGTCGCCAGCATGAGGGCAATCGTATAATCTGCCACCGCCTCCGTATTACAGTTTTTCGTCACCGTGACAGCAATGCCTCTTTTTTCAACCTCCACGGTATCAATGTTGTCAATTCCCACACCGTATCTGGATATAATTTTCAGTTTGTCAGCCTTATCCAGCACCCGTTTACTGACAATATCAGAGCCAAGTATAATCGCATCCACGCCGGGAACCTCGTTCATCATTTCTTCCTCGCTCATAATATGATGATAGCGGTTATCAAGCAGCTCCCAGCCTAGATCCAGCATCCGCTCCCGCGGTGCCTCATCAAATTTTCCAAAGCTGTTGGATGTAATCAGAACCTTCATATACTGCACCTGCCTAAACGATTCCCAGCAGTCCACCGATGATTCCGATGGCAAACAGAATGAGCAGAACCTTGTTTACACTAACTTTTTTATTCATCAGATAAAACGTCAGCATGACCATGCCAAAGGGAAGCAGATTGTTTACAACCTTATTCAGAATATCGGTCTGTACCGCCAGCTTGTTGTCACCCAGAGCAATCTCGGCAGTTGAAGTCAGCTTTACAGTCGTGGCGGCAAGTGCACCGATGGTGATGGAGCCCATAGCGGTTACCATTGTCATGATTTTCTCCATCTTCCCGCCGCTGAAGAATTCACCGACGAAATCGCGCCCCTTGTCATATGCCTTGCGGTACAGCGTATAGCTGATACCGAAGTTCAGTGCCAGCGTCACAAAGAAATAGAAGATCGGTCCCAGAAGATTTCCTTCCTGCCCGATGGAGATTGCGATGGAGCCGATGATCGGAATCAGTGTTCCCTGCCGCAGGGTATCTCCAATTCCCGCAAGCGGTCCCATCAGAGAAGTCTTGACCGCACTAATCGCAAGTCCGTCGATTTCCGCACCACAGGCCTTTTCTTCCTCCATGGCAATCGTAAGACCAAGAATTACCGGCCCTACCAGCGCAAATTCCGAGTTATAAAATTCCATATGACGCTGACATGCTTCTGCACGTTCCTCAGGGTCTGTGTATAATTTCGCGATAACATTCTTCATACCGGAGAAAAATCCGGGTGCCTGCAATCGTTCATAGCTGCAGCAGGCCTGTGCAAACACCTCAAACATGAAATAGGATGTATTCAGATCCTTTATTGTCAGCTTTCTTTCCGTCACCTGTTCACTCATTCCTCATTCCCTGCCTTTCCGAATTTCAATTCACCATAGAAGTAAGCAGCGATTGCCGCAAAAATTGATACCACCAGCATACTCAGCCCGGAGTATGTTTCCAGAAAGAATCCAAGTGTAAAGAAAATCAGGATTCCGTTTCTTGTATTCAGCATACGGATAATCATTGCAATACCAATGGCAGGAAGAATCCCGCCGATCACACTCAGAATATGAAGCGGCTTTCCTGCCAGCATATCCAGTAGTCCCTGTGTAGCCGGGGCACCGAAGTAAACCAGCAGCGCACATGGAATCATGGTCACGGCATATCCGAACAGCTGCGTCGGTACGAGCTGCCAGAATGCCATCTTTTTAATATCACCGGTGACTGCATATTTGTCCATCTGGTGTACAAAATAAATGTTTACCGTTTGACGGAGCGTCCATACCATCGTCCCCATAACGCCAAGTGGAACTGCAATCGACATAGCGACCTGCGGTGTGGCATTGGCACTCAGCGCAAGTGCTGTTCCTACGACTCCGCCGATTCCGGGATCGGTTGGCAACGTACCTCCCGCATTTACAAAGCCCAGATACAAGGTATTGATCGTAGCACCCATGATACAGCCTTCCACCGGCTTCCCGAGAATCAATCCGACAATCGTTCCCGCACAGATCGGCTGGCGGATGGAAACACTGCCCAGCCCGGTCAGCCAGGGAACCCCGTTGTTTGTTAAATAGTAAAGCGTACCAATCAGAATGGCCTGAATAATTGAAATCTGCATAACTTATCTCCTTTCAGCAATCTGCTTATAACTGAAACTGATTTCTCAGATCCAGAATACTGTTCCCACCAACTTCTAATGCGTGCTGCTTCAGCTCCTCCAGCTTCATAAAGGTTTTGCTCGTAGCCACCTCCAGAAGAATCGGAAGATTCACCCCGGTGATACACTCACAGTGAACGCTATCCTGCAGCTCGTGCATCGCCCTTGCTGCCGCATTGGACGGACTACCTCCGAATAAATCCGTCAGAATCAGAACACCGTCTCCCTGTGAGCACTCAGACAATCTGATTATCGCCTCCTTAATCGTGTCCTTCAGATTATCAACACTGTCTCCGTGATATAAACCATGACTTTCAATCAGCGCTGCTTCTCCCATAATCAGTGCCGCACTTGACAACAGCGCCTGTGCCAGATCGCCATGTGTCACCAATAACACTGCAACCATATTTCTACCTCCTCATTTCACCAGCTGCCGGTTGTTCGACAGTCGTTCTCAACTTCGAGTGTATTGTATCACGCTGTTTTCGCCACACAAAATCGTTGCTTTTTTTACACAGTAAACAAATTGTGTAAAGCGATATTTCATGTATATATCAGCGGTTTCTTTTTATTTTTACAGAAAAAGTAACCGCTTTTCTTCCTATCCATACATATGTGCGTAAGTTTTTGCACAATCATGGTGAATTAAAAATACATTCTGAACAGCAGTGTGTAAGCGACTCGCCCATTTTACACCAAATACCGGATATTTTTGTTATAATGTCAAAAAGGAGGTTAGGCTATATGGACAAGAAAAAAGAAGAGGTGTATCAGCATCTCATCCGTCATACAGCAAAACAGCTGCAGCAGCGCGGAAGTCTGGGAAGGGATGCTTTGAATATCAGTCTTGATCTGCAAATGGACCGCTCCAATGTATCGAGACTTTTAAACCAGCTGCATCATGAGGGAAGACTGATCAAGACGCAGGGACGTCCGACTCTGTTTTTTGCCAAAACACCATTGGAAAATGAGCATCCGGATGTACATATCCCCAGTGTCATTCCAAAGGGGAAGAGCATTCAAAGCTACCTGAAGGAGGAGCAGGAGCTAAAAAACGAACAGACACAGGCGGATGTTTTCCGTCAGTATCTCGCAAACCGCAATACCAGCAGTATGTTTGAGCCGATTCAACGGGCGAAATCCGCTTTGCTGTATCCGCCGCAGGGGTTGAATATTCTGTTATACGGGGATCCATGTGTCGGAAAGCTTAACTTTGCGAAAACGATGTTTGAATTCTGCCTGCAAAGGAAAATCTTTACTCATGGATCACGGATCGTTGTCTTTGACTGTCTGAATTATGCCGATCAGGAGCCGGAGGAAATACTCAGTAAGCTGTATGGCTATTATGATGGCAGCCATTTGAAAAAGGGGCTGCTGGAAGCAAGCAGAAACGGTATGCTCATTCTGAATCACATGGATCGTCTTTCCTTTTCCGCCCTGACCAGCCTGTACAACAGTATGATCAGCCAATCCTATACGCCACTGCATCTTCCTTCCAAGGAATATCCGATTCGCTCCCTGATAGTGGGTATCTCCAACACGGAAAACATGATACTGAATCCGGACATACGCCGCTGCTTCCCTATGCAGATACATATCCCCTGTCTGCGGGAGAAATCCATTCAGGAAATGCTTGTTCTGACGATGCAGTATTTCCAGCAGGAGGCTGCACATATTAATAAAACCATACGGATATCAAAGGGCGCACTGAGCTGTTTTGTTATGTCGGACTATTCCGGGAACCTGCCTCATCTGCATGCGGAAATCAAGCAGGCCTGTGCACACGCCTTTCGCAGCTATCTGGATCAGGAGGCTCTGTTTGTCAGTGTTGATTATGATGATATTTCCACACAGGTATTAACGGATATTTATGACGTGAATGAACGCATGAGTGAACTGGATAACATTCTGAATCTGTTTGCCGGTGAGTATCTGTTTTTCTCAGCGCTGAAACAGAATCAGGAGCTGGAGCTGCTGTATGATCTCAATGACAGTACCAGCAAAAAGGACAGCTATCTGGACAGCATTGATGATAAGCTGATCAATCTGTGTATACAGGATATCAATGCAGCAATCGGTATCCACCTGAATACGATTCGCTCCGTAATGCTGAAGCAGGTTTATGATCTTTTGTATCCGATTCTGCAAAACAATCCGATTTGTAAGAATGAAAATCTGTTGTACGGTTTACTTCTGCATGTATCCAATTCCATCAGCCGCATACGCAGTGGTAATCAGGAGCTTGGCTTTCGCCGGGCAGAGTACCGTATCGCCAAGCAGGAGGATTATGACTGTGCGCAAAGCATTGTTTCACACATTCACACGCATCAGGAGCTGCAGCTTCCTGCCGAGGAAACGGATTATATCGCCACCTATCTGTATCTTTCCTCACAATGGATCGACAGCAATTATATTCAGCTGCTGATTATCAGTGTGGATAACGATACAGCAAAGGAGTATGCCGATTATTTGAACAGCCTGTCCTTCAAAACTGAAATTCACTACCTTCGTCTGCATTCACAGACCTCCCATGAAAAGAATTGCAGGCTGATTTCCGATACGATGCATTCCATCAATCGCGGGAAGGGTGTTGTGATTGCCACAGACAGCAGTACAGTCACAGCAAGTGAAGCCATGCTGAAAAAACTGAGTGATGCTGCGTTTACCATTGTAAGTGATATATCGGTAAAAACACTGATGGCGATTGTGGAAAAGATGGAATCACTCGGTTCCACCTTAAGTTCCATCCAATATTTCCGACAGGAAAACACAAGGGATGCAGCAAGTGTAAGCGAAACGGAAACACATGCACAGGAGCTGCTGAATGATATCACAAACAAGGTACTGTCTGAGTCACTGGTATTTCTGAATCCGCATAAGGTCTGTCAGTCTCTGTTTAATGTATTGATCAATATTCTACATGATTTGAATATTTCCTATACGGATGATTTGTTGATTAAGTTCATATTCCACAGTGGATTTATGATTGAGCGATGCATACGAAAAGAGCCCCTGTCCTATCCAAAGGCCAGAGGCATCATCAATCAGTATGATCAGATGTATTATATCATGGAGAAAAATTTTGAAATTATCTCTGAAATTTTCAACGTGACGATCCCTTCTTCCGAAATGGCGATGATTATGGAGATATTCCTGCCATATATGTAGGATGTGTTCGCTTACTTTCTAGCGTTCCATCATGAAAGCAAACAAGGTCAAACGAAAGGTGAACCTAAAAGCAGCGGGAAGAAGCACGATGTAGGGGTTGCAGCTCACTGCTGCTTTATCCTAAGGACGTATGTGATGGGATGGAATGCAGGAACATAAGGCTGCCTCCTTTTCGAAAGGCAATGATAATAAAAAAACTTAAAGCGCAACAAACTATTATTGCAGGATATAGACCGCAACAAGCATACCGGTTTTGGAAGACCTGAACAGCTAAAGGGTGATTTTCAAAGCTATTGGAGCCGTCGTATTGATGAGACTAACCGTCTCGTCTATCGCATTGTTGAAGGGCGTATTGAAATTTTCCAATGTCGTACTCTTTGTGGTGATATGTAACGTCCCGAACTTTTCAGGACGCTTTTCTATTCCATGTGTAATTTTTATCTCATTTTCGCCTATCTTCAAAGATACACCAATAGAGATACAAAATGTCTCTGATATAGCTATATCTTCAAAGTCTATAATAGAAGCGCTCTTCAAAAAATGATAAACAGCATGTGCAGAATATAATACCTGTACTTGCTGGTTTCTTTCATAAAATATGTGATATCATAACGTCAGATCAAACGATTCATATCTCTTCCATTATATAGAAAACGCCTAATTTCCACAATATCATCCAATATAACATAATAAATGGTATAGTTTTTCACGTATATTCGATAATATGGGTTCACTCGTTCACACTGTGAAAAGACTTTTTCATAAATTGCAGGATGATATAGCATGTTCAAAATGGCCGTTTCCACATCATCAATTAAATTGTGTGCCGCATCCGGGTTCTGCAATACATGGGAAATGTATGCTGCCACATTCTTTACATCCTCTTCAAAAAGCGGAAGATAACGCAGCTTATAGGTCTTCATTTCCATCAACAGCTTTTCTGACATCGCCAAACACTCGTTCGTGCGAATATCGTTCCTCACTTGTTTCCGCAATACGATCAGCCTCATCCAGCTTGGTCTCTACAAAATCTGTAAGATTTGCATACCGTTCCAGACTCATAACCACCATTGTACCATAGCCGTTCTTTGTAAGGTAAACGGGTTCCCCACCATTTACAATCTCTTCAATTTCAGAGAATTTATTTCTCAAATCAGAAACAGGACGAATTTGTATCATATCAATCTACTCCTCTCTATTTTGTTATCATAATTTTATCATAATTTTATCACAATAACAACATAAAAAGTTATTTCTGTATGGTATCATCCACCAGCGTAACGCAGTTCGGATGCAGCCATAATAGAGATGCCGGAGTAGAGGTTGCTATTCTCTGACTCATAAATGCCTGATAGGCTGCTTCCTTTCGATCCCCGCAAACCAGCATAATAATCTGCCCTGATGTAAAGATTCCCTGCAGTCCTATCGTCAAACCTCCCTTTGGCTCATAGCCCTTTACCATATCGTGTGTTTTTGTTTTCTCATCCAGCTCTGCATAATGTGCGTTCAGTGTAAGGAAATCCGCAGGCTCATTCAATCCGAGATGTCCATTCATTCCCAGTCCGAGAATCATGACATCAATAGGATGCTCTGATAAAAACACATCCATCCTATCCAGCTCCTGCCTGATATCTGCCGCATCGGACACAAATTCAACGACCGCCTTTGGCTGCATATACAGCTGATCCAGCAGATGCTCCCTGATAAAGGTGGTACACGTACAGGCTGCCTGCGGCTCTACTCCATACCATTCATCCAGCTTCACGAATGTGATTTCGGACAGGTCGATTCGTTCCCTGTTCACTGCTTCACATACCAGCTCATACATCCGCGCCGGAGAGCTTCCGGTCGCAAGGCAGATAACTGCATCCGGCTTCTTACGCAGTGTATCCAGCAGCAAATCCGCAGCCTCTTTTGACATTGCTTCATAATTCTCTGTATGTATCAGTTTCATAATTACCTCCTATTTTGAAAAAAGCTATCCGAAATTCTTATGTGGATAGCTTTATTTTATCATATTTTAAACAAGTCCGATCCATGCGCCCAGAATGGAAAGCACGATAATGGATACAATCAGAACGATTGGATTCGCCTGTTTCTTTTTCAGCAGCCAGAACAGCAGCAGGGTAACACACATTGGCAAAAAGTTCGGGAAGATTCGATCGAAGAACTCAGCCTGTACCGCAACCTCGATACCACCGTCTACCTTAATGACAGGCAGCAGGTTAATCGTAACATAGGAAGCAATCAGCGCACCGATTACCGTGATACCCAGAATTGTTGCGGAATTGGCAATCATATCAGAGTTCTCTGTGATGATATCAATGGAACGTGTTCCAAGGGTGTAGCCAAGACGGGTCCAGACAATACGCAGAATCCAGATAACCACATAGGTCGCAAAGAAAATAATCGGTCCCAGAACGGATCCCTGTGATGCAAAGGAACAGGAGATACCTGCGACAATCGGCAGAATGGTGAACCAGAAGATTGCATCACCGATACCGGCAATCGGTCCAAACAGGGCCAGCTTCAGACCCTTGATTGCATCACGGGTTCCTCCACCTTCCTCCAAGGACATCATCAAGCCCATCAGAAAGCCGACTAGGTTTGGATGTGTATTGATAAATTCCAGATTATCTGTCATTGCGGCAGACAGCTTTTCCTTGTCATCTCCGTATACCTTTTCCAGAGCAGGCAGCATTGCCCATGTAAAGCCACAGGCCTGCATACGTTCATAGTTGAAGGATGCCTGCAGGAAGGAAGAACGTATACCAAGCATTGTAATATCATGTTTTGTTAATTTCTTAGATGCCGACATTCGTGTCACCTCCAGTTATCCCTGCGTTTTTCACAGCTTCTTCGATTTCGTCTTTTCTCTGCTTCACACCGAAGAAGTCAATCAGTGCAAATACGGTACCAAGCAGCGCTACCGGCAGCAGGTTCGGCATTTCACAGAAGCATGCCATCAAAAAGCCTGCAATAAAGTAAGGTGTGTATTTTACCTTCATCATAACGCGCAGAAGCATAGCGAATCCGACTGCCGGAAGAATACCGCCGGCAACCTCAAGTCCGTGTGTGATAACGGCAGGCAGTGCGTTTACAAAGTCAGCCATCGGCTGCTGTGCAACATAGGTACACAGGAATGCCAGTGCTCCATAGGTCAGTGAGATAATGGTCATGGTTGTGAAGTTGATGCGGCGGATTCCCTTTACATCAGCCTCTGCAGCACACTTGTCGGCTTTTCCCATAAAGAATGAGAAAGCGGAATAATAGAACAGAATGACATACTGTCCCAGGAAAGAGAATGGCAGACAAAGACCCAGTGCAGCTTTCGGATCACAGCCGGTTGTATACGCCAGTACTGTCCCCATCAGACCTGCGAATACAGGGTTTGGCGGCTGCGTACCACCTGCCGGTGTCAGCCCTGCGAATGCAAGCTCAATCAATGCACCAACCTTCAGCCCCAAGGTAATATCACCCAAAATCAGTCCCGTCAGTGTCGATACGATCAGCGGACGGAAGATAAAGAACGCTTCGAGGAAGAAATCAAGACCGACGATAATCGTCATAATGGTCAGTAGGATTCCCTGTAAAAGTGTAATCTCCATATTACTTTCATCTCCTTTTCAGTTTTTGTTATTCAATAGCGAATTTCGGATCTCCCGGTACATCCTGTGCATACACATTGATGCCCTTGGATACCAGATACTTCAAATCATCCATGTCTTCATCATCGACATAGACCTTCTTCGTCATAGCGCGTTTCCCTTCGGAGAAATGCATGTTTCCCACATTTACCTCCTTCAGAGCAACACCGGCCTCCACCAGACGGCGGACATCCTTCGGCGTACGGCATACGATAAAGATTTTCTGTTCCGGTGCTGCCCTGCCAATGATGGCAGCCGTTTTTTCAATCGTAAAGAAACGGATTCCCACACCGGATGATTTTGCTGTGACACTCATCAGTGACTGCTGGATTCTGTCCTCTGCAGCAGTGTCGTCTGCCACAACAATCAGATTGGCTCCCAGCGTCTTTGTCCATGTGACCCCAACTTGTCCATGTACCAGACGGTTGTCAATTCTTGTTAATAGAATATTCGGCATATATTCCACCTCCATTCACTTTTATAATCAGCAAGAAACGTGCCAACTTTCTGTCGCAGCACGTTTCGCTTGATTTATTTAGGGTTTTTGAAGTAATTCAATACATAAAGTGCTTCCGGCGCCGGAAGTTCGACACTATATCTCATTTCCACGCCACTAAAGGCATCCTTGACCTTGTCAACACGATCCTTTTTACCTTCTACTGCCTTTTCCATACCCTCCACATGCTCAATTCCCTGTTTCAGGATCAGGCGTTCGATCAGACAGCTGATATGTACATACAGACCAACCTTGCGGGTGGCATCCAGCTCCTCGTTCAAATCCTCCTCCAGATTTTCCACAATTTCCTCCACATCGTCGATAATCTTTTCTCCGTTCAGAATAGTCAGATGATTTACGATATTGGACAGAGTGAAATTCTTTGTAATATTCTGATTGAACGCTTCCAGATCAACAGCTCCCAGATACCGCTGCATCAGCTGTTCCAGAACGCCGATTTCATCGTTCATCATAACACTTTCAATCGCCATAAACGGAATGCCGCTCACCTTGGGATCCAGCGTTCCGACAATCAGCTCCACCTGATACCGGTTGAAGATGGAATCACGGTTCCCGTTTTCAACCAGCTGCTGATAATTATAGGGGATGATTTCCAGATCGATTTTGCGTGGCAGTGAGCCCTCCAGCAGCTCACTGATTTTTTTCGCTGCCCCAAAGCCGGTGGCACAGATGGAAAGGATGGCAGATTTCTTTTTTCTGCTTTTCAGATAGTGTGTGGAAAGCTGATGGTGCTCCTTCACCAGCTGCAAAATTTCCTCCACGCGTTTTCCCTGCATGATGTAGTTGCCGACCTCCAATGCCATAGCGGTAGATACATTGTTGATCAGCGCAATATTATAATCGGACATCGGCTTGATTCTTGTATAGATTTCCTCCAGACTTCCCATATCCACCAGAAAAATCAGTTCGTGTATGGTTCCCTTGCGCTTCAGATAATCATCTGCCAGCTGCGCCACCTTATCGATGGTGATATTGATTTCCATGTCGATACCGTCAAACACATACTGCCCCAGCATACGGTTCGCTGTATCCGCAATACTGCTTGCGGTGGAGTAGCCATGGCATAGAATAACACCGACACAGGAGCTGACCTCTTCATTCTGATAGCCCGCAAATGCAATGGCGATAATCACCAGCAGCAGCTCATCCAGCTCCAAATCCAGATTCAGACGCACATTCTCCACAATTTCCTCTGCTATATGGAAGATTCTCGGCATTCGCTCCTGAACCTCCTCCACCAGCGCTTTTACCGTTTTCTGATGCGCACTGATCCAAACATTGGCATCGGTTGCACATTTTGAATATTCAACAAGGATGCGGGAATAGATTTTGATTTCATTATTCGGTATGTTGATGGAGTATTTATTCATGACGATGGAATAGATTTTATCCAGCAGCTTCAACAGGTATGCCTCGCTCGTATTTTTCTGATAGCGGTTATGAAACATGACATAATCAATATAGCTTTGTATGAGAATTCCGGTTTTTTCCATATACGCAGGAAAGGCATTTGTCGAGGTTTGATATCCCTCATACTGCGTGACCAGCTGACTGTACAGATGCAGCAGCGGGGACGCCTGATTCAGCGAGCCCTTGAGCCGCTCGATTGGTATCATAGCCTCCTGCATACCATGGGTGGAGGATTTCAGCTGCACGGAGGTCAGGGATGGAAAGATATAATCCGGCAAATCAGCCACCTGTATTTTCAGCTTCGGCTCTCCCTGATGAACAAGGAAGGAATTTGCACAGGCTGCCTTGATGGCATTTTTCAATGCCCCGACATTGCCGATAAACTCAAAATCCATCAGACTCTGATAGGCGAGATTGCTGATGAGGATTTCTTTTCCAAGGCGCTTGCTCTCCTTTGTGAAAATCGTGTAGATCAGCTCCCGCTTTTCAATCAGCGGACGATCCTTCAATGCCGGAACAGTAATCGTTATCGGAATTCTTCGCAGCAGGGTCTTTAACAGAACATTCTGCGGGTCCTCCGTTGTTGCGAAAACCAGTCGGCATTTGGAATAATACCAGTTTTCATTATCACCGACCTTGTGATACATGCCCTTGTCCATAAAGAAAAACAGCTTTTCCTGACACTCCGCCTTCAAACAGTGCACCTCATCCAGAAACAGCAATCCGCCGTCTGCCAGTGAAATCAGCCCGGGGTTATCCTCATCCGCTCCGGTATAGGCTCCCTTTACATTTCCGAACAGATTGGTTGTCAGCAGCTCCGGATTATTTGCATACTCCGAGCAGTTTACCGCCACAAATTTCTTGTTCTTTCCGATAATATTCTGATTCACCGCATATTCATACATCATGGAGGCAATCATGCTTTTCCCCGTACCGGTCGGACCGTTGATCAGAATCGGCAGGCCTCCGGGATAGGATACTGCCGCCTTGCAATGCTCCACCACACTGGATAGAGAATTGTTACAGCCGATCAGCTGTTCAAAATCCTGTGCATCTCCCACCAGCTCCTGCGCAAGCTGTTCAAATGAATCAAAGGTGCATTTGGTCACAACACCGCTCCGTTTGTTTTCCACAGCCTCACGTACAAAAAAGTATACCGGGCGGGAATTGATTTTGATTACATCCCCTGTCTTTACCCTTTCATTCAAATACTGGGATACCGTATTGCGACTGATATGCAGTGTATCGGCAATACTGGCTGCTGTAAATCGCGTGTGCTCCTCTATGGCATATTCCTCACAGCGTTTTTTCAATTCTTCAAATACGATTTCCTTCATTGCGTTGTTCCTGCCTTTCCATTCTCAACATGCATGTATACAAAAGCGAAGACCATTTACCTTCTCCGCTTCATTGTTTCGTAATCAAGCTCACTGAATTTCTCAACAGCCGAACCGGGAACATCCTGATAGAATACCTCTGTCCCCTGTGAAATCATATAATTTATGTCCTCAATATCCAGCTGTGTAAGATATACCTTTCGGTTAAATGCGACTCTCCCCTTTTCATAATGCATATTGCCGACATTGACACGCTTCAATTCAATTCCCGCTTCCACCAGCAGACGCGCCTCATGCGGTGACTGTACGACAACGAACAGCTTTTGATGACTTGTGTTGTCATTGTATGCGCGGATGAAGTCATGTACTGTATAAAAGCGGATCTGACGGCTTGCGGCAGAGGCAACACTCTGCATCAGCTTCTGTGCAAAGCTGCTGGCGGCAGTCAGGTTATCCACAACAACAATCGTGTCAATATTTAAGGTACTTCCCCATGTAAGACCAACCTGTCCATGGACAAGCCGGTTGTCAATTCTAGTCAATTCAATTCTTGCTTTCATATGAACCACCTCATTTCTTTCATTTTAACCCATTTTTCAAAGAAATGATATCCTAAAAAAAATTATAATACAAGCACAGGTACATGTTGTAAATCCATAACAGCTACGAAAGAGTGCCTTTTCATCAGATTCGGAATATGCCCCCTGCTTACAAAATCGAATATGCGCATAGTATAACCGTTTTACCATATCAGAAAGAGGAATTCACCTTCAGGAATGATAACTATCTATATCGGAATGCCCTGTGATTTGAATCATGAACTGTACAGTATGTAAATTTTTCTATCCTAATGTCGAAAAGCTGTACAGGTTCGCTACCACTCGCAAGCTAAAAAAAGACATACTGTTTTACACAATATGCCTTTCTGTTTCCTTATGGATGCAGCTGACCGTACAGCTGACAATAGGTTTCCGCACTCTTTGCCCAGCTGACATCTGTATTCATCGCATTACGGACAAGAATCTTCCAGTCCTCCTTACGATTGTAATAGACATCAATGGCATTGTACATCACCTGAAGCATTTCATCAGAGTTGTAATTTGCGAAGCTGAAGCCGTTACCTGTCTTTTCAAATTCGTTATACGGTGTTACCGTATCCTTCAGACCTCCGGTTTCACGTACCAGCGGCAGTGTACCGTAGCGCATGGATATCAGCTGTGAGATTCCACACGGTTCAAACAGGGATGGCATCAGGAACAGATCACATGCACCATAGATGCGGTGTGCCAGAGAATCATTGTATCCCTTGTAGAATGCAATTTTCCCTTTGTTTCCTGCTTCCAGCTGCGCCATCTTTTCCTCAATGCTTGCCTCTCCGCTTCCTAACACAGCAAGCTGAATCGGCATAGCACAGATTTCAGAGAGCTTTTCCATCATCAGATAGAAGCCCTTCTGCCAGGTAAGACGGGAAACAACACCGATCAGCAGTACATTCTGATCCACATTCAGACCGAGCTCCTTCTGCAGTGCTTCCTTATTCAAGCCCTTGGCTTTTTTTACATTTACCTTGTTGTAGTGATATGGAATTTCCGGATCATTTTTCGGATCCCAGTATTCGATATCAATACCGTTTGTGATTCCCCACAGGTCATATTTACGGATATTCAGCACCATTTCCAGATGCTCGCCATACTGCGGCGTCAGAATCTCCTGAGAATAAGTAGGGGAAACCGTTGTCACCTTGTCCGCATACAGAATACCGGACTTCATGAAACTGATTCCACCGTCGTAGCGTACATTTCCGTTGTCATAAATTCGATAATCCAGTCCCAGACAGCTGTCCAACATTTCCACACCGAAGTTCCCCTGATAAGCCAGATTGTGAATCGTATAAACAAAGCGGATATTGCGATAGCGTTCATCAAAGCTGTGACCTTCCTTGCACATAGCAGGAATCATCCCGGTATGCCAGTCATGACAGTGCATGATTTCCGGGAAGTAGTTCAGCTGATTGCACATTTCAATGACAGCCTTCTGGAAATAAGCAAAGCGTTCCCCGTCATCGATATGTCCATACATTTCTTCACGCTCAAAGTATCCCTTGTGCTCAACAAAATAGAATTTTACATCCTTGCGCATGGTTGACCAGATATTTACCGGTACCTCATGATACGCAATACTCACGGAAAACTGAGCCTCCAGCGTAAATTCATGGTGAAATTTCTGAGCAATTTTCAGGTACAGCGGCATGATAACACGCACCTCATGACCCTTTTTAGCCAGCTCATTCGGCAGGGAGCCGATTACATCTGCCAGTCCTCCGCTTTTAATAAAGGGAAGACCCTCGGCAGCAACCATCAATATTCTTGCCATTAAATTTTATCATTCCTTTTCACGTACAGCGGAGTGTCGGCAAGGCCCAGCAGTTCCTTTTTACGAACGATTCTTGCTTTCTTATCCACTACTACATTTTCAATATGCACATCTTCACCGATCATGGCACCCGGAAGGATAACACAGTTTTTCACGACTGCCCCCTTCTTGATAATCGCACCACGTCCGATAACACTGTTTTCAATATCACCCTCTACCAGACATCCGTTGGAAACCATACTGTTTTTCACACTGACACCGGAATAGTATTGTGTAGGACAGGAATCGTTGGTTCTTGTATAAACCGGCCAGTCTGTATGGAACAGATCCATTGCCTTATCATAGTCCAGCAGATCCATATTGGCATTGTAGTAGCTCTTGAAATCATTGATACATGCCACAAAGCCACGGTGTGCAACACCACGGATATCCAGCTCCGCACACTCATCGTTTACGATATCGCGGAACCAGTACAGAGAAGAGATATTCGCTGCTTTTTTTACCAGATCCATGAACAGCTCCTTACTCAGGATATAGGTTTCCAGAGAAATTGTTCTGGATTTGGAGTTTCCGCGATTCTTCTCCAGAGACAGAACACCCTTCTGCTTGTTCAGATTCACTACATCACAGTTCACGAAGGATTCCTTTGCATTATCCACATTCTGATACAGCATGGTAATATCCGCACCGCTTTCGATATGCGTATCCAGCAGCGCACTGAAGTCCTGACGGAAAACAAAGTGACTCGGTGTCAGAACAACATAAGGATAATTGGCATCCTCGATTGCCTGCATGTTGTACATATAAGAATTGATATCATTGCTGTAGAAATCATTTTCATCCATGCTTTTTGCCGGCAGGATGTGCAGCTTTCCACGCTTGGAGTTAATGTTGTAATGACGTCCGGTTCCCAGATGCTCCAGCAGAGATCTCGGATTTGTTTTTACAAACACCTTGATATGATTTACACCGGAATTACTCAGATTAGAAATTGGAAAGTCGACCAGACGATATCTTCCCAGGAATGAGAAGGCGGATACCGGGCGATAATCCTGCATACCTTTGACCTGTACATTAGGTCCTTCATAATTAACAATACCGATTGCATTGCACATATTACTCACCCCTCACTCTCTTGCTGATCAGTTCGATTTCTTCACTGTTCGGATCACCTACGACAGCACCGGCATCAATCTTGACACCCTGCATAACGATGGCACGGTGAATGACGGCACCCTCGCCGACCTCCACATCCGGTAACAGAACCGAATCATTGACCTTTGCATTTTTTGAAACCTTCACGTTTGTGAACAGGACTGAGTTGTTGATTTCACCATTGATGACACATCCCTGGTTGATATATGCGTTATCCACCTTGCCGCTCGGTCCGATATAATGCGGCACGGTTGATACATCCTCTGTATAGATTTTCCAGTTTGGATCATTCAGATCCAGCTCGTTGTTTTTGCTCAGCAGGTCCATGTTTGCTTCCCAAAGGGAATCCACGGTTCCTACATCCTTCCAGTAACCCTTGAATTTCCATGCATACAGACGCTTGTTCTCCGCAAGCATGGCAGGAATGATATCCTTTCCGAAGTCATGGTTGCTGTTAGGATCATCCATATCTGCGACCAGCATTTTTCGCAGCTGCTTCCAGTTAAAGATATAGATACCCATGGAAGCCAGATTGCTCTTTGGATGCTCCGGCTTTTCCTCGAATTCAACGATACGGTCTGTTTCATCCGTGTTCATAATACCGAAGCGGCTTGCTTCCTTCATCGGAACCGGTAATACGGCGATCGTTGCATCCGCATCACATGCCTTGTGATGGGAAAGCATCTTGGAATAATCCATCTTGTAGATATGATCTCCCGACAGAATCAGAACATACTCCGGATTGTTGCTGTCGATGAAATCGATATTTTGTGAGATTGCATCTGCAGTTCCGCGATATACGTCAAATGCTGCTCCGTCTTTCTCACGAGGCGGCAGTACGTATACACCACTGTCTTTTGCATCCAGTCCCCAGCGCTGTCCAGCTGCTGCATAGGAATTCAGCAATACACTCTCATACTGTGTCAGTACCCCGACAACGTTGATGTTGGAGTTGGCACAGTTGCTCAGCGGGAAGTCGATAATTCGATATTTCCCTCCGTAATACACTGCAGGTTTTGCAATCTTCTTGGTCAAGGCATACAGTCGTGTTCCTCGGCCTCCGGCTAGTATCATAGCCAGCATGTTGTTTTGTCTCATGTAAATCCCCCCTTAGGAATTTTTTCTATATATTAAGTATAATGATTTTCAACATAAATTTCCACCCTTTTTGTAAGAAAAATGAACTTTATGTATGCGTTTTCAGCTTTTCGAGCATAAATGACGCCAAAAGCAAAAACACGCGGAAAAGTCAAGTCAAAATTTCATTGATTTTTTTCTGGTTTTCATGAAATTTATGCTCAATCTTATACTCGCATGTTCATTATATTATCGTATGCGGCAGATTATTCCAAGAAAAACAATCTGCCAAATACTTCCTTTTTCAGACAAAGTCGTACATGTTGAGAAGGTCATCGACCGTTGTGTTCTTTCTTTCTTCCCCTTCCAGCACCTTGACGATTTTCCCTTCATTCAGAATAATCGTCTTGTTGCCGTATTCCAGTGCCTGCTTCATGTTGTGCGTAATCATGAGCGTAGTGATATGGTTCTCCTTTACAATTCTCTCTGTGATATCCATGACAGAGGCGGCCGTTTTCGGATCGAGCGCCGCCGTATGTTCATCCAGCAGAAGAAGCTTCGGTGTGACGATTGTGGACATCAGCAGTGTCAGTGCCTGCCGCTGCCCGCCACTCAGCAATCCCACGGTTGTGGAAATGCGATCCTCCAGACCAAGTCCCAGCTCCTTCAGCTTTTCGATAAAAAAGCTTCGATCCCCTTTTTTTATTGCCCGGCTCAGCGTCGTTCTCTTGCCGCGGCTGTATGCCAGTCCCAGATTCTCCTCAATGGTCATGTGCGGGGCCGTCCCTTTCAGGGGATCCTGAAACAGGCGGCCGATTTCTCTTGCCCGTTTGTACTCAGGATAAGCTGTGATATCCTTTCCATCCAGCAAAATTGTCCCGGAGTCACACGGTATCGTTCCACTGATTACGTTCAGCAGCGTGCTTTTTCCGGCACCGTTGGTCCCCAGCACACTGATAAAGTCACCATCCTCCACATGGAAGGACAGATGATCCAGAGCCTTTCGTTCATTGACGGTATTGGCATGAAAGGTTACACTGATATCCTTTAAATCAAGCATGCGTCCCCCTCCTTCTCTTTTTCAGATGCGGCAGTGATATCGCCAGTGCCACAAGAGCTGCGGAGAACAGGTTCAAATCGCTTGCACCGATTCCCAGCTGCAGGGCAACGGTCAGGATAAACCGGTAGACGATTGCGCCCACAACGACAGCCGCAAATTGAAAGCCCAGTGTTTTTCTGCGGATAAATGCCTCACCGACAATGATGCTCGCCAGACCGACAACCATCATACCGATTCCTCCGCTCACATCCGCAAAGCCCTGATTCTGTGCGAAGACTGCACCACCCAGCGCCACTAGGGCATTTGCAAGTGCGATACCCATGATTTTCATCAAATCCGAGTTGATGCTGCTGGCACGCACCATCGCTTCATTGTCACCGGTTGCCCGAAGACTCATTCCCAGCTGTGTTTTCAAAAACAGATACAGCAGAAGGATCAGAAGGATGAGAAGCCCGGCAATCATTACACCATAGGCATGATCACCAAGCACTGCCTCCAGCGGTGTAAAGATGGTTTTCTTTCCGAACAGGGATACATTCGGCATGCCGTTCAGTATTTTCAGATTGACGGAATACAGGGCTGTCATTGTCAGTATACCGGCAAGCAGTGACTGCACCTTGCATTTGGTCTGCAGCAGACCGGTTACCAGCCCCGCAAGACCTCCGGCAAGGAACGCCATGAGTGTACCAATAAACGGGTGAGCATTCATTGCGAATACGGCAGATACCGCACATCCGGTTGTAAAGCTCCCGTCAATCGTCAGATCGGGAATATTCAAAACGCGGAAGGAAATAAACACCCCCAGCGACATGATGGAAAATATCATGCCGAGTATCACTGCATCCTGTATGGTTGATAATGCCATAACCCTCATCCTCTCTTCTACTATACTGTTACCTGTACCGCTTACTTCTTACATTGCCTATCCAGCCCTATGTTCCTTACAGATTTTTTCATACGGCTGTATGGCTGTATGATACAGATTCCATTACGAACCGTGTATTACTTTCTTAATCTGTTTAGATTCCGTCCTGTTTATCAATAGAAATCTGTACCCAGCACGATTATCTTCCGTATATCTTTTATATCTTTATATATGACAGGCCTGTTCCTATTGTGCACAGGCTTACATCATGACCAGATTTTTGCTGTCTTCTACATCCTTTGGAAGCTGAATGCCCAGTGTCTCCATCGTTTTCTCATTTACATAGATATTCAGATTATCCTTGAAGACCTTAACCGGCAGATTCTCCACATCCTCGCCCTTCAGAATTTTATCCGTCATTCTTGCCGTTTCCTTGCCAAGCTCTGTGTAATCAATACCAACCGTCGCAAAGCCGCCGTCACTTACCATGGAATCAGCACCGGTATATACCGGAACCTTTTTCTTGTTTGCAGTTTCCACAAGAGCACTCATAGAGCTTGCCACCGTGTTATCGTTTGGTGCAAAGATTGCATCACATTTATCGGTAAGCACACTGACTGCGCTCTGAATCTCCGTGATGTTTGCGCCGCTTCCCTCCACCAGCTTGATATCGTGTTTTTTACAGAATTCCTTTGCCTTTGCCAGATTGCTTACGGAATTCGCTTCAGAGCTG
The DNA here is from genome assembly GCA_012317185.1 of [Clostridium] innocuum. Lineage (NCBI taxonomy): Bacteria > Bacillati > Bacillota > Clostridia > Eubacteriales > Clostridiaceae > Clostridium > [Clostridium] innocuum. The sequence goes on along the minus strand of CP048838.1, from coordinate 579,517 downwards.
TTGTAAATAAAGCCCAGTGTCTTCAGATTAGGGTCTACCTTCAATGCGAGATCGAGTATCTGATCCACCTGAATTTCATCGCTTGTCCCGGTAATGTTGTTGTTCGGTTTTTTCAGATCATCCATCAGACCTGCGCCTACCGGATCGCTGACTGCGGAGAATACGATCGGAATATCCTTGCTGTACTTCGCTGCCGCCATGGCTGTCGGTGTTGCAATTGCCACGATGACATCACTCTTGTTTCCGGCAAATGTCGACATGATGGAATTCAGCGTGTTCTGCTGCCCGCCGGCATCCTTGAAGTCCAGCTTGATATTTTCTCCATCCTTATAGCCCAGTGCCTCCATCTCTGCCTTGAAGCTGTCACGAATCGTATTCAGTGACTTATGCTCTACAATCTGCGCTACCGATACCACCGGTATTTTTTTCTCAGTTTTCGTATCCTCCTTGCTTCCACATCCTGTTAATACGCCTGCACATAATAGAAATGCAGCTGCTGCCTTACATAATTTTTTCATGACCTGTTGTCCTCTCTTTCACTGTGTTGTTTTGTTTCCTTCGTTTATATGACGTCTGTTTTCCCTTATGCCATCGCCATTCCTCTGTGCTCTGTAACACAATGACCACCTCCCTTATATAAAAAAAGCACCCGTCCAAAAGTCTGTTGACTTCAGGACAGATGCTGTTAGGTTCATCTGCGGTACCACCTGATTTGATCGTTCCATCTATTGGAAACCATCCTCTCATCAAAATGCCGACACATTTCTAGCCCTGTAACGTAGGCATACGTCTTGGATACTGAGCTGCGCCGTTCACCTTGCCCTCCAGAGTCCATTTACAAAACTGCATTTCTGCCGCGATTCCACCATCCGCGTGCTCTCTATAAGCGCATCTTTCTGCTTGATCTCTCTGTCTATGGTTTCCTATAGGATACACCTCTTCTTTTTGCTTGTCAACACTTTTTCTGAAATTTTACATTTTTTATTCTGAAAACATTTTCACCATTTACAGGAACAGCGTCTGTCTGCTTGCAGCTGCATCGTCTCTGTGTAATCAGGTGAATGTGCCACCCTATATAATGTCTGCATTCACAGAAGCCTACTGCCTGGCGGGCGGGCAAATGGTGATGCGTTGGAGATAATAGAGCCATATCTGTTTTGCCTAGCCGTGTTCTCCCTGCGAGTTTCCATACAGATGAAATCCGTTCCATAGCTGCAGGATGGCAGTTACAGCAGTGATACAAAAGACAGCACCAGATTGCTGCATATATGCTTCCTTGCAGGAAATCGCTGTCAGAATACCACAGATAAAAGCAAGCACAGCGGTCAGTCCGAGCTGTTTCCAACCGATTTCCATATACTGCAGACCGTGAATTCTCGTATCGTAATACATATTTTGTATAAGCTGCAAAATGAAAGCAAGCAGTAGAGCAATCAGCCACAGATTGGTTGTACCCGGTAGCCAGGGAAACAGAAGAAAGCCGGTGGCGCCCAGCATGCACTGGATTACCCCCAGCAATAGGGAGGGCTTTCGGATATATACATATGGACACATTTCGTTTGTATATTCCATTTCTGCCTCCTCATGGTGCATACGTTTTCGTAGTACCATGCGCTGACTTTGCAGGCGCACCATCTGCATATCAAGCTCATGAATCAGCTGTTCATAGACCTGAGGTGCATATTCTTCCTCTATAAGGATTGCACGTATTTCCTTTATATGCAGTCCCATCTGCCGCATGGCATGAATATCTCGCAATGTTTTCAGGCAGTCTTCATCATAATCGCGGTAGCCGTTTTCGAGCTTTACCGGCTTTACAAAGCCCTGATCCTCATAATACTGTACAGCCTTCCTGCTAAGACCGCTTTTCTCCATAACTTCTTTCAACAGCATTTCTCTCTCCTTTCTGGCTTTCCAAGCTGCCTTCCCTTTTGAATCACAGGCAGCCCTTTTTTTTACCTGCAAGTCATACTATGAAAGCATAACCGTACAATACATCCCTTCCTGTTTTTACGAAACTCTTTCTCTGATATTCTATAACAGCGTTGTTTGCAGGACAAGCCCTTTTGCAGTATTCATGTAAGCTTCAGGAGAGTTCCTATATTTTCTATGAGACTGCGATCGTTCTTTTACTGTATGATGAAGCAAAGCAGCTTTTTCTCCCTATTCGCTTTATAAAGCATGAAAAAGGATGCACTCTTCACGTATTCCAAGCAAAGCATTGCATCCACGGTATCCGCATTTGCAGGCAGCTGCACCATTTGGTATTCAATAAGGGAACACGAGTAGAAAGGCCATACCATCCGCTTCCTTTTCGGCGAAAATTTCCCCATTCATACGCCGCATGATTTCCCGGCATATATAAAGTCCAAGACCGTTGCCCTGCTTCCCCTCGCTGTTGCTGGCACGAAAGAAGCTTTCAAATATATGATGAAATTCGGTGTCACTCACTGTATTTCCAGTGTTAAAAATACGAATTAGCTGACAATAGTCCTCTTCATAGCACGATATTTCTATCCTTCTTCCATCTCCGTATTTCAAGGCATTTTCCATAATGTTTTCCACGACCTCAAAGCTGCGCTCCAGGTCTCCCTTCAGCAGCAGGTTTTCATAGGGCTTTACCACCAGCTCCATACGCCGCAGTCGCAATGGCTCTTTATACGCGTGAACAGCCTTGTCGATCAGCTCCTTCAAATAGAATTCACTGTTTTGGACCTGTATATCCAGTATGTCGTGACGGGACTGCTTCATGATTTCTTCGACATAATGTTCAATTTCCTTCCCCTTTTCCTGTATCTGATGAGCTGCGTGTACATTTTGTGCCTCATCCGTATACAGATGCTCCTCCAAAGCCCGCGCGTACAGCTGGATGGTGTTCAGCGGTGTCTTAATATCATGTGACAGAGAAAGCAGCAGCTTCTTCTTTTCCTTTTCCAGCTCCAGCTGCCGCCTTCTGGAAGTATCCAGCGAATCCTTCAGCTGTCCGATTCCAAGCAGGAAATCATGTGCATATCTGCTTTTTTCCTCCTTCACGATCCCCTTCCAATGTCCCTTCGCAAGCTCACCGGGAAGCTTACGCACTCGATCAAAGGGCTTTAACAGGTGCTTTCTCAGATAGAGAAGAACACCCAGCAGCATTGCGAACAAAGCGGCGAGAGACAGCTGTGTGCGCAGCATCAGTCCGTTGGTATCCACAAGCGAGCGATGATAATCAAAGCGCAGATATCCTGTCAGCTTTTGCTTTCTGTAGACGGGTACCACATGCATATCCAGATTATTTCCCTCCTGGAAAAAGGCAGAGGCTGTTTCTCTGCTTCCTTCCTCTGCGGACAGCCATTGCAGCTTTTCGATATGCGGATAGCTGTTCCTTGCGATATCCTCAGCCTTCGTACCCTTTTCCACCTGCTGCAGGATACGATTGATTTCCACACGATATGCATGGTCCATGGTTTCCTCCATCTGCAGAATACTCCACCCGAGAAAGGCTGCAATGCCCAGATACAGCAGGAAACAGGAAAGGATCAGGATATTATACTTCTTCAAAGCGATACCCCACGCCCCAGACTGTTTTAATCCGCTGCGGCTGTTTTGGATTCTTCTCTATTTTGTCACGCAGCATTTTGATATGAACGGTCAGTGTCTGCTGTTCACTGAAGCTGTCCATGCCCCATATGCTTGCGAAAATATATTCCTTGCGTAAGGTCTTCCCTGCGTTGGATACCAGCAGTGTCAACAGCTCGAATTCCTTCGCGTTCAGCTCCATAAGATTTCCATCCACAAAGGCTCTGTGCTGTGCACGCTCAATGACCACACCGCAGCAGGATATGGTTTCCTTGCGATGCAAATCGGATGTACGCTGTAAAACAGCACGTATTTTGGCGGCAAGTATTTGCGGATCCACAGGCTTTTCGATATAATCATCCGCCCCCAGCTCATAGCCGTTCAGCTGATCATTTCGATCCTTTCGCGCACTCATTATCAGTATCGGAACCGCTTTATGCTCCCGCACTTTTTTGCATACCGTAAAGCCATCCATATGGGGCAGCATGATATCAAGCAGCAGCAAACGTACCTCTGTCTGTGCAAGATAGGAAAGCGCAGCCTCCCCGCTCTCCACATGATGCACCTGAAATCCATCCCGCTTTAAAAAGCTTACGATCAGCTGGGCAAGCTCACGGTGATCCTCTACAAGTAATATATCTATCATAGGCAATTACCATCCTAACGTTATCAGCCATTCATTTAATCTGCGCTCACGCTTGCGGATATCCGTACAGTCTTCCCATGCGCCAAGCTGCATTTCATCCCGGATATTTCCGTCCTCGATATACAGCACACGGTCACAGCGTGAGGCTACCTTCATATCGTGGGTTACCAGCAGTATGCTTGTCCCTTCCTTATGAATACGGTTCAGCTCCTCCATCACCTCATGAGAGCTCTGCTTATTCAGGGCACCTGTCGGCTCATCCGCAAACAGAATACGCGGATGATTGATCAGGCTGCGGCAGATACAGGCACGCTGCAGCTGTCCTCCGGATACCTCATTCACATCGTTATCCGCGATTTCACTGATGCCAAGCTTCTGCATGAGCTTTGCGGCATAGGCATTGATTTCTTTTCTTCCCTGCTTCGTTCTTCCCTTTACAGACTGATAGGCTGGTAAAATAATATTATCATAAACGGACAGGTTTTTCAGCATATACATCTGCTGGAAGACAAATCCCATTTCCTCCAGGCGCAGATCGCTGATCTCATTGCGGCTCATATCCGTAAGCTCACGCTCAAAGAATTTCACACTTCCGGCTGTCGCACTGTCCATACCGCTGATGGTATACAGCAGGGTTGTCTTACCGGAGCCGGATGGTCCCATGACGGCGATCATTTCCTTTTCTTCCAATGTCAGATTGACATTTCTCAATACGTTGTTCTGTCGTTTATTTACGATATATGTCTTACACAGATTGCTTACTGTTATTCCACTCATAATAGCTTCCTCCTTATTCCATATTGTTCATTTCACGTATATGGATACGCTTGATTTGACCGGTAGCAAATATCGTTGCACAGATGATTCCCAGCAGCAGTACACCCGGATATATCAGATAAACCTGCACTGGAATTATCTGGATATGCACATCCGCACCCATGATGGCGAAGATTGGCTCCAGCATGAAGCGGTTACTGAGCATGGACAATGGAACTGCCGCAAGCATGGATACCAGGGCAACCAGAATCATCCGAATCACCTGCCAGCTGCGAATACTGCTGTTACGGAATCCAATACTCTTCATCATAGCGATTTCTCCCTTTTCACGTACGATGAACAGCTTTTCCATCAAGAGTGTAATCAGCATAATAACAGCACAGAGCATAGCAGTCATCGGAATCAGAAGCTCACTCAGAGATTCCTGAATACCGCCGATATTGCGATCGACAATTTCCTGAGCCGTATACCATTCATAATCAGGAAACTGCTTTTGCAGGGTATCCTTCAGCTCCGTTTGACTCTTGTCTGTCTTCATATCAACATTGACATTCCAATACTCAAACATGTCCACCTTACTTAGATCAAGCTTTGCATTCAGACGGGCACTGCTTCCCAGCTGCATATAATCGGCGTAGCTTCCTGTAATGATAAACTTGTAGGTTTCACCGTTCAGATCGGCCTCTATACGATCTCCGATATGCCAGTTGTTATCCTCCAGAATGAGGCGGGAGAAGGCAATTTCGTTTTCCAGCACAGGAGCACTGCCTTCCAGATAATCCAGATATTCCGTATTGCGCCCCTGTATTTGCAGGGACATGATTTTCGTATTGCCCTTTTTTCCGGGAGCATGAAACGGCAGGAAGTAAATGGAGGAGGCCGTCAGCTCAGCATCATAGCCCTTTTCCTTCATTTCCCGCTCCACACGCTGCATTCCCTTTTTCAGCTGTGCGGAGTTTCTGTATGCGGAATCCTGTTTTCCTTCAATTTTCTTTATATATACAGCACTGTCTGTATTCACGGTGAATTTGGATGCCATTTCACTGCTCTGCATGGTATTGATGGTATTCAGTGGAATAGTGATCAGAACAAAGCTGATACAGAAGGTAACCAGCAGCAGGGCATAGCGTTTCAGATGCGTCAGCATGTCATTGATACCCAGATATGCGGGAACACGCAGATATTTCTGTTTGAACAAATACAAGGCCGACGCTTTCGCAAAGCTCTCTCCGCTGTGTCCGCCCCGAATGGCGGATATCGCAGTAATGCGGCTCAGCTTTCGTGTACAGTTCATACAGAACAGCATGACTAGAAAGATGATAAGCAGGGTACAGAGAATATTTACAAAAAAATTAACACCGCTGTCCTCCATAATCATATTCACACTGACTCCCGCCACCATGACACGACTGATCGGCACACTGATCAACAGACCGAGAAACGCCCCGCTGCTGACAAGAAATGCATATTTCACAAGATACAGCCGTCGTATTGCCTTATCCCTCAGGCCGATTGCCTTCATAATACCAATTTCACGGTACTCCTCTTCCATGGTGAACAGCAGGGTAAAGCGAAGAACCAGTAAAGCAATCAAAATCATGCAGATGCCCACCAGAATCAACAGAGCAGCAAGAATCAGATCAAAGGAATAGATCATGGAATACATACTGCGTGAAACCGTATTTAAAACGGAGGGAAAGCTTTGCAGGTTCTGTGCTTCCGTGAATTCAGAAATAGAGTCCACATTGATGAAGTATAAAGAATACGTCCGGTCACTGCCCGCTTTTTTAAATTTTTCATACATATCTGAATTCAGAAAGATTCTTGACATACCAACCATATCATTTCCAAACGCCGCATCCTTTACTACGGTTGTCAGAGTAAAGGTTTTATCCTCACTGCCGATCATGATACGCACCTTATCGCCGAGCTTCAAATCGTTTTTGTCCATCAGAAATGCAGGCATTCCGATTTCATCATCCGCTAAATGAAGAGCTCTCCCATCCGGATCAAAGCCCTTGCAATAGTCACTTCTTTCCTCGGACAGGAAAAGGCTGAGTCCTTCCGCGTTAAACTTCTTTCCATTCTCCCTGTGCAAATTTTTCTGTTCCACAGAGAGCATTTCCTGATAACCGTAATCCTTCACACCCGGAGCCTCGGTTTCTATCCATTTCATGATCTTCTCTTTTTCCCCGGAATTTACTGCCACCAGATTCACATCCGGTATATTTGCATAATCCATGTAGTAATCCACAGAGGAGCTTACAACAAGAATATTATTTACACTGCTTGCAAGAAATACCGTCGCAATGGTAATAAACAGAAACAGAATCAGATTGACACTCTTTCTATGCATTAAATCTTTTTTCAACATTCGTTTCAGCATTGCCGTCACACCCTTTCTACAAGCTAAGAATACCGCAGTCTTTCTTAAAAAATCCTTAAATACCGAAGAAAGCTTTCATCCCTACCATTTATTCACATATATTCTTTTTCAATCAGATTCAGCCATATTTATTTCAATATCAGCCATATATTTTCATAAAGAAAGCAGAAGCTGTTCTAAACCTCTGCGGATGCTCCTGCTTTGTATTCATCTTTGAAAAGGATGGCGCAGGTATGACCTTTGTACACTATTTATGATATGGATTGTTGTTCTGTATCATAAAGGCACGATAAATCTGTTCCAGTACGAGCACTCTTGTCATCTGATGGGTAAAGGTCAGATCACTCAGCTTCCATTTCCAGTTACAGCGATCATAGACATTTTTGCCCGGTCCCAGAGAGCCTGCGATAACGAATGTAAGGTTACTGGTCTGATAGGTCTGTAGCTGATCAAGCTTTTTGGAAAACCGCTCACTATCCACCATTTCTCCCCATAAATCGAGAAGGATTACATATTCCTGCTCCTTTATTTTGGCGAGAATGCGTTCTCCTTCCTTTTCCTTAACCTGATTGTTCTGTGAATCGCTGTTGCTCTGCGGTGCCACTTCATCATTTACTTCGATGATTTCCAGCTTTGTAAACGGCCGCAGCCTTTTTTCGTACTCTTCAATCTGTGTACGCAGTGCCTTTTCCTTTATTTTTCCTACTGCAACAATTTTTATCATAAGTTCTCCTTTACCTGCTTCAATAGCTCCAGCTTACTTTCCAGCCATCTGCGGCGCAGTCTTTTAAACATCCGATATTCTGCGAGCACCTCAACAATGCCGGATGCTGTATCCACTGCGTTTACCACCCATGCTTCCCTGCACATAGGTGGTATGACGGTTAACGGCCACATATGCTTGCGGATGATTTCCTGCTCCCGTTCACTGATTTGAAAATCGCGCAATGCATTGCGATTCGCAAAAAAAGGGTGGCGAAAGCCATGCAGTCTGTGCCAATCCTCTGCCTCATGCCAGTCATATAGAAAATAGTCATGCAGCAGCGCGCCCCGTACCAAAGAGCGTTCATCACAGGACATCCGCAGCTTTCTGACCAGTGTAAAGCTGTAATAGGATACGACGAAGCTGTGCTCCAGACAGCTGATGGATCCGTGCTGTATATACTTCTGCATATCCCATACCCTGGCATCCCCCAGCAGCTCCTTCGCTATATTTAAAAATTCCGGTACTTCCTCTACGTGCATATTCCACCTCACTACGAGAATTATTGTACGCTGTTTTTCATCAGAGTGCAAATATCAGAAGCCGTACTTTATCGTATCCAATACCCGTTGCAAAAAAATGTTCAATGCTCAAAGCGTAGCCTTTGACCTGCAGCTGAGGATATATCACCTGATGATTATTTTATAAGAGCGTCAATGTTTCGTAATCTCCTTCGAATAAGCAGTGAGGATACTCAGGAAACAGGTATACATGAACATTTATGCATAGGCGTTTATTTCAACGCATATAGAATATAAAAATCATATCATTTTTTCGTAAAATGTCTACAAACCACGAATTTTATAGTACAATGAAAGAAAAGGGTGATGGTATGAAAAAGAATAAAAAAGGATTTACACTTGTCGAGATCATTGTTGTTCTGGTAATCATCGGTATCCTGATGGCACTTGCTGTACCGGCTGTCATGAGCTACGTGCGCAAGGCGGCAGATACCAAGCTGATTTCCGAAGCAAGAAGTGTCATGGTAGCCTCCAAGGAGAAGGGAATCGAACTGGTAAAGAAACAGCAGCTGGACTTACTGGCGACGGATGAAAATATGAAGGATATCATGAAACGCTCGGAAGTGGAAGGGACCCTGATGGAAATATATAAAAACAAGGCAAATAACGGTGCCGGAGATTTTATCGTTTTGATAGGGGAAACCTATATCCGATACGATGATCAACAGCAGAAGTATGAAATATTGACCTCCTATGATAATCTATTTGTAAAAGCAAACGAAATTCACCTTGCTTTAATAAAGGGAGAGCCTCTCAGCATCATTCAGGCTTTCATCGATCAAAAAGATAAGGCATTCATCAATTCGGAAGGTGCAAATGCCGGTAACAGTCTGCGCAAGGCGCTTAACGACGCTGGTATAGCCAGCGGATATGATTACAGCTTCAGAATCTATGCAAGTAAAAGTGATAACAATTATACGATAACGATAAGTGAGCGCAAGGTAACCTTGGAGGATATAAAAAAGGGAAATAAAGTCAAGGTTATCCAGTATGATTATTCCGGAAATAATGGATTTAGCGGAACACCACGTGTTAAGACAGCAAATGCTTCCGTTAAGCTTGGAGAAGACTCCGGAGGTACACAGGACGATTACGCTGCATTAAAGCTGGATGATATCAAGGACTGGGAGGTTATCTCACAATAGCCATGTGAATGTAATAAAAAACTGCAATGCATCTGTGGTACGCTTGACCGGTATCACTGATGATATAAGCAGTTTTTTTACTGATACTCCTTCTTATATGCCATCTTCTTAAACATGACCTTCCATTCTTCAAAATCCTTCATGATGTTCTCCAGCTTGAGCGTTTCCTGACAGCTGAGCTTTTCATGCATATACCCCTCTGTCATCCATACCAGCATCTGATACACCTGCTTCGGATCAACATCATTGTTAAATTTTGAGAAATCCACATGCGCAAAAAAACGGTCAAAGGTCGTGTCCATCAGAGAATGCAGCTCCATTGCCACATCACTGCTGACAGCCTCGCGGCGGGAAGAAAATGCCCGGCAGATAAAATCCAGAATAAACGGATGCTCCACCATTATCTGCATTTTTTTCTGCGCCCCGAATTCCATCAATGCGAAGAAATCTGTGATTTTTGTGAAGTCCTCATCATCCAGCGTCTTTGTGACGATAGTTACACAATACTGAAACAGATACATATAAAAGCTTTTTTTATCCTTGAAATAATAGAATAATAACCCCTTGGATATGCCTGCCTTGGCCGCAATATCCTCCGTGTTTGCCTTTTTGTATTCATATCTGCCAAACACTTCCATACCGGCATCGATGATACGCCGCTGCTTCTCCTGTGAAAGCTCCTCGAATTTTTCCATACTATATACTCCTAACCCCCTGATATGTTATTCAAAAAAAGCTATGATTTCCTGTATGCTGACCGGGACCATCGCGTTTGCATCGACGCCCACATCATATCGTAACAGACCGTTATCACGGTTTCTGTAAATTACATCCGCGTGATTGTGCTGATGTCCGTGCAGATGGATTGCTCCTTGATAAAAGCCGTTCCATTCCGCTATCGGATAATGAAATAAGACAAAGGTATGTCCCTCATACTTCAGCTCATGCATCTGCTTTACCCATGTAAATATAGATTGATCAAATCCTGTTTGACGAACAAAACGGTCGTGATTACCTTCGATCAGATACTTTCTGCCCTTTCGCTTCTTCAGCATTTCCCGGGCATACACATGATTCTTCATGGTTACATCTCCCAGAATATACACCTCGTCATCTCCGCATATCCTTCGATTCCAGTTTTCCACAAGCGCCTGATTCATCTTTACGGCATTTTGATAGGGTCTGTTGGCAAGACGGATGATATGATCATGATAAAAGTGCAAATCTGCCATGAAGTATATCCTGCTGTCACCTGCTTTCCCTATACATACAGCTATTTTAGAAAACGGTATCCGTGCAGGATCATGCATCAGATACCGTTCCTTTATTTATTCCAGTATTACCGTCTTTTCGATTTCTTTACCATTGCGGTTTACGACAATGCTCACCTTGTCCTTTACCTTATGACTGTAGAGATACTGACGGAACTGCTTATAATCCTTGATCTCCTTACCATCAAATTTCACAAGGATGTCACCTTCTTTTATTCCAGCAGAGGCTGCCGGTGTCCGTGAGGCAACCTTGACAATCAGCAGGCCGCTTTCCACCTTGGAATCAATTCCCAGATATGCCTTGTCCAGCATACTCAGCTGCTCGATCGGCTGTACGGAAATTCCGAGAATCGGACGTACCACCTTGCCGTTGTTTTCCAGCTCCGTAATGATGGGAAGAACCTCATTGATCGGCAATGCAAAGCCAAAGCCCTCTACAGAGGTATCCGTTATCTTCATGGAATTGATACCAATCAGCTCTCCTGCCATATTGATTAACGGTCCGCCGCTGTTTCCCGGATTGATGGCGGCATCCGTCTGCAGAACATTCACATCCCAGTCCGCAACACCGTTGTTGTCGATATCCATTTCCATTCTTCTGTCCACACCGGATATCAGACCACCGGATACACTGCCCTGATACTCAATGCCCAGCGGACTTCCCATGGCAATGACATATTCCCCCTTTTTGACAAGTGAGGAATTCCCCATCACAAAGGCCTCCGCTTTGAAATCAACATCTGTTTTCAACAGTGCAAGATCGGTTAGCTCGTCCTTTCCGACGATATCCACCTTCTGTTCCTTGCCGTTCGCAAAGGTGACAACCGCTTCATCCCCATCCGCAACAACATGATTGTTGGTGATGATATAAACCGTCTTTCCGTCAACCTTATAAACTGCACCGCTTCCAGTGTCGAGTGCCTGACCGCGTGCTCTGGCAGTAACTGTCACAACCTTATTTTCGCTCTTCGCCACAAGCTCTGTCACATCACTTGTGATATTTACACTTGCGGTTTCCACCTTCTGCTTCGTCTGCTGTGCAGCAGTTGCTGCTGTTGTGTCCTCTTTTGATTGCAAATATAAAATCGTCAGGACAATATTCCATCCGATCAGTGCCACTAGGAGAAAGGCTGTCAGTCGTTTCATGATGATTTCCCTCCGGTATAAATGGAAAACTGATCCGCAGGATACAGGCGGAGATCCTCGCGATCCTTCTGTTTCCGCTTCAGTGTTTCCTTCAGTGTGGTAAGTGCCATGTCCCGTGTGTTTCCTTCCTGGGAGATATGCGCAAGTACGATTTCCTTTGTATGATCCCCCATGACATCACACAGGATGTTCGAGCAGTCCTCATTGCACAGGTGTCCGCAGTCACCGATGATACGCTGCTTCAGATAGACAGGCCTTGTCGTCTGCATCAGCATCTCGATATCGTGATTGCTTTCAAAGACATAATAGTCCGCATTGCGTATGTATTCCTTAACCTCATCTTTAATATATCCCGTATCTGTCACATATACCATTTTCTCATCCTCGGTCTCGATGACATAGCCTACGGTGCCTTCACAATCATGACTCATCGGCAGTACGGTTATTCGAAAATCCTGCAGTTCAAAGCGATCGTAGGGGCGTATGCCGTGCAGATGGCTGGTCGCGATATCCTGTGTCGCATATGTTGGTATGGGGTCAAACAGCTTCATCTGTGCGACATGGTCGCTGTGTGTATGCGTAATCAGAAGTGCATTGCTCTGCATGGGATCATAGCTGATCTGTTCGAAGCAGCTTTTCAGATATTTTCGCGTTGTTCCACAGTCAATGACCAGTTTGGTATCCTTATGTTTTATCAGACAGCAGTTACCTTTGGAACCGCTGGCCAGTAGTGCAAATTTCATATGCGGCCCCCTTTTCTTATACGATATGTCCACTTCCTTGAGCCCTTGGAAGAAACAGGCTGTCGCATCACAGCCGGTATGCTATCTACATGCAATATGCAAAAAGTTATATAACAAATATTTGACACTATGAGAATCCGTCGTGTGCGATGTTGAAGAAGGCAGATATGGATTTCTGAAATGCAAGCTCCACCTTGCCTGTCGCACCGTTACGGTGCTTGGCAATATCAAGATCGGTCTGATCGGTCGGATTGTTTTGTTCCGCCTCATCATCCTTCGCATAATAGGCATCACGATACAGAAACATGACGATATCGGCATCCTGCTCGATGGCTCCGGATTCACGAAGGTCGGACAGCATCGGATGCTTGTCGGGACGGGTTTCCACGGAACGCGACAGCTGTGAAAGTGCGATCACCGGACATTCCATTTCTCTGGCCAGTCCCTTCAGGGAACGGGAAATTTCCGATATTTCCTGCTGGCGGTTATCTCCGCTTTTTCCGCTTCCGCTGATCAGCTGAAGGTAGTCAATGACGACCAGATCAAGACCATGCTCACTTTTCAGCTTACGGCATTTGGAGAACACCTCGGATATTTTGATATTGGAGCTGTCATCCACAAACAGCTTGCTGGCCATCAGTTCATTCGCCGCTTCGTTCAGCTTGCTGAATTCATCATCCAGAATAGCACCGCTTCTCAGCTTATTGGATTCCACTGCGGACTTGGCACTCAGAATACGCTTCATCAATGCCTCCGCCGGCATCTCCAGTGAGAAGATGGCAATTGCCCCGGGATTGTAAAAGGATGCATTCAACGCCAGATTCAGCGCGAAGGCAGTCTTTCCCATCGCCGGACGGGCCGCAAGAATAATCAAATCGCCACGCTGAAAGCCGTTGGTCATACGGTCAAGGTCGGTATAGCCGGTCTTGATTCCGGTTACACGGTTATCACTGGAGCGCAGACGAATCAGCTCCTGCATGACATTGGAAACAACCTCCCGGCTGCTTTTGAAATCAGTGGCACGACGGCTGCGCGTAACACCGAGGATATCCCGTTCCGCCTTATCCATGATTTCATCCAGATCATTTGCTGTATCAAAGCCGTCCTCGGCAATCTGTTCGGCTGCTTCGATTAAGCGTCGCAGATGTGCTCTGCTTTTGATCATTTCAATATAATACACACTGTTGGCGCTGGATATCGCCGTATCACTCAGCTTGATGATATAGTCAGCACCGCCGACCAGATTCAGCTGCTCGATATCCTGTAAACGGGCAATCAGCGTGGTGACATCCACCGGCTTACCGCTGTCCGTGATATCCATCATGGCAGAGAATATACGCTGATGGATATCCAGATAGAAATCTCGCACATCCAGCCCCTGATCATATACAACGCTGGTTACGCTGGGATAAATCATCATTGCACCGAGAATGGACTGTTCCGCCTCGGTGCTATGTGGCAATTCTCTACTCATAAAGCCTCCTATCCGTTCACATGAACACGAATGGTTCCGATTACCTTATTTCTGTAAAGATCCACCTTTACATCCGTATAGCCCAGAGAGGTGATGGCATCGTTATCGATGACCTTTCTCTTGTCCACATGAATTCCGTATGTTTCATGCAGCTGTGCAACAATCTGCTTTGTGGAAACACTGCCGAACACACGTCCGCCTTCTCCTGTTTTCACATGGAATTCCAGCGTGATCTTCGCAAGCTGCTTTTTCAGGTCCTCTGCATCCGCTTCCTTCTGCTTTTCCTCCAGATCATGCTGCAGATTCTGCTCATCCAGAATCTCCATGCTTTTCTTTGTTGCCATTACCGCCAGGTTTTTATTCAGTAGAAAGTTTCTTCCGTAGCCGTCACTGACCTCTACGATATCCCCTTTCTTTCCCAGCTTCTTTACATCACTTAGCAGTATCACTTTCATCTTCGTCGTCCTCCTTGTTTTCTTCCAGATAGGTATCTATCATCTGTTTCAATTCTTCCTGTACGGCCTTCACCGTTGTTTGTTCTCTCTGCAGGGCAGCCATCGTGAAATGTCCGCCGCCATGCATATTCTCCATGATAATCTGTACGTTGATCTTCCCTTTACTGCGGGCAGATACCGCCACTTTGCCGTTTTCGATATTACCGATGACAAAGCTTGCCTCCATATCCTTGATATTCAGCAGACTGTCCGCCACCTGAGACATCAGTGTACGGTTGATTACACGGTTGTTATCAACTGCGGCGATCAGAATACCATCCGCATATTGTCCTGCATATTTCATGATTTCGGTTTTTGCCTCGAAATCATCAAAATCCTCCTTCAGAAGATTCTCTGCCGTAATCGGGTCAACTCCCAGATTTTTCAGATAGGCAGCAGCTTCAAACGTACGGCTTCCGGTTCTTGTTTTAAAGCGGTTGGTATCCACCAGAATACCGACATACATCAGTGTTGCCTCTTCCTCGCTCAGGTTTACCTTATTGTTCTGATAAGGCAGGAATTCGGTTGCCAGCTCACATACGGAGCTTGCACTCGATTCCACATACACCAGCAGCGGATTACCGATGAAGTCCTCACTTCTGCGGTGATGATCGATCACAACGATACGGTTAGCTGCCTCCAGTGTCTGCGGAGCTCCCGTCTGTTTTGGATTGTGATGATCGACGGCAATCAGTAAATCGTCGTTTTCTATCATTTTCGCGGCATCACCGTCACTGATAAAGCGGTGCCGTCCCTCCAGCTTCTCCCGGTACAGCATCAAAGCCTCCTGCAGCTGCGGTTCGATTCCACCGCCATCCGATACCACATATACTTCCTTGCTATAGGCAGCAGCCAGCCGTGACATACACAGCGCACTTCCCATGCAGTCAAAATCCATATTCTGATGACCGATGACAAACACCCGGTCTGCTTCCATGATGGCTTCCTTGATCGCCTGCGACATCACACGGACACGCACCTTGCTTCGTTTTTCACGTGCCTCACTGTTCCCACCGAAATATTTCACACTTTCGCCATACTTCTTGACAGCAGCCTGATCACCGCCCCGGCTCTGTGCCAGCTCCAGAAGATCATTCACCATCGTATCCAGCAGACGGAAATCATCCGTACCACGGGCAAACGACATACTCAGCGTTATGGATACATCGATATCCTCAGCGTTTTTACGTATCGTGTTCAGAATGTCAAATTTATCCTGTACGACCTGTTCGAAAATCGCCTCATTCAAAATGACGAGAAAGCGATCGGAGCGCAGACGCCGGATAAACATCCCGTAGCGGCCTGCCCATTCCACCAGTGGCTGACGCAGCTGTGTATTGATGGTTGCCATGGTTCCTTCATCCTCATACTGCTGAATTTCCATATAATTATCCAGCTGCAGCAATCCGGCAACGATACTGTCCTTCTTAAACCGTTCTGTTATGGTTTCCAGCTTAGTGATATCCCGTACAAACAGCACCTGTCCGTTTTCCTTGCGTGCAATCTCATATACATATTCCCCATTCGGATCACTTGCCGTCAGCTCGTCCACAGAGCCGTTGAAAAGATCTGTAATCTCCGGAATCCAGCTGGTCAGCTTTTTTCCAACAACATTAACAGAGCGCTCCTCCAGAAACTCATTGATCCATGTCGCATTGTACTGCTCATCATACGTAATGATACCGACCTCGCCAAAGGACAGGGCATCCTTGGCATCATGTCCCAGAATATGGGAGATATCGATATCACGCTGTTCCTTATCACGCTCATACTTCAATACGATCCAAATGATGACAAGGATATTCAGAATCAGCAGAATCGTCATGGGCAGAATCTGAAGACCCGGAATCCCGGCCATATACAGCACAAACAATGCCGCAGCTTCCGCAATCAGTATAATTGCGATTTGAACCTTAAAATTTTCCAAACGATCCATTTATGACACCTCGTTTCATTTTATCTCTCAGCAGAAACAGGATATCCGCAATGCCGATTACGGCAATGACATCCTGTACATAGGGCACAAAGACTGCAATCATCAACAGAAACACAAATGCGCGCTTTCGTAACAGCACCAGCAGTCCCATGATACACATCGCTCCGCAGGCGATTGCATAGACCTTGCAGACAAGGTAGGCCCCCAGCAGTATCGTCGAAGCTTCCTGGTTTAATTTTAGCACATTTCCACTGTAAAATAGAACCCAAATGACAAGAATCAGCCATCCGTTCCATTTCGGAGCACGAATACTGAGAATATTGTTCATCGGACGTACCCTGATATGCAGCCGGGAAAGCAGGATGTTGCCAATCATGTGGATACACATCGTCTGCAGCACGCTCATGAGAACAGCCACCAGAACAACGATGACCGTTACAGTTTTCATGAGATCGATTCCGGTATGGATGTTCATAAGCTCCAGTATGGTTTTCACCAGCTCGATATCCTCTGCCGGATCGTAACCAAATACAGCTGCAAGCAAAACAGTTGTGACCAGATAGGAAAAAAATGTGAAGATACCGCTGAAAACAAGCAGCGTACCGTTCTTCCAGCCTTTTCTCACCCCGCCACCATATACCAGTCCCACAACAATGCAGCTAAAGAGATAAAAGATCGTTGTTGGTGAGCTGATCATGAAGGAAAGCAGCAGCATGCTGACAGAGGGAACCAGTGCATTGCGCACTCCGTATTTTGCCGTATAGACCAGAATGGGAAAGGTCAGTACCCAGTACATGAAATATTCCAGCATGTTTCCCAGCTGTCGGTTGATAAACAGAATCAGTCCGACAATGGCGCACATCATCGCCCCTTCTGTTATCTTACGTGTCTGATTCTTCATACCCTCTGCTTCCTTTCTCTGCCGTGCCTCAGCAATGCTCCTTGCCGCCCTGTGCAGGGATACAGCTATGAAAAAACTCCATCCTGCGACAGATGGAGTGAATATGCGATATTATTCGCTTACGTAAGGCAGTAAAGCCATCTGGCGTGCACGCTTGATTGCAGTAGCCAGCATACGCTGATATTTTGCACGTGTACCTGTTACACGTCTTGGAATAATTTTTCCGTTTGCGGAAATGAATCTTTTCAATAATTCAATATCCTTGTAGTCGATGCTTTCAATTTTATTTTTCGTAAAGTAACATACTTTTTTACGTCCCATACGCTGTTTTTTGAATGCCATAGAAAATCTCCTTTCTACCATTAAAATGGTAAATCATCACTTGCGATATCCAGTGTATCGCTGCTTGTAAAGTCATTGGAGTAGGACTGAGAGCTGCTGTTGTCACTCTGGTAGCCCTGATTGCTTCCCTGATCATAGTCAGGTACATAGGCATTGCTGTTCGCATTGCTTGCAGCTGCGCTTTTGCTTTCCAGAAACTGTACGCTGTCTGCGACAACTTCTGTTACATAAACGCGTTTACCGCTCTGATCATCATAGCTGCGCGTCTGGATTCTTCCTTCCACACCGACCAGAGAACCTTTATGTGTATACTGTGATACGATATCCGCTGTTTTATTCCAGGCAACCGTGTTGATAAAATCAGCATCCGGTTGTCCCTCCTGCTTGAAACGACGGGTACATGCTACAGTAAAGGAAACAACAGATGCACCATTTGCAGTCTTACGCAAGACAGGATCTTTCGTTAAACGACCGACTAATACGACTCTATTGATCATATGTCCATCCTCCTAAGTCTTACTCTTCGTCCTGAGTTTTGATAATCATATAACGTACGATGCTGTGGTTGATACGTGCCAGACGCTCGAATTCGTGAATTCCTTCGTTGTTGGCAGTTGCATTTACGACAACATAGTAACCTTTTTTCATGTGATTGATTTCATACGCGAACTCTTTCACGCCCCATTCGTCTACCTTATCGATAGTACCCTCGTGGTCAGTAATAATCTTGTGGAAACTGTCCATCAGTTTAGTGCGTGCTGCATCATCCAAAGATGCGTTCACGATGTACATGATTTCGTATTTTTTCATTCTGTACACCTCCTCGTGGTCTTAAGGCCCTATATCCGTTATGTATAGAGCGGGGAGTAGAGATTTCTACCCGTTTACTGATTATATCATGGGGAAATGGTGAAAGTAAAGTCATATTTTGACTTTTTCCAAATAGAGTAGAGCAGTACTGTTTTCTCAGACAATGCAGAGGGAGTTTTATGAGACGGAATCATCTATTTATTGATTCATCCTTAATCTTATTCCTGATATTACCGGCATATCATCTCCGCGATGTTTACAGAAATACAGGCAACATCAGTAGTAAGCAGAAACAGCCGGGTATATTTGCTGTTCCTCGTTCAAGAGCGTATACAAGAGCATTCATCCAATCTTTTTCAGAAGGTGGATCGGGATTTTTTTCTGTATTTTCATGAGGATATGTGTTAGACTGTAGATACGAAAAAAAGGAGGGGCTGACCCATGAGGAATTATATAATAAATACGATCTATCCATTTACGATCCATCCGCAAAAGCCCCGGCCTTTCCGTAGCTCAACAGCCTGCTAGAAGCGTTTTTTCTTATGCTTTCAACAGCTTAAGTTATTCTTTTCTTACCCGAAGCAATACGCTGCAATTAAACGCCACTTGTCGGCGGTGACTGCCTTGTTTTTGATTCACAAATTATTGGTTGTGAAAGCAAGCGGCAGGCACTTCTGGATTCCTATGAAAATAACAGCAGAGAAAGAGCACCACCTGATCATATTCCTAAGCACATACAACAATACAGGAAAGAAGGGATATGATTATGAAGAAATATACAGAAACTGCTTCTGTCATCAGCCATTACGATGATAAGAAAGCATATGATATGTATTGTAAAAAGCTTTTGTCAAATAAACAGATACTCGCCTATGTTATGAAGGGCTGCATTCCGGAATATGCAGATATTCCACTGGAGGATATACCGTCCTATATCGAATTATCTACCATGAACACCGCAGATTGTGAATACATTGATGATCAGCAGATAGAGGTCAGCGACGAATCCATACCGGGGGCACAAATCAGATACGATATCCAGTTTGAAGCGGCGCTACCCTTGAAGCAAAATGATACCCGAAAGAACACAGACACAGAAGACAGACTTCGTATGATCATCAATCTGGAAAGTCAGGCAAGGGATAATCCAGGCTATCCACTGATCAAGCGTGCATTGTATTACTGCGGCAGATTGATGGCAAAGCAGAAGCATCCAAGGGATGGTTTTCAGCATTCCGATTATGACAAAATCAAGAAGGTATGATCTATCTGGATCTGTATCGGCCATGACAATCAGAAAAATGATGTCATCAATACGTATAGGATACAGGAAACATGTGAAACAAAGATATGGCATGCGGAAAAGGAGGACTATGACCTGATAACGGCGGTCATGGTGTATCCGAAGAAGGAAGGCATTCGTAAAGCGCAGGATATTCCGGATGCAGTAGAGCAGGAGGATGAGAACAAGCAGAGGCTGCTAGAGCTGTTAAAAATATTGTTCATAAAAAATCTCGCAATCGTGGATAAAAAGGAACAATTACAGAAGGAGTATGGTATACTCATGGAAAGAGAGATTGGTAAGGAGGTCATGGATATGTGCAACTTTAGTGATTTTATCGAACAGCGAGGTATTGAAAAGGGCTTGGAGCAAGGGCTGGAACAAGGGCTGGTAAAAGGGCTGGAACAAGGCTTACAACAAGGAAAAGCGGAAGGAAAGATAGAAGGCAAAGCGGAAGCAACCCTTCTCCATGTAAAAAAGCTGATGCAGAGAATCAACGTCAGTGCTGTGGAGGCAATGAATATACTGGATGTTGAAGACGATATTCGACCTGCTGTTCTGCAATCTCTGCACCTTTCCTGAAAAGCGGTATCACTCATAACCAAAAGAGCTGTGCAAACATCAGTTCATTCTTTTTGCAGTATATGCCGGCTATCATTCCTGACGCAGCATAAAAAGGCAGGAACCTGTACATAAAGCATACATGTCAAAGCATTGGCACCATAGAATTTCTTCTGCTTTTTTATTATCAGGGCAAATCATTGGCTTTTAATTTTTCCCATAGGACTTTATAATATATTCAGCAAAAAAAAGAACGACTGCGCACGATTGATAAGCACCTGCGTTTCACATAAAATAACACTGTCGAGGATGTATGATTATTCATCCCTTCACGCTTTTCTCCTGCATATCAATCAAGCTTTTATTTGCATATTATTGTGAAAATAACGCCTCGTTACAGCTTGTCTTCGAGTGCTATACTAGAGAAAAGAAAGAAGGGATTTGATGAAACTGCTGATTGGATCAGTTACCAAATGCGAGGAAATCAAGCAGGCAGTATTATCCATGGAGCTTCCGCTTACCTATCAGGGCAAAAAGGGACTTCAGATGGTATTTGACTGTACATCCGATGAGGATGAGAAAATCATTCTGAGAAAGGTAAAGGACGAATTGAAGCAGCTGCCGGAGCTTGGCGGTATCTTCTATAATGTGACATGCGAATAAGCCTATAGCACTGCTTATCATGTTACAGTACAAAAAAAGAAAGCAGGAGCCTTATTTACAGGTACCTGCTTTCTTTTCCCTCTGTATACGCAGCCCATGCCTTCTGCAATTCCCCATTCCCTTATTGTCTAATCCTTTATTATCAGACAGTAGAACGGTTAGCTGCTCTTTTCTACACAAGCCACTTTTGTTTTCGCAAGATAATCATGCAGTGAACGATGTGAGTCAGTTTTCATCACAAGAATAAGGGACAGTGCTGTAAGAATCATCCCTGCAATCTGCCAGTAATAATCTACATAATAGCTCAAGGACAGCGTCACCAGCTGCCGGATATAATTCGATGCGACAAATGCTGCCCCCTCCAGCAGAAAACCACCGATAACCTGACGCTTCAGCAATGTGAGCAAATCCACTGCTGTACCATCCGTTTTTTCTATTCGATAACCGGCAATGTGCTTCCCCAGTGTCTGCCCCGGCCAAATGCGCCATGGGACATATACAAAATAAAACAGTGCAAACAAAATACAGAGTGCCCCGGCCAGAAAAGCCCAGCCTCGTGCATATCCAAGTGATTCAAAAACATAAAGACCACCAAACATATCCTGTTTTTTTGTCAATCCGCTGTATAAAAGAACAGCAGGCAGCCCGGTAAAAATACCGCCGACTACCCAATCCACGATATAAGCACCCAGGCGTTTCAGTGTATCGACATCACACGGCGTATGATCGGTAATCGCATATAGCTTTGTATAAATACCTGTCATATTCAGCTGCATTTTCTTACCTCTTTTCTTCATATAGGGCATCCACCGCCTTCTTCATACGCTGCAGCCCCTCCAAAAGCTTAGCTCTTGGACAACCGCAATTCATACGCAGATACCCCTTACCATTGCTGCCATAGGTTTCCCCCTTCATGATAGCAACCTTTCCGATATGCACCAGAGCTTCCTGCAGCTCCTCACTTGAAAACGGCACAGCGCTGACATCGATCCACGCAAGATATGTCGCCTGCGGCATAGTAAAGCGCATATCCGGGAAATGCGCCTTCACAAACTGCTCCACCAGCTCCATATTTCCGCGGATATAGTCGCACAGCTGATCAATGTAATCATCACATTCCGTATAACCGACCATAGTCGCATACATTCCGAAGATACTTGCAGAATTCAGGAAATCGCGCTTTCTTGTCTGGTACAGAAATTCATCACGAATGCTTTGATCCGGAATCACCGCATAAGAGCCAATCAATCCGGGAACATTTAAAGTCTTACTGCAGGAGCTGACCAGAAACAGTTTGTCATAATCTTCTATATAATCGAGGATCGGCGTATGCTTTCCCCTCAGCTGCATATCCATATGAATTTCATCCGATATGATAGCCGTTCCATGCGACTTGCAGATCGATACCATTTTGTCCAGCTCCCTGCGACTCCACAGACGTCCGGTAGGATTGTGCGGAGAGCATAAGAGAAATACGGAGCATCCTTTTATATCCTCTTCGAATTTTTCAAAGTCGATTTCAAAATCATGCTCCCCCTGTACCAGCTCATGGCTTACAAGGATGCGATCCTGATCCTCAATTACCGTGAAGAAGGAATCATACATGGGATTAAAGCTTAGAATGCGGTCCTTCGGTTTTGATAACAGCCGAAGCAGAAGAGAAACGGAATACATGACACTTGGACTGTACAATATCCAATCCTCTTCCATATGGCATTGAAAACGCCGTTGAAAATATCCGGTGATACTCTCCTTGAAATCATGATGATTCCAGCGCGTATAGCCGTAGATTTCGTGCTGGGCGATCCTTTTAATCGTATTACTGATCGGCTTGGGAATCCGAAAGTCCGTATCGGAAATAGAAAACGGAAGCAGGTCTTTTTCCCCAAAGCGGTCTTCGATATAATCCCATTGTGTGCAATAGGTGCCCCTGCGCTCGATCACTTCATCAAAATCATACTTCATGTACTGCATCCTCCTTCAGAATCAAAAGCTCCTTGCTCGTCTTATTCATCGCTACACCGATACCATCTCTGATTACCACATCATCCTCTATGCGAATTCCGCCGATTCCCGGAAGATAGATTCCCGGCTCACAGGACATCATCATACCGTTTTGTAAAACAACAGTACCCGTTTCATTCAGAATCGGATATTCACAGCCATCGCCGATTCCAAGGCCATGTCCCAGACCGTGTGTAAAATATTCCCCATAGCCTGCGCGCGTTATAACTGCGCGTGCAGCGTTGTCTACTTCACACGCCACTGCCCCCTGTTTCATCGCCCGAATACCTGCAAGCTGTGCTTCCAGAACGATATGATAAATATTTGCAATTTCCGGCTTCGGCTTACCGATAAAGCAGACTCTTGTCATATCAGACTGATAATTTTTATATTGAATACCGAAGTCCATGAGGATCGGCTCATGCGCACGAATCTTCCTTCCTGTCGGGCGTCCATGCGGCAGGGCACTGCGTTCTCCGGTCCCTACGATTGTTTCAAAGGACATCTGCGCTGCACCGGCGGATATCGCATAATACTGCAGCAAAGCAGATATTTCATATTCACTCATACCGATATGCAGATGATGGATGACTCTTTGATAAATATCGTCTGTGATATCCACTGCCTCCTGCATAAGACGCTGTTCCTCTTCATCCTTGCAGATGCGCAGCATATGAATTTCCTCATCCAGCAGGCGGATATCCACACCGAGAGCCTCCATACGCCAGTATTCCTTTACCAGCAGCTGTGAGCTTTCCACCCCCATGCTTTTACAGGAATGTTTGTGCAGCAGCTCTTCAACAACACCAAGATATCCGTTTCCACCGGTATGCGGCTTATGCTGCACGATTTGTAACTCATGCTCCCGCTCATTTGCTTCTACCAGATAACGGCCATCAACAATCAGAAACCCCCGATCCTTCATAAGCAGAATCTGACAGCCGCTCCCTGTCAGTGTGTCCATATACTTTTTCATTGTTTTACTTTTGATCAGCAATGCATCCAGTTTCTGCTCCTGCAGAAATGTTTGCAGCTTTCCTAAGCGCTTTGCCATTGCACAGCACCCCTTTCCTAATTTTTAAATAAGGCAGACCTGCGCCTGCCTTACCAATACTGCGTCTTTAGAAATCCAGATCCAAATCGTTCAGCAATGCTTCATCCTCTGCGGAGATCACACTCTTTTGTGCTTCCACAGCTTTTTCATTTTCCAGCTCGCGCTTTTCATACAGCTTGAAGAACGGATACCACAGTGCAATAGAACCAAGCATCTGAATAGCATTTACTACAATGGTTCTCCAATCCAGGTTGACCAGATAGCCCTCCAGGAAGACTCCGACATATGGAGGATTGAAGACCGGCATATTCAGCAGTCCCATATCCATCAGCCAGTGCGGGAAGGTTCCAAGAATCGCCCCTCCGATAACATAAGGAATAAAGAACAGCGGGTTCAATACGATTGGCGCTCCAAACAGAATCGGTTCATTGATACCGAATAATGCAGGAATCAAAGCTACACGGCCGATTTTCTTCTGTGCCGCCGCCTTTGAGAAGATGCACCAGAATACAAGACCAAAGGTGACTCCGGTTCCCGTGAAGTTTGCGAAAGCAGAGATCGCACCACCGGTATAGAAATGCTCCAGCGGCAGATGTGCCTTGTAATTAGCGATATTGTCAGCCAGAAACTGTGTGGAAATCGGACTGGTAATCGGACTCAATACAGATGGATGAATACCGAAGAAGAACAACAGACAGCTCATCATCTGCAGGAAGGTGAAGGCCAGCGGATTATCCATGGAGCCTACCAACGGTGCTAACAGGTTGGTGAAGATCATCGGCGGTATGGTTTCAAATACATTCACACATACAACGCGGATAATCAGGAAGAAACCGATAACGATAACAGAAATCGGAATCATTTCGAAAGAACGTGATACAAAATCAGGTACGGACTCCGGCATCTTAATGGTAAAATGCTTTTTAATACACCAGCGATACAGCTCTACCGCAATAATCGTCGCAAACATAGCGGCAAACAGCCCCTTGGTACCTAAATAGGTCCCGGAAATACCGCCATCCTCCGTATATTCCACTGCCATCATCAAAAAGGCAATAATCCCCATACTCATACAGCCGGGAACATCCAGCTTATAGGAATTCGCCAAATGGTAGGCGATAATAGCCGTCACATACAAAGACATCAGACTCATCCCGACATTAAACGGAATATAAATGATATCCAGATTGGCTGTGATCCACTGCGATACCGGATTCTCTGCACCGATCATATTCGGAATTGCCTCCGGAATCAAACAGAAGCTTCCGATAATCAGCAGCGGTGTCATCGCTACCATCGCTTTTTTGATTGCACTCAGATGCACCTGTTTATCCATCCTATTGGCGATCGGCGTCAGATATTTATTCATAAATGCCTCAAATTTATCAAACATGTTTCCACTCTCGCTTTCTTTTTTATAATTCCCCTCAGAATTATTTCTGCATATCTGCTTTTTTTCTTGCGATCAATGCCATTTTCATAACCGTGGCACCATCCATTTTTCCATATGTATCTTTATCTACGATAACATAAGGAATATGGTACGGATCGATGATCGGCTTGATGTAGTCGATTTTGTGTGCAATCTGCGGTCCGATGACAAGTACATCCATACCTTCCACTTCACTCTGCAGCAAATCTACCGGTATTGCAGTAAATTGGAAATCATCAATGTTCAGCTTGGCACTGTCCTTGACAGTTTTCTTCATGCTATCCATCAGCATGGTTGTAGAGAAGCCTCCTGCACAGCACAATACGATTTTCATGTTAGTTACCCTCCTTTGCTTCAAACACATTTATCATTTCCTCAATCAGATCTCTCGCTAATTGAGAAGTCATATAATGGTCCTGCGCATGAACCATCAACAACCCGATTTCAGGTTTCTCATCGCTGTCACTCATTTCTGCAGTGATGAGCTTTGTCTGGATTTTATGTGCCTCCAGATCTATCTTTCTCGCCTGGGCAAGCAGCTCGCGTGCCTCAACATAACGACTTTCCTTTACCATTTTCAAAGCCTCAAATGCTTTTGCCTTGCTATCTCCGGCAGCTGAAATCATGCCTACGATTTCCTGTTCCAACTGATTCATTTCGTTTCCTCCTCGTTAATATGCAGTAAATGCTTCGATTCTCTCTTTCGTCAATGCGTTCGCCAGCTGTACGACCAGCTCTATTGTATGATCCAAATCCCGTGTATTCACCAGACTCCAGGAGCCGTGGCAATAGCGCAGCGGTATTCCGATGACCATAGCGAGCGTACCACTGCGGCTGATTCCTGCATTGCCCGCGTCGGTACCTCCACCGCTGAACATATCACACTGGTATGGAATATTGTGGGCTTGTGCAATTTCTTTAACAAACGCCAGCAGCTTCTCATTCGGTGCCAGTGTTTTATCATAATGCACCAGCATACAGCCCTTTCCCAACATACGGTGATTGGTATGGTTTCTTGACAGCTCTGGATGGTTTGCCACATCGAGCGCAAAGACGATATCCGGCTCTTCCTTATATACTGCTGTTTTCCCTCCGCGCACACCTACCTCTTCACTGCTGGTTGCACACAGAATGATTTCATTTTCCAGTGGCAGCGCATGAAGACGCTTCATCGCCTGTGCAAGCACATAGCAGCCGCTGCGATCATCCATCGCCTTGCCGGCATATACATGCTCGTGGTTGAAGGGATGTGCACTGCTGGCAAAGCAGACCATATTGCCGATTTCCACACCGAGTGCCGCAACCTCTTCGCGACTGTCACAGCCCAAATCCACATACAGCTCCCTGACATGGTGATTTTCATCTGTCGTAATGTTCAGAATACCGGACACCTTCGCTCCAAAGGCCGTGGTAATCCTTACCTCCTGCATTTCCATGCTCTTCTGCTGAACGCCGCCCAGCGCAATCAGATATACAAAACCGATATCTGATATATGCCGCACAAGAAAGCCGACCTCATCCATATGGGCGCAAAACATGATTTTCAGCGGTTTTTCAGCTGTCCCCTTCTTGTGAAAGGAAATGCTGCCAAGCGTATCGTATGTGATTTCATCGCTGTATGCGGATAATTCCTCTTTCAATATGGCGCGTACCTCCCCCTCTTTGGAAGCAACCGCATCCGCATTAGACAGGCGTACCAGTAACTCTTCTTTCATATACTTCCTCCATCCAGTTCCTTCATAACAATCAGCAGCTCCTCCAGCGTCCTGCTGCTTAACACCCGTTCCAGACGCTTTTCATCCTTCATAAGCTGATACAGCTTGCGGGTGATATCCTTATGCATCTCATAGCTGCTTCTCGTCAGGGATATCATAAAGATGATGCGTACCTCTTTGCCCTCATGCCACAGCGGTTTATGCAATATGCAGACAGAAATCATATTCTTTTCCGCAATGATCTGAATCGGATGCGGTATAGCAACACCATGTGCATACACGGTACTCATATAAGACTCGCGTTCCATGACGTAATCCGCATAATGCGCACCGCCATAGCCACAGGTTTCCAGCTGATCCGCCATCTGCTTCAAGAGAGCCGGATAGTCTGTTTCCTCACTGATTTGGAAAAAATCACGGCTGAACAGTGAATAGATATAGGAATCCACATCTGCAATGCTCAGGGAATCACAATTATCAAACTGCAGCACCTGACGAATACGAATCAGATCCTGATCATCCAGCAGCTCCTTGATATAGATAATCGGAGCACTGAATTCCCGATTCAAAGGGACGATGGTAAAAATCAGGTCCGGCTGAAAAGCTGCCAGCTCCTCCAGCTGCAGAAAGCTGAAGGTTTCCACCTCTGCCTTGACAAACAGCGATTCGATCTGAAGCTTGATCAGATAGGCACTGCCCCCGCCGGTGGAACAGACGACGCCGATTCGGTTAAACCGTCGGATACGCAGCTCGCGTTCCTTTTCCATGTGAGCCGCAAAATGCGTCGCTACAAAGCCGACCTCATCGTGCGTCGCCTCAACATCATATTTTTCCTTCAGCATATCCGCAAAGCGTATGGCAATGTTGAAAATCATCGGATAGCGAATACAGATTTCACTGATCAGATTATTCTTATACGATATTTTCTGATGCAGCCGGTCGATCAATAGGGATACATGGGTAAGCAGTGATGTTTTAAATACCTCGTCCTCACTGAATTCTGTTCCATATACCTCATCGCATTCATGCAGAAACTGGTCGATATCCTCCCGCAGACTGACGCTGAAGGAGCTGGCCGGTACCATCTGACGAATATTGATTCGCAGCACCTCAAGAAACTGCTGATAGGTCTTTTTTGATATACCATAGGTGAATAAGCCTTCCACGGTCTGTATGACCTCTGCCCCGACCCGTTCACAGGCATCCTTACGCTCATTTGGATGATATCGTTCCTCTTTTCGAATCTGCGCCAGATACAGCGTGACCTTCAGCCATACGATAACATTTTTCAATTCATTGTAATTGATATTGAGATGCTCCTGCTCAATGCTGTGTACCAGCACCTCATGAATCCGGCTAAAGGAAGCATCCTCCTTTTCCAGCTCCTGCGTGATAAAGGTATTCCCATCAAAATACAGCTCGCTCATCAGCTTTCGAATATGCTGTGTATCTCCACGGATACGGATGCCGTAATGGCTTTTCTTTTCCAGCTGCAAATGATGAGCTTGCAGCTGCTTTTCCACTTCCTGTAAATCCTTTTTTACTGAGGTACGGCTGATTTGAAACTGCTCTGCCATACGATCCATGGAAACATAGCTTTCCTGCAATGTCAGATACGCCATCATGTTCTTGACGCGGTCCTTCATGTCAAACATCGTTTCATGCTCGAGCGATTTCATAAATTCATCCAGCAGACGGTCATTGACTACTTCAAGCAGATATCCGTTCCCCCTGCGCATGTGCAGCTGATACCCGTTTCTTGAAGAAATCTGTATCAGATATGACAGATCATTCTGTATCGTTCTTCTGGATACATCATATCGCTTCATGAAATATTCCATGGGCAGGTATTCCTTCATTGTCAGAAAGTCTTTCATTATGGAATATAATCTCATACAGGATTCTCCTTTCTTGTTTTCGGTATCGCTTACATCCACATTATAAGATTGCTTTCACATTAAGAACAGATTAACAATTACACCTGAATGTGCAAATAAAATCGTAAAGTGCTGCTTTGATAACGGATGTAAAAGATACAGGGATAATAGTAACATATAGATAAATGCTTTGTTCCATCGTTCCCGTCATATTTATCGATGTAGAATGCCCTTACCGATATGGAATTTACGTTAATTTTTCCGTTTCCGTATCCTCTTTTTCTTAAAGTATTGCATGTTTTTTTAGAAACAATTAGTATATTATTGAAGTAAGTGTATACAAAAAGAGTAACAGCAAAGAAGTGTCACCGTATCATGAAAGCAATGAGTTTTTTCAAACTGTCCTGCTGTTTCTCACAAGCTTATGTTTCATATGGAGGTATGCATGATGACGGATAACGAAAGAAAGCGTTTAAGAGAATTAAACAGCAAAAACGAAGAATTCAACAAACAATTATATGAGAATGCGAGAAGCTATGCAAAAGGCTTGTTTGCGCACAGCATACTGGCATTGCTAATTCTGCTATTATATTTGTTATTATAAGCGATATGAAATTCTTGAATTCTTTGCCTATAAGCTTAACCAGTATATAATATGTTATTTCCTATAAACCTGGATTTTAAGCGACATCAGCAATAATCCAAGATATAAAAAGAAGTCATGTAACTGATATTCATAACAGTGTTTACATGACCTTCTTATAATTTTATTTTACCACGACTGCCTAAAAGGACACACTATTTGTGTGTCCATGTAGTTTTCACTAAATCCTTCAGCTGAAGCTTTACACTTGATTGTCCCGCAACCAGAGCTTTGCTTAAACGGAAGCCGTATTCATCCTTATTCTTTGTTTTATTGACGCTCAGATACATCCATGGAAGCTCCTGCATACCGCTGTCAAGGATAACATTTACACTACCCTCAAGCTCATAAGCCTTATGCTTTTTCTCTATGTCATGGGAAACAACAGAGACAATACTTCCGCCCTGTGTGCTGAATTCCCCACTTGCCTCAAAATAGATAAGATAGGCATCGGTTTCTTCCTCCACATCAGAAAGATAAATCGTATTTCCTTCACTCTCATAAACCTTCTGTCCCTCGTTGGAGGACACATCCTTCAGCTGAAAGGTATACACAACCTCTTCTTTTATTTCCTGCTGTATCGTACGATAATTGCTGGATTCCTGCAGATAGCCCATTGCCTTACGCTGATCGTCGATTGCCACACTGCGGCTGATAGCATAAAAGCTGATCATAATGATTACAGCCACCAGTATACTAATCACCGCACGGTTTCCGGCCTTGCTTTTTTTGTTTTTCAACAACAGCGGCTCCGGTACATTGCGCACAATCCCATTGATAAAGGCTGTTTCATCCCCATTGTAAATATCCTGCGGCTGCAGGCTTCGCAGCTGGGCAGTATACAGCTGATTCGCAATGTCATGCAGCTCCACATTCAGATAGCTGCTCTCTCTTATTTTTTTAAGAAGTCGATTTTGTATTTTCCTGTATTCCTGCAGGTATTCCTGTTCCAGCAGGTCCAGTATTTCATTATTTTCCATGATTATGACCTCTTTCCTGTCCTATTATAGTATATCATATGAATCCGATTGCGTGAGCATTTATACGATAACAAATACACCGTAAAATTACAATGTTTTTTCTATGAAAAATTATGGAAAAGTATACTTTCATGGGTTATGTATCCATTTCCCGGGGAATATCTTTTTGTACAATCCTGTTTGTCCCAGCTTTGAACATCCAATCCTTTTCATTTTTTTAACATTTACCTCTGAACCAAACAGGCGTATAATAAGATACAAATATCAAAGGGGTAGTAGAATGAATAAAGAGAAGTCAATAAACAGAGGTTTGATGACTGAGGGAGTCATCTGGAAGGAAATTCTGCTGTTTTCCATACCACTGCTGCTGGGAAATCTGTTTCAGCAGCTGTATAATGCAGTGGATTCCGTTGTTGTGGGGAATTATATCGGGGCACAGGCACTTGCGGCTGTAGGCTCCAGTGCGCCTGTCATCAATTTACTTGTCAGCTTTTTCATGGGACTTGCGGTTGGGGCCGGCGTCATCATCTCCCGCTATTTCGGGGCAAGAAAAAAAGAAGAGCTGCACATCGCCGTGCATACCTCGCTGGCACTGACCTTTGCGGCAGGTCTTGTCATGACGCTGATTGGCGTACTTATTTCTCCTTATGTACTGCAATGGGTAGGAACACCAAGTGATGTCATGGAAAGCTCCGTGCTGTATCTGCGTATTTATTTTCTGGGCATTTTATCTGTGATGGTTTACAACATGGGAAGCGGTATCCTGCGGGCAGTGGGTGATTCCAGAAATCCGCTGTACTTTCTGATCGTGTCTTCCGTCACCAACATTATTCTGGATATGCTGTTCGTCATCGTCTTTCACATGGGAATTGCTGGAGTCGGATGGGCCACGCTGATTGCACAGACCATCAGTGCTGTATTAACCATGCTTCTGCTTATGCGTACCAAAGAAGAATACCAGGTAAAGCTGAAGCATATCCGCTTTCACAAGCATATGCTTTATGAAATTGTCCGACTGGGACTTCCCAGCGGTTTGCAGAATGCCATCGTTTCCTTTTCCAATGTTATCGTGCAAAGCAACATCAACGCCTTCGGTTCTCTGGCAATGGCAGGCTGCGGCTCCTACACCAAGATCGACGGCTTTGCCATACTTCCGGTTATGAGCTATTCCATGGCACTGACCACGTTTACCGGACAGAATATGGGGGCTAAAAAATATGACCGGGTAAAGCAGGGTGCAAAGACCGGCATTCTCATGAGTGTCCTAACGATTGTCTGCATTTCTGCCCTGCTGCTGATGTTAGGTCCTAACGTTCTTGCGATTTTCTCCAGTGATCCGACAGTGATTAATTATGGACTGTATATGATGCATGTACTCGCACCGGGCTATATCTTCCTGGCAATATCCCATGCCTTTAACGGTATCATTCGTGGCGCAGGCATCACGACAGTGCCTATGATCGTTATGGTCACATGCTGGTGCGGGCTGCGTATGGCATGGATTCTAACCAGTGTACCGTTGTTTCATGATATCGGTGTCGTCTTTATGGGATGGCCGCTGACCTGGATTGCCAGTGCCCTATGGCTGTTCCTGTATTATCGTAAGGGAAAATGGATGACACGCTATGATTCTTAAAGACAGATAAAAACCATCGATGAACCAGAATATTCGATGGCTTTTTACTATATTTATGCTGTATGTGCCGGCTGCTTTTGTGACTGCGGTCTGCGTCTGCGGTTGTTCCGCTTTGGTGCAGCTGCCGATGTTTGGTGCTTCACTGCAGCACTGCGGTTCTCGCTTCGATTGGATACGGAAGGCTTCGCTGCGGGTTTCTGCCTTCTTCTATTCTGCGACTTTGCAGATGCCGCAGGCTCCAGATTACGCATTGGAAACTCGCGATCCTCCACAACCGGTATGTGCATACGAATCAGCTTTTCGATGTTCTTTACATACTCTGCTTCATTGCAGTCAGAGAATGCAATGGCACAGCCCTGTCTGCCGGCTCTGCCGGTACGTCCGATGCGATGTACATATACTTCAGCCTCATTGGGGATATCAAAGTTAAATACATGACTCAGCTCCTGAACATCGATTCCTCTTGCGGCGATGTCTGTAGCAACAAGTACCCGGCTTTTTCCTTCCTTGAATTGCAACAATGCCTGCTGACGCGCATTCTGAGATTTATTTCCATGAATCACACCGGTTGTTACACCGTTTTCATTCAGATACTTTGTTAGACGGTTTGCATTGCTTTTCGTCCTTGTGAATACAAGTGCATTTTGTACGCGGTTCTTCTGTAAAAGCTTTAACAGCAGGCGTTTTTTGTTTGCTTTGTCCACATAATACAGGCTCTGATCGATCTTTTCCACTGTAGTTGATGCCGGCGTCACCTCAATGCTGACAGGCTCATGCAGTAAGGACTGGGCAAGTTTACGGATTTCTGAAGGCATGGTGGCACTGAAAAACAATGTCTGCTTCCTTTTGGGCAGCTTTGCGATAATCCGCTTTACATCCGGAAGAAATCCCATATCCAGCATACGGTCTGCTTCATCCAGTATGAAGATTTCAATATGGCTGATGTCAATTATGCCCTGTTGAATCAGATCATTCAATCGACCGGGTGTTGCGACCAGAATATCCACTCCGGCCTTCAAAATACGTTCCTGCGGCTTCTGCGGTACACCACCAAAGATGACGGCACTGCGTATTGTTGTATATTGGGCATACGCTGTGATGTTTTCCTGAATCTGTATGGCAAGCTCTCTGGTCGGTGTTACGATTAGGGAGCGGATGCTTTGTTTATAATGCTTCTTTAACAATTGAATTGTCGGAATGGAAAATGCTGCTGTTTTTCCGGTACCGGTCTGTGCACAGCCGAGAATGTCACGACCCTGCAAAGCGTAGGGTATTGCCTGTTCCTGAATTGGTGTGGGATCAACATATCCCTGTTCTTTAACAGCCTTTAAAATAGGCTCTGTTATATGTAATGTTTGAAATTTCATGTTCTCTTCTTTCTATCAGGCATGAAAAAGCGATACTTATTGTTCATCCCTAAGTATCGCGTTAGCCTTGAATTTAAGCAACCTCATCATAACACACTTTGTTGCAGAACAGAAGATTTTTTTGAAATTTCACAAAGATTCACATAGAAACATGTGCTTTTTATATCTATGCTTTACCAAACGTGAGTGAGTATTTATATTTTTCTGCACGGTAAACAGTTTTGAAAAACAATCTATCCCAAAATTAAGACTATAAGGAAAGACATACAAATTAAAATCAAAATATCAAGTTAT
Organism: [Clostridium] innocuum; assembly: GCA_012317185.1. Lineage (NCBI taxonomy): Bacteria > Bacillati > Bacillota > Clostridia > Eubacteriales > Clostridiaceae > Clostridium > [Clostridium] innocuum. The sequence goes on along the minus strand of CP048838.1, from coordinate 545,093 downwards.
GATGATATCTATTTTGTTGTCGACCATGCACGTAGAATTATCGTTACAGGGCTATACTCATATCGCCAAAATCAGTTTTTTCAACTACTAACCAGATCCTTCACAAGTATATAAGACACAAAAAGATTCACACGTTGACTTTATAACCTGTGAACCTTTTTAAACATATCAGATTTAATACTGCCCTACCTTAACACATATTCCTTCAAAAACCGGCTGACTCCCTGCTCCGTATTCGCCTTTGCGATATAATCCGCCATTTCCTTTACCTCTGACTGACCATTTTCCATACAAACACTGATTCCGGCTGTGGAAAACATAGTCGCATCATTGAAGTTATCACCAAACACCATCGTCTGCTTCGGCTGTACATGCAGCAGCTCCATCAGTCGTTCCAGCGTCTTTCCCTTTGTCGCATCCACATGTGTGATCGTGTATACATCATCCTCACTGCGTACAGCATGCAGGCTTTCACAATGTGCATTGATCGTATGCAGAACAGGCTCCATCACATTCGCATTCTTTGCGACCATAACCACCTTGAAGATGGCATGCTCCAGCATATCCCAATCATTGCCTGCTTGTTTCACCATTGTTTTTCCACGCAGACGATTCAGAAAAAATTGCAGCCGCGCATCCTGCAGTGAGGTTGTAAAAACAACATCGTTTGTGTAAGCAATACATGGAATATCCTGTTGCTGCAGCTGCTGGAAAGCAAATGCCAGCTCTACGGATTCCATGCTTTTCTCATATATACAGGCATCCCCCTGAAACATGTTCGCTCCGTTATTTGCGATAAAGGGAAGCTGCAGAGACAGCTCCTTCAGATATGGCTTCATAATATGAATATTGCGCCCGCTTGCCAGTGTGAACATGATTTCGCGTTTCGCTAATTCCTTTATCACGTCAACGATTCCGGCATCCAGCTGCTTTTCATCATCCAGCAGCGTACCGTCGAGATCGGCAACAACAAGCCGGATATCCGAAAAGCCGCTCATACAAAAACCTGATCCAGCTTATCACGAAGGAAGGCAGAGGCATGTGTGCATACCTTTTGCCAGTCAGAATTCCCCGTGTACCAGAATTCCCCTACAAACATCCGTACACCCTGCTGCTTCAGCTCTCTTATGTTTTCCACAAACTCCGTATGACCACTGCCAAACGGTATTTCACGATAATGACCGGGAATAGTTTCCTTTAAATGTGCCGCCACAATATGACCCTTTCCCGTCCGGATATCTTCGTTTACATTCTTCCCGTAAAGCAGACTCGCATTTTTCAGATTCCCCATATCCGGATATACGCCCAGATAGGGAGAAGCAGCCTCTTGAACATAGTGCATGCTTTTTTCCACCGTATCCATAAACGGTGTTTCCATCGTCTCAAAGCCCAGCAGGATTCCCTTTTTCGCTGCCAGTTCCACACAATGTCGCAGATTGCGGATGAAATTCTGCTTTGTCTGTTCGCTGCCCACTTCATAATATACATCATAGCCTGCCAGCTGTATGATACGGATTCCCAGATCATCTGCCAGCTGTACTGCAGCCTCCATGATTTGAAGAGCCTTTTTTTGTATATGCTCATCCGGGTGCCCCAGAGGATACTTACGGTGTCCACTCAGACACATGGAATGGATCCGCACACCGGTTTCCTCCATGGCCCGCACAATAGCCCCGCGTTCTTCCCTGGTATATTGCAGCCGTGCAAGCTTTTCGTCGCTCTCATCGACACTCATTTCAAGATAATCAAAGCCGAATTCTCTGCACAGCTGCAGCTTTTCCTTCCATGACAGGGTGTTTGGCATGGATTTCTCATATTGTCCCAGCTCATATGCTCTCATGAGGAGCTCCCCTGTCCATAGTAGGCATTGGGACCATGCTTGCGCTTGAAGTGCTTATCCAGCAATACCTGCTGCATCGGCTGTGCACTTCCATTTTGCAGCATCACACTCACAAATGCCATAGCGGCGCACTCCTCCATCACAACGGCATTGTGCACTGCCTCAAACGGATCCTTTCCCCAGCTGAACGGTCCATGACTGTGTACCAGCACCCCCGGCATACTGTTGGGATCAATCCCTTTCTGCTTGAAGGTTTCCACGATTACATGTCCGGTTTCCAGCTCATATTCCCCATGGATTTCCGCCTCACTCATTTGCCTTGTACAGGGGATATCTCCATAGAAATAATCCGCCTGAGTCGTTCCCAGCGCAGGGATTGCTTTTCCTGCCTGTGCAAATGCCGTAGCCCAGCGGGAATGTGTATGCACGGCTCCTCCGATATTCGGGAAGTTCTTATAAAACTCCAGATGTGTCATCAGATCACTGCTTGGCTTCAGCTTTCCCTCCACCACATTTCCTTCCAAATCACATAAAACGATATCCTCAGCACTCATGTCGTCATACTCCACACCGCTCGGCTTGATGGCGACGATTCCGTGTTCCCTGTCGATCCCAGATACATTTCCCCATGTAAAGGTAATCAGTCCATACTTAGGAAGCAGTAGATTTGCCTCCAGCACCTTCTTTTTCAGTTCTTCCAGCATCGTATACCTCCTAGTCCTCTACGATATAGACCGCTGCCTCATTCGCCGTATGATTGGCGGCAACGATCAGATCGCGGTCCTCTTCATTAACCAGACACAGATTTGCCGGACCCACGCCACGATCGATTTCCTTCGTCACAAAGGCGCCGTCCTTATACTGCACATAGAACAGCTCCGCATCCCTTCGACGCACACCTGCTAGAAAAGTCGGTACGCCACGCAGGGTGCCTCCCACCAGCGTATGGGCAAAGTCAATCTCATTCTCATACGTATATACCCGCTGATAGCTTCCCTCCAGCTTCTTATAAATATGGATCTCTGTTCCATGGAACGGCTCAATCGTCATAATCTCCTGCTCCCCGTCTCCATCAATATCCAGCACAGCAATCTCACCAATGGTACCGCTCAGCACGTATTCCACCTGCCACTGTCCGCCTCTGTGCGCAGGCGGTGCGACCTTAACGATTCCCTGGTCACTTCCGAAATACCCGCAGGTATGCTGTGCATCCCGATAATAGCCGTGATTGCGATACAGCCCATCCATCAGGACCTCAATCTGTATACCCTCGTTCAAATCCTCAGGAAGCTCACCGACATAGATGCGTCCGGGAACACTCCAGTCCTCTTTGTTCTGCTTTGCAGTCGCTATGGTGGCACCGATAAAATAATTCACTCCGTTTTTATGATAGATATCAAAGCGGTGAATATACGGCAGCTGTAATACATCCTTTATAACAAAGCCGCCCTCTGTATATTTCCCCCACACGATTTTGGAGAGAGATGGGGATACCTTGAGGTAAAATTCCTGCACTGCCAGAAACTCTCCCTCATGATTGGGAATCGGAATAATGGACATGCAGCCCCCGGCCTTTTTCCAGATCGTCTCCTTATGCTCAAAGCTCTTTCCCGAAAACATTTCACACATCACATCCGGATCCTCACTGGCATAGATAATGTGATTCTCATGGTTCATATGGATGCTGGCGGCACAGTAACAGCGCCGGATTTCATCCAGTTTTTTCTTTGTAATTTTCATAGTCAAAGCCCTCATTTCTGTATGTTCATATAGTACGTTTTATCGTTAATTTTATAGATTTTTCGTTAAATTCACGAATTTTGCGTATAAGAAAAGCTGCACTGGGCAGCTTATTCTTTTTTACTTATTTATAGCGGCTGCCAGCCCTTCTTCAATCTCTTTTGCGGACATTACATTTTTCAGTCCGACAATTTTTGTGCCACGTTTTTCCGCATCCGCAAACATGCTTACAAAGTTTTTGGAGCACAGAACGATATCATACTGGCCTGCGGCAGATTTTCCTTCGGATACCGCACAGTGACGGATTTCCTGGATACCCAGCCCCATCTTCTTCGTTACCTTTTCAACGTTTAATTTGATCATCATACTTGTGCCTGCACCATTTCCACAGCAGACCAGCAGTTTCAGTTTTCCAGCCATTGTCATCTCTCCTTTATTGATTATGTCACTTCTATTTTACGCCTTTTGCGCTTCTTTTTCTTTCATTTTTTCCAGATATTCATCATAATCCTCTGTAATCAGGAAGTACGTATCCGGATGCTTGCGATATTGAAGCTGTGGAATTGCAAGCAGAATCAATACAACGATCGCGACACCGAAGTATCCGAGGAATTTCATGATGACGGTGAATAACGGCCATACGGTTGCCCAGTCAAACATTCCAAGATAACCACCATATGCCGCAAGACCGACACCTCCGGCAATCAGAGCTGAGCCAAATACCTGAATCAGACCGGAGATAAACGGGAACAGCATAGCTGCTTTGATACCGCCTCGGTTATCCGCATAGATTGCGATTACCGCATTGTCGAAGAAGACCGGTACAAACCCTGCGATAACCAGTGTCGGACTCTTCATCAGCAGCAGAATCATGATGGCAAGGAACTGACCAAGCGCTCCCATCAAGAAGCCGACCGTAACTGCATTGGCGCTTCCAAAACCGAATACCGCTGCACAGTCGATGCCCGGAACTGCACCAGGCAGGAAGGTGTTGGAAATACCCTGGAAGGAATTTGTCAGCTCGGTAACAAAGGTACGTACACCAAGCTGCAGGATTGCCAGATAGACAGCGAAGTTCAATGCCGTAGTCATAATGTAGAAGAAGAAATTATCAGCGGCCTTCATGAACTCCATGCTGACCAGATAATCCTTGCCAAGCACGAGCAGGATCGCTCCGAAGAACAGGAACATCAAAATGGAGGTTGCCACCATATTTTCATTGAAGATGGACAGGAAGCCCGGGAATTTCAGATCATCCAGACGCTTGGTGGATTTCCCCTTCAGCTTATCTGCCAGCTTCGCAAAGATTGCAATACCGAACATCTGCTGGTGAGCGATGGCAAAGCCTCCGCCCTCGGTAAGCTCCTGCGTGATTTCAACGGTAAGATTGGAGCCGACTGCCCAGTACAGGCCCAGAATCAGACCCATGAGGATCAGAATCGGTGTATCTCCCAGTGTAGGAAAGCAGAACAGAATCAGCCAGAAAGCGGTGGAAGCCTGCTGCATCTGTACATGTCCTGTCGTGAATACGGCACGCATTTTTGTCCATTTCTTTAAACGAACAAGCAGTAAATTCATGATAAACGCAATCAACAGCAGCAGCATGACCTGTGAAAAGGTTCTGCCAAAGCGTTCCCCAAGCCCTGCTGTAACTGCATTTTGTCCGAAATACGGGTCAATGACCATCGCATCCAGATTGAAGCGGTCCTTCAATCCGACCAGAATCGGGCGGAAGTTATTGACCAGTCCACCGGATCCGACAGCCAGAATCATATACCCGACGGTTGCCTTGATAAAGCCTGCGAATGCTTCATATAACGGTTTCTTAAGCAGCAGATATCCGACCAGAACCATGAGCCCGATGAAATACGCCGGCTGTGTCAGAATATTTGTTGCGAAGAAACTCCAGATACTCATTAAAAAGTCCATAAAGTTTTCCCTCTCTTTATATTGGTTTATGCTTCGTATGTTTGTGCTGCCTGCTGCAGTTCCTCAACTGTATGCGCTTCCAGTAATGCATTGACGAGCTCCTCGTTCATCAAGGCATCCATGAGCTCCTGAATATTATGCAGGTGCTGCTCATGATCGACAGCGGCCAGGGAGAAAAACAGTCTTGCTTTTTTGTCAGGGTCCTGTTTATCAAAATCCACAGGCTCTTCCACCTTCATAAAGGAGATGGCAGTGCCATGGCACCCCTTTGCCCCTTCTGTGGAATGCGGCATGGCGATATCCGGTACAATAACGATATAGGGACCGTATTTATTTACACAGTCAATAACTGCCTGCACATAGATATCTTCTACAACTCCCGCTTCCAGCAGCGTACGATAACCGGCACGGATTGCCTCCTGCCAGTCATCAAAGTGCTGTTCAAAGGAAAAGTAGCCTTTCTCAATGATTTCCTTCAGCATGCGCTTTACCTCCTATAATATGGAACGGAACGGAACATTCGGTTCATCCGTAAAGCAGTCCTCAAAGCCTCTGCGGTAATGGAACTGGCGCTTGTTCTGATCTGTCGGCCACACATATTTTCCACCGACATCCCAGATAAACGGATGGAATTTATAATCCAGAACATCCTTTTTGTATTCATACAGCATATTGATTTCCTGCGGGTCTGCCTTGAAGTTTGTCCATACATCGTAATGGAATGGAATAACGACCTTGCAGTTCAGTGCTTCCGCCATACGCAGGATATCCACGCTTGTCATTTTATCCTGATTCCCTGCCGGATTTTCCCCATAGGAGCCTAATGCAACATCAATATCGTAGTCCTTGCCGTGCTTTGCATAATAGGTGGAGTAATGAGAATCTCCGCTGTGATAAACACTTCCGGCTGGTGTCTTTATAATATAGTTGACAGCTTTTTCATCCATATCGGTTGGACACTTACCGCGTACATCCTCATCATTGGTAACAAGACAGGTACGATCAAAGCTGTCCACAACAATGATCTGTGTGTCCTTGATTTTCACCACATCCCCCGGCTTTACAACCTGACAGCGCTCTTTCGGTACGCCGTAGCTCAGCCATTTTTCCACACTCTTTTGCGGACCGATAAACGGTACGGCAGCATCACAGTTCTTCAAGACAGCTGCTGCATAGAACGGATCGATATGATCGTTATGATAATGAGTGGATAATACAGCATCCACCTGTGTTACAGCGAAGGGATCATATACGATTGGCGCAGCACGCAGATTCGGCTGTGTCATTCTCCCTCCGGTCATATTGCGCATCTGATGGAATTTCGCCATCTCTTTGTTTTTCTTTGTACGCTTTCCATTACCAAACCATAAATCAATGGAAATGTTGGTATTGTTCTCTGTCTTGATCCATAAGCCGGTACAGCCGATCCACCACATGGCGAAGGTACCTTTTTCTACGACCTCCTGATCAATTTCCTCATTCAGCCAGGTTCCCCATTCCGGAAAAGCTCCCAGAATCCAGGATTCTCTGGTAATTTCATCTACTTGACTCATTGCATATTCCTCCAGTTTCTTAATTGCGCGCGCCGCTTGTTTTTGTACACCCATATGATAAACATTTCATGAACAATTGGCAATAGTTTTAAATGAACAGTTCATAAAATATATGAACAATTCGAGAGATGTGTGCGATTACAATTCATATAACCATGAATAAATGAATTGTTTTATGAATTATATGATTGACAACCATTCATAAAGAACATATAATGTATTTGTAAAAGAGGTGCAGACATATGAAAAAAGGATTATCAAGACTCACGTTCAGTGAAACAACACGCCGTATCATCACCATTGCCATCTATGCATTCTTCACAATATATACCTTATATAAGCTGCTTCAGGAACCAAGCCCGGAAGGCAAGCTATGCTATGGTCTGCTTCTGATCATCTTTATGGGGGTAGCACTCTGGGCGGAATATCTGCGGATTCTATATCAGAAAATGATTATGGCACTGAATATGGATTGTGACGCAGGTCTTGCGAAACACTATTATAACATATTGAAAAAGCGGGATTTCATGAAAAGCTACCGGACAACGCAGCTGATCTTTGATACTCTGTATTATCAGGATATTGGAAAACCACAGACCTGCATCGAGCTGTTGGAAAGCAATGAGAAAACCTTTCGCTCCTCCCTTGATTATCTGCTGATTCGCAATTATACCTATTTTTATTCCTATTATAAGCTGGGAAACCGAACAAAGGTAAAGCACTGGTATCCGGAGGTTATGAAGCTGAAGGATACCAAAATCAAGGGCAGCAAGGTCTCTCCTCTGTATAACTGGGAGTTTATCGAGGCCGTGTATCTTTCCTGTATGAAGGATTATAAGAAAAGTCTGGCAAAGTTCAAGCAGATTGATACTAGATATATGAACAATCGGGAAATGGCGCAGTATTATACGGAATTTGGAAAAGTTTACAAAGAATTGAATGATAAGGAAAATGCAGTTATAATGTTTACAAAGGCTATGGAAACAGGGAAACAGCTGTCCAGCAGCAGGGAGGCAGGTGCCTGCTTCCATCGTTTATGAAATGAAACAGGGGATACAATATGAAAATGAATAAGGCAGTCGTGGATGCACGACGCAATAAAATCATGCAGAAGATTCAGAGTCAGGGAAAGGCTGCGGTCGAGGATCTGGCAGAGGAGCTGCAGGTATCACCGCTGACCATACGGCGTGATCTGCAGTTCTGGGAGGAAATGGGGGCAGTGGAGCGCTATTACGGCGGTGCCAAGCTGATTCAGCATTTTGTGGAAAACGATGACCCACAGCTATCTAACGAACAGTACAAGCATGCCATCGCAAAATATGCCGCACAGTATGTACAGGACGGTGATACGATATTTATCAATACAAGCTCAACTGCACTGCTTGTGCTGAAGTATATTAAAAACAAGCGTGTCACCGTTATCACCAACAACGGCAAAGCGATTTTCATGGACCATGACCCCATGGTCAGCATCTGTCTGAGCGGTGGTGAGCTGCGCATTCCGAAAGAAAGCATGGTCGGTGATTTTGCATTGAATAATCTGAACAAGGTATCGGCAACAAAAGCCTTTCTCGGCTGCAGCGGATTCAGTGTGGCAAGCGGCATGACTACCGCTATTTTGCAGGAGGTTGCTATCAATGAGGTGATGATCACCCGCTGTATCGGTGAGACCTTTATTCTGGCTGACCATACAAAAATCGGAACCAACCACAGTTTCATCAGTGGGATGATTCAGTCATTCGATTATCTGATCACTGATCATCTTGCGCCTGAGGAAGAACTTCTGGCAATTCAGGAGGCAGGCGTTAAAACGGTCACACTGGATCCGTTAACCCATATTGCGGACAGTTTCACAAAGCGATAACAAACAGTTATTTCTTTGCTTACTTACACTTATATACTCACATAAGTCCCGTAAATGGGGCTTATTGTTGTTTGTATGAGTATGTATGTGTGATGTGGAGGTTCTATGCAGCACTTAGGTAACAAACCTGTTCGTAGGATGTTACTTCAAAGTATCCTCTGAAGTAAAACAGCAGCAATACCGGAAGTAAATGTTTAATAATATAAGAAGTAAAATATTCGAAAGTGAGTGATGTATTGGCGTTTATGTTGTTCTTTTCAGGTGGCTAAAGAATCATGGCTATTATTTTTACGTAGGATTTTGATGCAACTTCCGATATATATTTAACATTACATACACGCTACTTTGATAAGGAATTATCTATTCTTAATTTAAATATTATTCATGAAAAGATGTATCATGAAATTAAAGGAAGTAAAAGAAAATAGCTAAGTGTCAGAGGTTTGTATCATCATGAATTGAGTAAGTTGTTTCCTACAAAAGCTTTATGAAAGTATACAAAATATTGATTTTTATATTAAATATTATTAAATAAATTCATATTTCGTTGACTAAACACCTCGGAATTGCCTATAATATAGATGAAAGATAGAGGAGGTTTTCATATGGCAGATACGAATATGATGATTGCAAAAAATATTAGAGAAGCACTAAAAAAAGCAGAAAAGAAACAATATGAGCTAGCAGATGCTCTTGGTTACTCAAAGCAGACTGTCAGCAACATACTTGCAGGATCTCGTACAGTCAATGCAATGGACCTTAAAAAGATTGCTGGTTTTTGCAATATTTCAATGGATAGGCTTGTAGCATTGCCAGAGAAACCTGTTGAAACAAATGTTGTTCGTGCATTTATGGGACAAGTCAAGACGAAAGAAGCAAAAAAAGGAATTGAAATGGCTGACAAACTTATTGATATGTATCTGTTCCATTCTCGTATATATGAAAGTGGAATGGTTGGTATGAAAGAGAAGAGCAGCCTATAATGAATCAAATTCTAGCAAACAGCCTTTACAAACAAAATGTAAAGCGATTTCAAAAATTGAAAGAAGAAGCAAAGACATTAAATATACTCTACAACGGCAGTAATATCATTCAAGATGATATCTATATTGTGTTGAAAAATTATGTTTCAAAAAATGACAAACATTTAGAACTTTTTCGTTTGCCAATACAAGATGATGATTTTTGTGCATTTACCTGCATTCGAGAAGGGAAACTTTTCACAGTATTAAATTCATGGTTGCCAATTTCGAAACAGATTTTTGCTACTGCTCATGAGCTATATCATGTTTGGCGCTATATTTCTGATCAAGATGATTCACTATCCAATAATGGTTCATTATTAAGATCAGAAAATATGGATGATGATACAGCAACAAGAGAAGATAAGGAAGCTAATGCTTTTGCAGGGTTGCTTCTTGTACCTGATTTACAATTACTAGAACAGATAGAGATTTATGGAATTGATAAAAGTAAATTAGATCTTGATTCTGTTGTGAAACTAATGGATATTTTTGCTGTTCCATATAAAGCAATTGTATTGCGGCTTTTTGAAGAAAATATTATTAGTGAAAAAAATGCAATTCAACTTTTAAAAGAAGGGACCATTGAAAGAATAGAATTTTCCATGCAATCTCAAAATGTTGGAGAGCGATGGAAAAAAAGAACATTCGATGAAATTGATCTGGGAGTTGTTGAAAATCGTTTAAAACAAAATAAGGAAGCAGATCGATTGTCAGATTCTCGTATCGTAGAAGACGAACGTACACTCAAAGATATAAGAGAGTGGTTTTCAAGAAAGTGAGTCAGGCAATGAGTAAGAATCGATGCGTGTGACTGGACACTGATTTCATTTCAAAACTTTACGCCACAAAGATAGATGATTCAGACCGTTTTATTCAAAGGATTATCTGTATTGATTCCTTTCATTATGCATGTCATGTTCAAACCATTAAAGAGATAAATAACCATGACCCATCAATTGCAAATTGGATAAATGCAAATGATAGTATTCGTGTTTATACAGATCGTGATTTGCTCAGTATTTTAATTGATAATTTCGGGCAAATGGCATTTATATACTTTTTGAATATACTCAAAAAAGCTGTACTACATTTTCATCAAAGTACTATGATAAACATTATGGCACTCTAAAAGAATATCAAATAGATTTTTGGTCAAAATGGACTATAGATGATTTTTTATCAATTTTAGAAAAATGTGATGAAGAAGTTGGTCGAGATAATAATTTAGGCGAAATTAAACTTTATTCTACTGCACAAATATTAGAAGTATTAAGTATAGAAGAGTTGTATATTTTCTGTTCTGACGACCGCAAAGCACGTTCCGTAATGTCAAACCAAAGCATTGACTGTGTTAGTGCATTAGCTTCATTTTATCTGGCAAAAAACTATTTGCATATGAGTAAGGAATATGCACAAGTATTTTTTGATTCGTGGATGGCTTTGCATAGAAATCAAAAATGTTTTCAAATATATAGCGAAAGTGGATATCAGTTAGAACGTGTTCCTGGTCAAGATATTTTCGATATGTTGTATGAGGACGAGCTTGATTTACAAAAAGATGGTTTTTTCAAAAGAAAATAGCGTAACGTAATACCATTTTGGTCATTTAGCCAAGATGGTGTTTTATATTTGTTATACAAGGAAAAAATACGATACATCGATTTATCTATATTAGATCATATCGCTGGATGTAGGAAGCTAAAGAGAATTTACCAAATGGGTATGTTCTGTAACAGTATTCAAAAAAATAAGAAACCCTTATTGGATAGAGAACAGTCTAACATTCGTACACATAAGTACCCTGCGCTTTCTCTGCTGGTCTGTTTTCTCCATTGACTTATATTTACTTTTTCTCCATATATGATATGATGTTGCCATGAACTATAGTGTAATTATTGTTGCGGCCGGAAAAGGTACGAGGACCGGTCTGACCTATAACAAGGTATTTTACAAAATCGGAAATGCTCCCATCATCACACAGACTCTGAAACCGTTTCTGGAAGATGCGGACTGTGCGAAAATCATCATGTCGATCTCTCCACATGAACAGGAGGAATTTGAAAAGATTATTCAAAGTGAGAAGATCGTTTATGTACCTGGCGGGGCAACCAGACAGGAAAGCGGATATCTCGGTCTGCAGGAAGTAGAAACAGAGTTTGTCATGATTCACGACGGCGTACGTCCGTTCCTAACTGCGAAGCATCTGGAAGCTTTAAAGGCTGCACTGAAAACAGAGGATGCCGCATTACTGATGGTACCGCTGATCGATACCATTAAGGAAGTGAGAGACGGTTATGTCGTTCACACTCCGGAGCGTTCCAATTATATGAGTGCGCAGACACCGCAAGCATTTCGCACGGAGCTGATCAAAAACTGTCATGAAGAGGCAAAAAAGCATCCGGAGATTGTCGCCAGTGATGATGCTATGCTTGCAGAATTGTTCTCAGATACAAAAATAAAGGTTGTAGAAGGAAGCTATGACAATATCAAGGTGACCACACAGCGTGATTTGAAACAGATTCATCTGCTTCATGAGGAACAAAATACATAAAGAAACATGAGAAGTCTTATTCTATAAACCATAGAATGGCTTCTTTTTTCAAACAGCTAGTATTCTGCCTGCTGACTGATCTCAGCACTGTGAAATGATCACATACCAGTTTAAATACAAGAAAACAATGCCACATGAAAAAAAGATGGTACGAAAGAAACAGGAGGCACCGTATATGAGAAAACATATGATACATCCATCACTGTATGCCTATGAATTTATGGAACTAAACCCCTATAAAACCTATGTATATGCTCTTCAAAGAGATGATAGGGTCTATATCATCGATACCTTCTGCGGTGCCACATATATGGAAATCATAAAGGCAGATTACCCGAGAAAGAATTTTGTTGTGATCAACACCCATTATCATTTTGATCATATATGGGGAAATTACAGCTTTTCTCATTGTCCGATCTATGCTCATCAGCTCTGTAAAACCATGATACAGCGCCATGGTATAAGAGAACTGCAGGAACAGAAGAAATGTTTTCAAGGAACACAAACGCTGATTTTACCAAATTACTGCTTTGATGGAAAACAGTTACAGATAGCAGACGGTCTTCAGCTGCTTTATACACCCGGACACACCCTGGATGGAATCAGTGTCTATGATCAAACGCTGAATGCTTTGTTTGTTGGAGATACACTGGAAAAGCCGTTGATTCAAATAGAAGGATCTTATCTTTCAGAGTATAGGCAGTCACTGGAATATTTCTTAACCTTACCTGTAACACACTTTTATGCAGGACATACCTTACAGCTGACAAAAGCCGATGTGCGGGATACGCTGGCATATATTCATGCGCTTTTAGGCAATGAAGCCATGCAGTTTGATTCAGAAGAAACACAGGGGATTCACTCGATGAATCTGAATGCTCTAAAACAGTAAATTCAACATCCTGCCCATCATGGTTTCCTACTTAACAGAAAGAAGCAGCCTTTCATTCGTATTCTTTATATGCTGTTCAGTGAAAGTCTCACATATCATACAGTTAATAGCATAATTGAATCCGTATATACGAAGTATTCTTTACTATGAGGAGTTTTCTCAAATGCTGTCAGATATCCTTGTCCGAACCCATATGGAAAAAGAGCCTGAATATATGCCGGTTGTTCACGCTCTCTTTGAAATTCAATATGATCTTTTACAGGATTTGAAGCCGTCCGCCTTTGTAGAGGTGATTCTCTGTGAATACAGGTCCTTTCAGCTCTATATTCCCCGGACGCAGTGCCTGTGTACTTCCGGAAAAGGATAAACAGCAATGTCCAAGCTCTTTTAATGTATGCAGTGCTTCAAAGCCAATTGCCGTAATCGTATAAGATACATCACAAATCTGAACGGTATCTCCGACACAGGGCTCTTCCTGCAGCTTGGCAACGGTATGCAATACAGAGATATCCGCCAGCTCCTGTGGTGCCGTTTCATTGAAAATAATCAGAAAATTGCAATCCTCATTTAAAAATTCCAGCGCACATTCTCCCCATCCGCTGATTCTGGTATCATATTTCATTATCACTCGCTCCTTTTCCTAATACATCCCGATACTGAATAAATAAGCTATAACAACAGCAAGAGGTCCGCTGATCATACGGCTGTATAATACGGCGGGTACACCTGCCTCAACAGTTTCCGCTTTTGCCTGACACAACGATAATCCAACCGGTATGAAGTCGCAGCCAACCTGCGCATTGATAGCGAACAATGCAGGTAATGCATATTGCGCCGGTATATTTCCAAGGGCGATCTGCGTTCCCAGCAGCGCTCCCACAACCTGGGCAATGACAGCACCGGGTCCCAGGATGGGAGATACCACCGGCAGGGAGCAGATCAGAGAAATCAGAAGCATTCCCGGAAGGGTTGCACAAAGGGGTGCAATGGAATTTGCAATAAAATTGCCAAGACCACTCACCTGAATCATACCCAGCAGGGTTGCTGTAAATGCCATAAAAGGAAGGATATTGCGCAGCACCATTTCAATGGTTTCTTTCCCTGCCGCATAGCACGTACTGACAACACGGCTCATTCCCATGCCAACATGAAGAAGCGCATTTTTATAAGAAGCCGGCTGTGCAGATATCTTTGACCCCGGTTCCTGCATCGTATCGATAGTGTGTGCTGTATCTTCTTTGAGGATTTCTATATTCGCCTCACCTACATCAGAAACATAATTGTCTTCCTTCATAAAACGTGCCAGCGGACCGCTTTGTCCGGTAGGAAGCACATTGATGGTAGGGATTCCCTTTTTTGGATATATACCACAGCGCGCCGTTCCACCGCAATCGATTACAGCCGCCAGAATCTCCTCATCCGGACAGCCTGTGGCAAATCCGTCAACCACATCACACCGGCATGCCTCTGCCAGCCTTTGCGCAATCGGATGGATGCCTCCTCCACTTACACATAAAATGACATGCTTCCTTTTATCTGCCTGTAAAAGAAGTGGGCCACCCCAGCCTGCGCTTCCTTTTGTAACACGCACTGCCGGCTGCTGTTTCAAGGCATCCTTTTTATTCTCCGCACCCACTTCCTCCGTTGGCTTTTGCCCTTCCTTTTTCTGATTCAAATAAACGGATATCTGTTCCGTTATGAAACCACGCAGTATCATGATGACAAGTCCTGCCATAAAATAGCGGGTTGCCAATGCGGACAGCGACAATTTCTGTTGCGTTATTCCCGAAGCAATCCCCATATAAACAAACAGCTCAGCAGCATTCGCATGAGGAAACAATCCCGTAACCGGATGCAGAAAGCTTACACAGGCATCATAGTATGCTGTCTTATACTTCTCATCCAGAAATTTTCCAAATGTGAAGCAGAGCGGATTTCCAAGAAATAAAATTGCCATCAGCGGTAAAAGCGTATAACGTGCAATGCGCCAGCGGGTCAAAGATTTGGTAATCCTTTCTACACGGCTTTCTCCAATCAGCTTCACAACCGCACTCACCGCCGTCATTAAACAGACAACCATCGGAAGAAGCGTTGTCATCCAGCCCAAAAGAATTTCTCCCCCGGTTTCAAACATGGACAAAAACCCCTGTGTCAAATCGGTAAACGCATCCATTCCCATACCCCTTTCAACACAATTGCAATCATATTTCTTCGCCCAGCAGGGACATCATGCTTCGTATACAACTGATATCCGTAAGCAGAATGTTCACCTTTTTGGCGCGTATAACGCCTAACACTGCCTCCCCCTTATCTGCACCAACCGCTATCCCGACGCGGTTTTTCACGTTCAACAGCTTTTCATCCGACATCCCCATCACACGTTCATTAAAGGAGCGAAACGCATCGCTGTTTCCGTTTGCATCCACATACTTTAAAAGAATATCTCCAACAGCACCCTGCTGTTTGAACTCCTCATAATCCTCTTTTGTCAGATATCCGCACTTCACAAGTGTCGGTTCCTTTGCCGTCGTAGTCCCGATTCCCATGATTACGGTCTTCAGTTTTTTGAATACCGATACCACTTCTCTAACCGGTTTCTCCTTCAAAAATCCCTGCATAACCTTAGGATCATCAAACATTGCCGGGGCAAAAAACTGCATTGCCTTACCATGAAACTTCATGGCGAAGCCCTTCGCGATATCATTGGAATGGTACCCCTCCTCTATCTGATAAGGGGAACCGACTCCTCCTACAACCGGGACAAAGGTACAATCCACCTCATCTACGCTTTTCTTTACATTTACGATACTGCTCAGCGTTTTTCCCATGGATACACCAATGGTATCCCCTTTATTGATAATACGGGACAAATACATCAGTGCCTCTTCATATACATGCTGCAGATGATCCGCCTTACTTTCCAGCTCCAACTCATCTACGATAAGCACTTCCTTCAATCCCAGCAGCTGCTCCACTTTACGCTCCAGCTCTCCGTATAAAACACTATCCGGATTTTCCAATTCGATTTTCACAACACCTGTTTCCTTCCCGGCACGCAACAGGCGGGAAACAGTCGCACGGGAAATTCCTACTGCATCACAAATCTCCCTTTGCCCCATGCCATCTACATAATACAGATAACAGCACTTATAAATCAGACGGGCATCATCAACGATTTTCTTCACATAGGCTCCTCTTTTCTGTAAACGTTTTCTTTCGTAATAAAAGAGTATCACAATCATGTATTGACGTCAATGTTCTTATCTGAACAAGTGCGATAATAAGTGCTGTTCCTAGCAGCTTCCAAGAAAAAACAGATGTCCATGACCGGTATGATAGGACCTGATCTTACCTGCTTCCACAACTGTCTGAGAGCTTTTTCCTTCTTGAAAATAACTACCGGTTTCTTTCCCCTTGTTATGCAGGAAGCCTACCAGTAAACAAAAAAAGATTGTAGAAACAGCAGAACTACCGCTTAGCTACAATCTTATATTTATTTCTCACGGACATTCCGTACATGAGGATGTGTTGTTATAAATCGCCTGCAAAATCAGATATTTGTATGCCAGGCAGAAATCAGCAGTGAGATACTACAATTATCCGAAGATTTTATCCTGTTCCTGACGCAGCTTATAGATCAGTGTTGTTGTGTCAAGCTCGATATCGTCATATGTGATCAGTTCACCCTTCTTTACATCACGCTTCATGACTGCCTTATGATTGACCAGACCATAGGGCACATAGCCTTTTTCCTTTGCCTCTTCATGCTTGCAGATGGAACCATAGGTGGTATACCCGCCGATACCATCAATTGTCTGTCCCGCCTTCAAATCAATTTTCGCAACAGTAATACATTCGGAAACCAGACCGTTTTTCGGAACGATGGTAGGCTCCCCGTCAATAACAACCTTGGCAGCTGTTAACGGAGTTTCCAGATTGCACAGGTGGTATGGACGATACAGTGTCCATAATGGTCCAGGTCCCATGGAATGATACTGCATCTGGTATGCGATTTCTTCATTATCCGTCGCAACTGTTACAAAAACACCAGGTGCAATTCCGTTCACATATTCCACAACACCATGCTGCTTCAGAATACCGCCATCCTCTTTCAGCTTATAGGTTTCATTCAGGCTCTTTACATCACTTGCAATACCATGCCCGCCAATTACATCCGGAACCAGACCGGTCGCATTTGACATCGCTGTCATTTCCACCATTGTTTTTGTACCATCCTTAAAGGCGCACAGCATCTTTGGTGACATCTTTCTTCTTGTAGCCTCTTCCAGAACCGTATCCGGATTGCAGTTTTTATCAATGCGGTTATTCTTTCCTTTTCCCATAACCTTAACTTCCAGGCCCATTGCCGTCGCAAAATCATACAGTTCCATTACAGCACCAGGTTCATCTCCTGCACTTCCGGTATAAATAACGCCGTTGTCCTTTGCCATTTTATCAAGCAGAGGTCCGATGACTACATCCGTTTCCACGTTCAGCATGACGACATGCTTTTTATTGTTAATTGCATTGGTTGCGACCTTAGCCCCTACATCAGGAACTCCTGTCGCATCAATTGCGACCTCTACCGGGCGGCACTGGGAAATCAGATTGGAATTTGTAGTTGCGACATATTTCCCTTCATCCATTGCCTTATCAGCTTCCGCAACCTCATTGGTGCGAACAATATCCTCATCCTTTACCCCTGCATATTTGAATGCGTGAACAGCAAGCTTTAAGTCGATATCAGATACGACAGCCGGTGTGATTCCCTTCATCAGCACCATCTGTGTAACCATACCGCGTCCCATCTGACCGGCACCAACGATACCGCATTTGATAATTTTCCCTTCCTTTTCTCTTTGTTCCAGTTTTTTGTTCATGTTTAACATAACAGTTTTCCTCCTTTTTTCTCATCTATCTATTAGATCCTGTTATTTTCTTACTTCTATCCTTAAATAATTGATTGCGTAATTCCTGTTCTTCTGCTTTATTCAATCCATCGAATCCTTTACAATTTCATCATTCAATCTCTATTGTTCCACCGACAAGCAGCTGTTCTGCCTTGATCGGCTCTCCAATCAGTTCAATAATACCCGGGCGTTCCACTGTATCCAGACCCTTGAAGGACAACGTACAGTGACCAAGCTCCTTTAAGGTATTTAAAGCCTCCCAGCCAGCATCGGCGATTGTATATTCCACACCGCAGATCCGAACGGTATCCCCTTTTTTAGGATCCTCCCTAACTTCACTTTTCGTATGCAAAACTGAGATATCTGCCAGCTCCGGCGGTGCATCCTCATTAAAGATGATAATGAAATTACAGCATTCATCCAGAAAATCCAGTGCACATTCCCCTAGTCCGGTAATCGTTGCCTTATATTTCATAACGCCTCCTTTTAATACATGCCAATGCTGAATACGAATGCGATAATAACAGCCAGAGGTCCGGTGATAACACGGGAATATAAGACTGCCGGCACACCGAATTCAATCGTTTCCGGTTCCGCTTCACCAAGGGACAAGCCTACCGGTACAAAATCGCCGCCAACCTGTGCATTGATAGCAAATAATGCCGGCAATGCATACTGCGCAGGTATATTTCCCAAACCGATTTCCGCACCAAGCAGGGTTCCGACCACCTGAGCGATAACCGCTCCCGGTCCTAAAATCGGTGACAGGAATGGCAGACCGCAGATCAGGGAGATCACAATCATTCCCGGCATGGTGGAGCATAATGGAGAAATCGTATTTGCGATGATATTCCCCAGGCCGCTTACCTGAATGATACCAAGTATCGTGGATGTAAATGCCATAAACGGCAATACGTTTTTGATAACCATTTCGATGGATTCACGTCCGGCGGCAAAGAATTTGTTTACCACCTGTCCCACACCGATACCGATGCGGGTAATGATCCCCGGCTTTTTCCTCTGATTTGCTTCAGCCAGCTCTTTTCTCGCCTGTGCCTTCGTTTTCGGTGCTCCCGGTTCCTTCGTTTCTTCCACTGCTTTTTCAACCTTTACTTCTTCATCCGTAAATGCAATAGTATCTTCCTTTACGTCCGAGACATAAATATCCTCTGTAATATACTGTGCCAGAGGTCCCACTGCCCCAACCGGTACAAGGTTGACAGTGTTGATCCGTTTTTTCGGATATACGCCACAGCGTGCTGTTCCCCCGCAATCCACTACAGCAACCAGTACCTGCTCATCCGGAACGGTTGTCTTAAAGCCGTCGACTGTTTCGGCTCCTGTCATTTCCGCTATCTTGGCTGCCACAGGATGAATACCGCCACCGGTCACACATAAGACCTTATTACAGGTTTCATTTGG
Source organism: [Clostridium] innocuum (assembly GCA_012317185.1). NCBI lineage: Bacteria > Bacillati > Bacillota > Clostridia > Eubacteriales > Clostridiaceae > Clostridium > [Clostridium] innocuum. The sequence continues at coordinate 525,367 of CP048838.1, read as the reverse complement.
TTCCAGCACCAGTGGTCCGCCCCAGCCGCTGCTTCCTTTTGTGATTTTTACCTTTCTGTACATAGCCTATTCCTCCGCATTCTCTTTCTCTTTTGTAAATTTAGAAGTAAGTCTGAAATAGATTTTTTCTGTCAGTACCCCTCTGATCAGAATGACAATCACACCGACGATAAAGTAGCGAACTGCCAAATCCCCTAATGGCAGATTCAGTTTGGTAATACCTGCTGCGATTCCCATATATACAAACAGTTCACCCGGGTTCGCATGCGGGAACAAGCCGGTTACAGGATGTAGAAAGCTTACACAGGAATCATAATACGCAGGCTTGTACTTTTCTTCCACGAAACGTCCGAAGGTATAACACATCGGATTTCCCAGAAACAGTACTGCCAGCACCGGTACCAGTGTGTAACGCGCAATTGTGAATCTCGTCAGTTTTTTTGTGAAATTTTCAACTCGTTTTTCTCCTATCAGCTTAATGATGGAGTTTATGGCTGTCATCAGACAGATTACCATGGGAATAATTCCGGTAACCCAACCTACGAAGGTTTCTCCTCCTGCCTGAAACAGCGCCATGAATCCTTGTGCAAAATCAGATATAAAGTCCATACGTCACTTCCTCCTTGTATCAATCCATGACAGCACATGACAGATGTTCGGCCGTGTCCATCTCCTGTGCGCCTGCTGCATTTTGAAAGCGTAGCTCCAGCGCTTCCAATGCCTGTATATATCCTCGATACTGTTTCTGTTTTTTCGAATCCATGGAGCGAAACTGTTCCAGAAACTTATCGATTGATACCCCGTTGATTGTTTTTCCAAGCAAGGTATTCACCGGGTGAAACTTTGCCAGAAAGGTTTTGCCATCCATGACCTCACATGCTGTGATGATATGATTATTATCACAGGCAATCATCACGATGTTGCCGTTGAAGAACCGTCCTTTTTTCTGTCCGATTCCCACATTTCCTTTTTTATGAACCCGCCGTATGGCAGCTTTGTAGTTTTTGATCTGAAATACGCCGCCCACTGCCTGCATAACAAACAGGGATATGGCAATCAGAAAGATCAGCATCAGATCGTTTGACATGACGATTCCTCCTCTTCCATAAGGGAAAGCAGCTCTTTTACACAGCTGATATCGGTAATTAGAATATTGATTTTCTTCGCGCGGATCACGCCGAGAATCGCTTTACTTTTTTCTTCTCCAACCGCAATTCCGATACGGTTTTCAATATTCATAAGTCCCTCATCGGATAACCCCATGACCCGGTCATTGAATTCATGGAAGGGTTCACTGTTTCCGTTTTTATCCAGAAATTTCAGGAGAACATCTCCGACAGCTCCGTGCTGTTTAAATTGCTCATAGTCAGCTTTACTGATATACCCGCATTTGACCAGAGTGGAATCTTTTAAGCTGCAGGAGCCGATACCCATGATAACGGTTTTCAGTTTTTTAAACAAAGCCGTTACCTCCTGCACAGGACGTTCCTTCAAAAACCCCTCCATGATCTGTGTATCATTGAACATTGCCGGAGCGAAGAACTGAACAGCACTGCCATGAAATTTCTTTGCGAACGCATTTGCTATTTCGTTGGAATGATATCCCTCATCCGATTGCAGCTGCGTACCGACACCACCGACAACGGGAACAAAGGTACAATCAACCTCCTCCACATTGATTTTTCCATTGGCTAGATGATACAGCGTCTTTCCCATCGAAACCCCGATGTAATCCTTGTTGTGGAAAATGCGTGCCAGATAGGCAAGTGCTTCCTCATATACCCGCTGCATATGATCCGCTTTACTCTCCAGCTCCATTTCATCCACAATGAGGACTTCCTTCAAGCCCAGCTGCTGTTCAATTTTCCGTTCCAGTTCTCCATATAGAATACTGTCGGGATTATCCAATTCGATTCTTACCACACCGTTTTCCTTACCCGCCTTGAGCAGTCTGGATACTGTTGCCCGTGAAATCCCAAGCTGATCACAAATCTCCTTTTGTCCGAGTCCATCCATGTAATAGAGATAACAGCATTTATATATCAGCCTGTTATCATCAACTATTTTTTTCATTCCTGCGCCTCCTTTCTGTAAGCGGTTCCTTTGTCTGTCTTAAGATTACCACAGCGTTTTATTGAGGTCAATGCATAAATACTGAACATATGTATAAGTTCAATTTTGTAACAATTTATCTTAAGCAATTGTTCTGTATTGAAATATTGATGTAATGACAGAAATTTCACAATGTTAAAAAACAATGATAAATACTGGGTTTTCACAAAACTGAGACTCCTTAGCATGACTTTTTACTGTTCATTTGTGTACATAAATTCATTATTATTTTTCATTAAACCTATAAAACGCTGATAAATAAGCTTTTTTTTCACATCTTTTTATTCGCTGTAAAGGATAGCACTCAGCTCGTCTGTACAAATGTATAAGCTTTCTGCTGCCATAAACAGCATGTAACCATACGTTTTACTGGAACTGTATTTTCGTGGTACAATACATAGTAGAAAAGAGGATTGATAACATGTATAAGCAACGACGGCATGCACTGGCTACTCTGTTACCGGAAAACTCCATTGCATTGTTCTTCAGCGGCAAAGCCCCATATAAGGTAGGCGATGAAAAGTATCCGTTCAGTGTGGACAGAAGCTTCTATTACCTGAGCGGTCTGGATAAGGAGAACATGATTCTGGCAATTATCCGCACACAGGGCAAAATAAAGGAACAGCTGTTTCTGGAGCATTATGACGAGGAACAGGCAAAATGGGTCGGTGGAAAGCTTTTGCCGGAGGAAGCCGCCGATATCAGTGAGATTGAAGAAATCTTCTGGCTTGAGGAAGCAATGGATATGCTCGGTCTACAGATATCACGGTTCTTCGACCATGAATCCCGTGTTGATATCTATGCGGATTTCACACAGCAGGAAGCCTATCAGGCGGACAGTGAAGCGCATCGTTTCACAAGAGAGCTGCTGCGGCAATATCCCTATGTAACCCTGCATAATGCAGCCTCCAGAATAAGCAGTCTGCGTTTAATTAAGGAAGATACAGAAATTGATGAATTGAAGCAGGCGATTGAAGTAACACGGCAGGGAATTCTAGCCATGATGGATCATGTATGCAGCGGTATGATGGAAAACCAGGTGGAGGCATGGTTTGATTTTGTATTGAAAACAAACGGCTGCTCACATTCCTTTCCATCCATTATTGCCAGTGGAAGAAATGCCACTGTGCTGCATTATGATGAAAACAATCAGAAAATAAAAAAGAACAGCCTGCTGCTGTGTGATCTGGGTGCGAGCTGTCATTATATGAATGCCGATATCACAAGAACCTTTCCGGCAAGCGGTTCCTTTACAAAGCGACAGAAAGAAATCTACAATATTGTTCTTGAAGCCAATCAGACCATTATGTCACTCGTACATCCGGGCATTACACTGAAGGAGCTGAATCAGGAGCTGATTCACTTTTATGAAGAAAGACTGAAGCCGCTTGGCTTGTTGAAACGCGGTAAGCGGGTGGAGGATTATTACTGGCACGGAGTATCTCATATGCTGGGGCTGGAAACACATGATGTGTCTTTGAGCGGCTATAAGCTGCGTCCCGGCAATGTGTTTACGATTGAACCAGGCTTATATCTGGAGGATGAAGGAATCGGCATCCGCATCGAGGACAATGTACTGGTTACTGAGGATGGCTGTATAAATCTTTCTTCCTCCATTATCAAGGATCCGGATGAAATCGAAGCATATATGCAGGAAAACAACATCCATTTAACAAATAACAGGCAGAAGTCCCCCATCTTGCGACGATAAGCAGATGGTGTGATGAATGCAGCCATTTTCCTTTATCCCTCACACAGGATAAACACGATTAAAATTCTTAGATTCAAAAAAAGCAAAAACATTTGAGAAAGGATTTTGCTCATACTTTTTATGACTGTTGAGTGAAAAGTAATGCTCATTCAGTATTTGCTCTCCATTATCATTTGATCATGACAACCAAATATCGGCGTCGTGTGTTCGATGATGTCATCAGTGATCGTGCAAAAGATATCTTTCTTCATATTGCCAGATCCTATAACATCTCTCTTCAAGAATGGAATCATGATGTCGATCATATTCATATCCTGTTCTCTGCTCACCCTAACTCTTGTCTTACGAAATTCATCAATGCGTATAAGAGTGCCAGTTCACGTTTATTGAAGAAGGAGTTTCCTGAAATTCGTGAAAAGCTTTGGAAAGAAGCATTTTGGAGTCAGAGCTTCTGTTTGATCAGTACAGGAGGTGTCACCACCGACATCATCAAAGCTTATATCGAAAGTCAAGGTGAGAAGAATGGTGTCAAGAAAAGGGTATCAGTTTAGAATCTATCCAAACAAGAAGCAAGAGATTTTCTTTACCAAAACATTTGGTTGTGTCCGTTTTCTGTATAATCATATGTTAGATGACAAAATCAAATATTATGAAGAAACTAAGAAAATGAAGCAAACGACACCTGCATCCTATAAGAAGGATCATCCATTTCTCAAGGAAGTAGATTCTTTGGCATTAGCAAACGCTCAACTACATTTAGAAGCTGCTTTCAAAAAGTTCTTCAAAGAAACAGATATCGGTTTTCCCAAATGGAAATCAAAGCATCAGGCGAAACAAAGTTACACGACAAATATGGTCAACGGAAATATCCGATTGTTTAGTACGATACAAAACCAAACGACCTATCTACGTTTACCAAAGGCAGGTGATGTAAGGATCCATATGCATCGCATACCACAGGGGATATTAAAAGCAGTGACGATAAGCAAACAGCAGGACCGTTATATTGCGACATGTCTGTTTGAATATGAAAATAAAGTAGAAAGTAAAGAAGTAGTACATGTGTTAGGTCTTGATTATTCGCAAAAACATTTATATGTAGATAGTGAAGGTCAGGTATGTGACTATCCCCATTTTTACTGTGCGAGTGAGAAGCGATTAGCAAGAGAACAACGCAAACTTTCCAAGATGGTCAAAGGAAGTAATAACTATAAGAAGCAAAGAAACAAGGTAGCCAAGCTGCATGCCCATGTAGCACAGCAAAGAAAAGATTTTCTACATAAAGAAAGCAGGAAGATAGCCAATTCCTGGGATATGGTAGTTGTAGAAGATATCGACATGAAAGCAATGAGCCAAGGATTACAGCTAGGAAAGAATCTTATGGATAATGGCTTTGGCACCCTGAGAAATTATTTAAGATAAGCACTGCTCGCCAATGGCGTAAGTTAGAAGATGAAGGGAAATGGTTTATAAAAATCGATAAATGGTATGCCAGTACGCAGATATGTAATCGCTGTGGAGCAAAGAGAAAGATAGGACTGAATGAAAGAATCTATCAATGTCCGAAGTGTGGTCATATAGAGGATCGTGATATCAATGCAGCGAAGAATATACGTGATGAAGGTATACGATTACATAGAGGTTAGAAAATAAGGATTACAAAGAACCGCTGGACGAGCAAGGATAGCTTGCTTATGCTTAGGACATTGGTTCTATCGAACACACTCTGCGCACCCGAAGGGTGAGAAGCTCCCACTTCTATGCTAGTCATAGCATATGTGGTGAGAGTACGTCACAAGCTTAGAAAATAGAAAAAGACAGTTGCTATGGAAACTGTGCAGGAGTGTATATGAAACATATTATCAATGAGTTTAAAGAATTTATTATGCGGGGAAATGTGCTTGATCTGGCAGTCGGTGTTATTATCGGCGGTGCATTTCAAAAAATCATAGCATCTCTGGTCAATGATGTTATTATGCCGGTTATTACATTATGTACCGGTGGTATCGATTTTACCAACTGGTTTATTGCACTGGACGGGAATCATTATAATACATTGCAGGATGCAGTAGCTGCCAAGGCTGCGACACTGAATTACGGAACCTTTCTCACCGAGGTGATCAACTTCATCATCATGGCGTTTATTATCTTCATGATGGTGAAGATGATGAATTCACTCTCAAGAAAGGTCAAGAAGCCGCAGGATATGGAAGATGCTGCAGCAGCTACAAAGGTGTGTCCGTATTGCAAAAGCGAGATTTCTGCTGAGGCAGTTCGCTGTCCGCATTGTACATCTTCGCTGGATACAAACAAGGATAATAAAACAACATCCATTAAAAAGCGATAACCCTTACTAAAAACAGGAATCCTCAATGATTCCTGTTTTTCTAAATTATAAGATTTACTTGGAAATGCAAGCATTCGTCTACCTGTTTTTCCGATGCTGTATATGATAGGATGCCTCCATCTGCACAGACAGCGGAAGACATTTGCACAGCAGATAGCTTCCCTTCATCAGAATTCCCGGTATCATGACTGCCTTCTCCTTAAACATGCCGCGGATTGCATAGCTGGCGACATCCATGCTTGTCTTTCCCTTCATCATAAACCTGACATTTGCGACACGGTCAAACTCAGTCTGTACAGGTCCCGGACAGAGAACACCGACAGAAGCATGGCTGTTTCTTTTCTGAAGCTCCTTATGCATAGCCAGTGTCAGACGCTCAACATATGCTTTTGTCGCATAATAGGTAGCCATCAAAGGTCCCGGCAGAAATGCCGCGCTGGATGCGACATTCAGGATATAACCACGGTCCTTTTTAACAAAATCCCGCAGAAACAGTTTACTAAGTATATGCACTGCCTGAATATTGGTAGAGATCATATTCAGCTCCTTATCCAAATCCGTCTGTGTAAATTCACCAAAATCACCGAAGCCTGCATTATTGATCAGTATATCGACAGAATCATTACGGAAGCGCTGATACAGTGCAAGACAGTTTTCTTTCACAGAAACATCCAGTATGACGATATTAACGGAAACAGCAAGCTCCCTCTTTAATTCACGAAGCCGATCCCCTCTCCTTGCGACCAGAATCAAATCAATATCCATAGCAGCCAGAACCCTTGCCATATCACGCCCGATTCCACTGCTGGCACCTGTAATCAACGCCTTCATTCTAAAACTCCTTTCCAATTATCTACTCATATTGTGCATCATTCGCTATATTATATACGGAAGCACTAATGTGGCCAGTCCCAGAAACATGAAAAACCCCATGACATCCGTAACTGTAGTAACAAACACACCACTGGCAAGAGCCGGATCCACATGCAGCTTTTCCAGTATGACCGGTATAAAGTATCCTGCCAGATTTGCCAGAATCATATTCAGAAACATAGCTGCCCCGGTGACAAGTCCGAAGATCGGATTGCTTTCCATCAGCATTGCCCCGAATGCCACGACAATACCTATGACGATACCGCTTAATATACCGACACCGATCTCCTTCAGCAGAATCTCGACGGCATTTTCCTTTGTCAGCTCACCGAGGGAAAGACCGCGTACAACAATGGTTAATGTCTGTGTTCCCGCATTGCCACCCATTCCAGTTACAATCGGCATGACCGTCGCAAGTGCAACCGCCTGTGCAATCGTCGCCTCAAACATATTGACAACGGCTGCCGCAAGAACTGCAGTAAAAAGATTTACAATCAGCCATGGAATGCGGCTGGAAAAGGATTCCCTTACACTGGAGTCCACCCGTTCCTCCTTATTGACACCACCCAGATGATGGATATCCTCGGTATTTTCTTCCTGAATAACATCAATGATATCGTCAAACTCAATGACTCCCAGCATATGCTGCTGCTCATCTACAACCGGCATCAGAATAAAGCCGTATTTTTCAAATCGATGGGCAACCTCCTCCTGGTCATCACTGTACAACACCGTCTTTACATTGGGATTCACGATATCCATGATTGGTGTATCAAACGATGATGTTACAATATCGCGCAGTGACACAACTCCTTTTAACACATCCTCCCTATCGACGACATATAAATAATAGGTCGTTTCTTCATCGGTATTCTTCTGTAAAAACTGCAGGGTATCCTTTACAGTATTCTTTGCGAATATACGAATAAATTCGGTTGTCATGATACCACCGGCACTTTCAGCATCAAAGCTCATCAGCTTACGGACATCCTCCTGATCCTCAGAATCCATCTTCTTCAGAATGTCAGCCTGCTCGTCTTCCTCCAGCTCTCCCATCAAATCGGTGATTTCATCACTGCTCATTTCATCCAGTATATGACGCTGCTTGCTGTCAGAGAAGCGCTTTAACAGCTCATACTTGTCTTCATCGTCCTCTTCCTCGACGATATCCGCAAGAATATCATCCGGCAGACGGTTTAATATACTTTGTGCATGCTCCTTATGCTTGTGCAGCAGATCGAGAATATCCGCCGGGTGTATGGTATCAATCGTATCCTGCAGATCCTGTGCTGTTCCATGCAGCAGCAGATCCAGCAGGTTTTCTTCTGTTATCGTTCGTTTCATTCTGTTCTCCTTTTCTAAAATGGGAGAATTATCATCTGCACGATGGCGGCAAGTGATCATCCCCTGTATCTAGTATCTGTATACCCTCGGGCTTGGGACTCATTCATAACCACCACGCTTTCTTTTTCTTTGCAGCTTCATTATACCAGAAAACAAGGGTCTCTGTATATGCTGCAGAAGGCAGCGAATAGATTTTAAACTATCCTTTGTTCAGTGTTTCCATCATAGGAGGGAAAGTAAATACAAGATATAAATTATGATGCCTACTCCACATTATGCATCGTATTGCGCTTCCATATCCTTGGGGCACTGGCATTATTTTATGTTTGAATTATACGCTTCCACTGGGTTTCATTATACAAAGAATATCGGGTATAGAAAACCTGCACTTCCTTTCCTGTAAGGGGACCAAAGCCATGCAGCTCCTTGTAAATCCCTTCTGTTTCTAATCTATAAATATGAAAAAAAGAAGATCTGCTTCTATTGCTCGCTGCAATAGACTCTGATCTTCTCATTTATAACGGTTCAAGCTATTCCAATACGGGTAACCGCCGACCGTCTTTCTACATCCGCTGAAACAGCTATGTGTCTGTTTTGTATCCTATACTTTGCTTTATTTATTGCTCCACCGATTTTGTCGCAACAATATTTACACCAAGACCTGCAGCATCCTTTAAGACAACATCTCCCGCAGATACCGGTGCCTTGACATCGATGCTTTCCAGTGCCTTCATGACATCCATAATCCTGCCCTTCGGGATGCTCTTCTCGGTTTTCACCGGAACTCGTCTTGCCGTTTTTGCAGTAATGCGCACTGTTGATGTGATAATGCGTCTTGGATCAATCAGTTCTGTTTTCCCATACTCCGCCCCTCTTGGACAGCTGTTGCCGGTAACGGTATATCCGTTTTCATCATCAACACACAGATGACATCCCTTCGGACATACGATACATATTAAATTTTTCATATCCTATGCACCTGCCTTTTCCACACGGATGATCACTTCATCGCCTGCCTTCTCCAGCAGCATTTTCGGTATAACGATTTTTTCCATTTCACCCGGAGCCATATGCTCGCGTTTGAATCCTGCCAGCTTCTGATCCCCGCTCATGACACAGATTTCCATATCCTTATATACATTATTCACTCGGAACATCACTTCCACAAACTTATCCACGTTATTCATACGGATTTTCTGCGGCACTGTGTAATTCACCGCGTTCCCGTTCTTCACTTCAATACATCTTCCAGCTTTCGGATTTCCCTGCATCGCATAGATTGCGGCACTTCTTCCGGCACGCTCACTCTCCGCTGTCACAAAGTCCACAAGATCATGCACATGCACAACATTTCCGCTTGCGAAAATACCCTTTGCACTGGTTTCCATATTCTCATAGACCACAGGACCGTTTGTTCTCGGATCCATCTGCAGTCCGGCAGCTCTGGATAGCTCATTTTCCGGAATCAGACCGACTGATAACAGGACAGTATCCACATCGAAGGTGATCTCTGTTCCGGGAATTGGCTGCCGCTTTTCATCAACCTCCTGAACAATGACACGCTCCACGCGTTTATCTCCCTGAATATCTGTAATGGTATGAGAGAGATACAGCGGGATATCATAATCGTTCAGACACTGCACAATATTTCTGTTCAAACCGTTGGAATACGGACACAGCTCCACACAGCCGACCACCTTCGCACCCTCCAGACTCATACGGCGCGCCATGATCAAACCGATATCACCGGAACCGAGAATCAATACCCGTTTTCCAACCATATACCCTTCAATATTTACATAACGCTGTGCTGCTCCTGCAGTAAAGACACCGGCTGGGCGATCTCCGGGAATCGCAATGGCTCCCCTGGTACGCTCGCGGCATCCCATATTCAGCACGATTGCCTTTCCCTCCAGCTGCATATAGCCCTGCTTTTTATTCATTGCATGAATGCAGCGGTTTTCCTCATCAATATCCAGCACCATGGTATCCAGCAGCACCTCGACATTGGTATCCTTCAGCATTTCGATAAATTTTCCTGCATATTCCGGCCCGGTCAGCTCTTCTTTGAAGTGGTGCAGACCAAACCCGTTGTGAATACACTGATTCAATATACCGCCCAGCTCCTGATCACGCTCCAGTATCAGAATATGCTTTGCCCCCTGCTTCCAGGCTTCCAGCGCAGATGCCAGACCTGCCGGCCCTCCGCCGACAACGATAACATCATATTTCATTCCTGTTCACCTCCAGCTGCTTTTGTTTCCCCTGTAATCAGAATCATACCTTCCCGATCCAGCGGTACATCCTTCAAATTCTTTTTCAGCTCTCTTGCGATAATTTCCTGAACACGAGGGCCGCAGAAGCCACCCTGACAGCGTCCCATCCCCGCATTGCAGCGGCGTTTTACAGCATCAATGGATACAGCCGGAATCGGACGATGCACGGCATTAATGATTTCTCCCTCTGTCACTGTTTCACAGCGGCAGATGATTTTCCCATACTCCGGATGCTCCTTGATCAGCGCCGTGCGCTCCTCATGATTCATTTCACGGAACCGCACAACACTTCTCGTATCCATGCATGCTTCCTTTTTTGTCAGAGGCAGACCGGATTCCTTCATCATTTCAATAACGTCCAGCGCAATGGCAGGGGCAGATGATAAGCCCGGAGATGCCATCCCTGCGATATTGTAGAACAGACGGTTTTTGGGATCTTCATATACAAAGAAATCGTCCTCCTTCGTTCTTGCACGAACACCTGCAAAGTTACGAATGGATTCACGGAAATTGATATCCGGAATGGACTTCAATGCGGTATTACGCACATAGCTTAAGCCCTCCGCGGTTGTGGATACATCCTCCCTGGAGGTTGGCTGTGAATCCGGTCCGACAATCAGATTACCATGCACTGTCGGGGCAACCAGAACACCCTTTCCGTTTTCATTTGGACACTGGAAGATGACATGGCTGACAAGATTTCCCTGACTCTTGTCCAGCAGATAGTATTCTCCCTTATTCGGCTCTATCTTAAAGGTGGCGTCATTCACCATTTCATTAACCTCATCCGCAAACACACCTGCCGCATTGCATACGCAAACCGCATCAATAACACCCTGATTGGTTTCAATGGAATACCCTGTATCCGTTTTCTCTATATTTTTTACTTCCGTGTTCAGCTTTACCTCAACACCGTTTTCTACCGCAACTTCTGCCAGTGCCAGTGCCAGCTCCCATGGACTGACGATACCGACATTCGGTGAAAACAGTGCAGCTCTCGCCTCCTGAGATACATGAGGTTCTTCCCTATGCAAACGCTCCTTATCCCAGATTTCCATGTCCTTTACACCGTTCCGGATGCCACGGTTCTTCAGCTCTTCGAGCGTGCTTTCATCCGCTTCGGAAAATGCCATAATCAGTGCACCAATCTGTTTGTATGGAATATCAAGCTTTCCGCACAGCTCCTTGATATATGCATTTCCTGCGACATTGTATTTCGCCATCTTCGAACCCGGCAGCGGATCATAGCCGCCGTGAATGATGGCGCTGTTCGCCTTTGTCGTCCCTACCGATACATCATTCTCCTTTTCGATCAGTACCGCCTTGATCTGATATTTCCCAAGCTCATATGCAAGAGAACAGCCGGCAATTCCTGCTCCGATAATTGCTACATCATACATTCTACCAACCTCCTGTAAGCCTTTTCAGACTTCCTTAACCACCTTAAATTTACTCCATAAAACACAGACTGTCAAACCCCTGTATCCCTTTAAACAAAGGCTTTCTACAGCTTTTTTATCAATCACAGCGCTTTGATTAACACCCTCCTCTTTCTTCTCCCTCTGTAACTGGTCCCCCCTGGTTGAATTCCTGTGCATGACTGCTTGCTTTTCCTGTTAATCAAATATATAATATTAGTAATCATTTGATAATCTGATTACTAATCTGCTGTTAATCAAAATAAATCATAATTTTTAAAGGAGATGTCCCATGGGAAAAAGAAATAAGGTAACAACACGCGATATTGCAGAATATACAGGTGTTTCGCAATCCAGTGTTTCCATGATACTCAGCAACAAACAGAATGTATCCTTTTCTGATGAAACCAGAGAGCTGGTGCTTTCTGCCGCAAAAAAGCTGGGATATCAAAAGCCGGTAAAAAAACAGCTGAGTGCCTCCAGTAAGATGGATAAAACCATCGTTGTTCTGACTCCGCTGTTATCAAACGGCTATTACGCCACACTGGTGCATTCCATTACGGAGCAGGCAGGTGAGTATGGCTATTCGGTTTTCACGGTAACGACCATGCGGGATGCTGCACAGGAAGAGTTTTATTTTGATATGCTCGCAGGACTGCAGCTGGCGGGAGCCATCTGTCTGTATCCTCCAACGCGAATTACCAAAGCCAATGCACTGGCAAAGCAGATCCCCGTTGTATCCATCGGTGACAAACCGGAAGGCTGTACCTTTGATTCCGTTGAGCTGGATGGCAGAAAAACCGGATATCTTATGGGAGAATATCTGGTGGGACTCGGGCATACGCACATCACCTTTGTATCCACCCCCATCAAAGCAAAGGAAATATCCAGGCTGCATCGTCTAGAAGGATTAAAAGCAGCATTTGAGGAGCATGGACAGAGCCAGGATAATATTCTTGTAAAAACCCCTTCCATTGCCACCTACAGGCAATATCCATCGGAATCCTCCGAGTATATGACCGGCTTTGATCTGGCTCTGGAAGCACTAAAGGAGCATACACCGTCAACTGCCTTTGTAGGAAACAATGATATGACTGCCTTTGGTGTCATGGCCGCTCTCACGCAGCAGGGATATCGGATACCGCAGGATTACTCTGTCGCAGGCTTTGATAACATCCATCTTTCCTCTATGCCAAATATTTCTCTAACAAGCGTTGAACATGCCTCCATCCTCAAAGGGAAGGAAGCCGTTGACATGATCTATAAGAAAAATAACAAGGACACCCGCAGCAGGGGACATAAATATATCCTGCGGCTGGAATATGAACCGGAGCTGATAATTCGTAAATCGACAGGCAAATGCCGTAACCGAAGCAGGTGAACCTGTGAAAAAAGTGATATGAAATACTGGATATGATCATGAATAGGGAGACAATATAAGATGAGATACAGCAAAAGACGACTGTACAGCTGCCTTAATAACAGCAGATGTCTGTCGCCTTTTTATTTAGTCATGATGCTTGTTGATTTTAATTGAACAAAGAAATGAAAAAGAGCATAACAATTTCTATTATGCCCTGTTACTTTCAAAAATCTGCACGGCATCTATGAAAGACATAAAAATCCTCTGTTCCTCTTCCAGCTTCCGAAAAGAAGCAGAAGCTATATAGGAAAGGCTGCTGTATCAAAGGGTGCCTCTATAGGACTACAGAGGCTTTTCCGTTTAGAAACCTTGCACGGCATCAGGCCTTTACGATTTTTTTCTTTAGCTTTTTTGCGGCCTCATCCAGCGTACTGCTGGATTCGATTGCCTCCAGAATCGCAGTTTCCTCCATCGTCTTTTCCCATTTTTTCAGTATATTTTTCATGACAGTAACCTTATCCTTCTGTTCCAGATCATGGAATACAAATACCTCGTCAAACAGTGCCGTAAAGGAAGCGCCAAGACTGCGCTTCACCTGCAGCAGCGGATCACTAGTTTCCTGAAACTTCAGCGCACTCACACTGGAACAAGGAAAATCACCGCTCATAATCATTATACTGTGGCGCAGATCAATTTTCTGTATGTCACGCTCCAGATAACCGCGTTCAATGCCCTGCTTTAAAAACTGCAGCATTGCTTCATTTGCCATATGCAGGTTGGTTACATTCACTATGGTATAGGGATTTCTGCGCAGCTTGGACAGGTTATGATCCAGATTGTGCTCCAATGCCGCCATATCCAGCTCCACCATATCCTCCTGATTGAAATACAGACGGTTAAACTGATGAATCAGCGTCTTTTTTCCAACGCCCTGATTCCCCAGAAAGAGCCATACACCAAGGGGACGTTCACTGATGATTCCCTGTTCGATCCACTCCAGCTGCCCCATCAGCTTGCGGATAACCTCCTTTTGCGCAACCATGGTCGTTTCCAGATGCTTTTTCAGCTCCTGCAGACGGTTACGGGAAGCCAGCGGAATATCCGTCAGCTTTTCTATGACATCCCGTACCATGTCCTCACTGACACTGCGCTCACTCTGCCGTTTAGCACCGACACAGGCCAGATCCAGCACATCAATCGCCTTATCCGGAAACTTCCTCTGCGGCATGTAATATGCACAGTATTTCACGATTTGTTCCAGAACCTTCTCCTGAATCTTTACATTATGAAAATCCTCGTATTCCTTCTTCTTTGCCTTTAGCATCTTAATGGTGTCCTCAACATCCGGCTCCCGTATGGTAATGATCTGAAAGCGGCGCTCCAGCGCACGATCCTTTTCAATATACATTTCATATTCCTCGATGGTGGTTGCCCCGATACATTTGATAACACCTCTTGCCAGATACGGCTTCAGCACACTGGAAACATCAATTGAACCCTCGGATTTTCCGGCACCGATCATCAGATGGATTTCATCAATAAATAAAATAACATTGGGATACTTCTCTAGCAGACGGATGATATTCTGCAGCTTTTCCTCAAAATCACCGCGGTACTTGGTGCCTGCCACAAGTGAATTCAAATGCAGCTCATAAATACAGGCATCCTTCAGCGAAGGAACCAGATTCTGCTGAATCATACCGGCCAGCTTTTCCACCAGAGCGGTCTTTCCGACACCGGGTTCACCAATCAGCAGCGGATTTGCCTTATCCTTGCGCGACAGTACGGAAATCATAAAATTCAGCTCCGCATCCCTTCCCACGATATCCTGATTCGCTCCGCACATATTCAGATTGCGAAGCTCACTGATTTTATCCAGCTCGCTCATACTGCCATGCTCCATCTGCAGCAACACCACCTCTTCATCCACATCATAGCGATGCAGTATCTCCGTTGCCACACAGCTGTTTGTCTGCAGCAGTGCCAGTGTCAGGGAATCCACATCCATCATTGTATTTTGTTTTCTGGAAGACAGTGACATTCCGCGCTCTAGGATATCATCCACGACCTGTGTAATCTGCAGCTCCTCCACATCCTGATCCTTCAGTCCAAAAAGAACCATTAAATCCTCCTTGAGCTGAAAATAATATACACCCTGTGCACATAACAGCCGTGACAGCGGTGTTGCGGTATCCTTTAATATCGCAAGCAATAGATGCTCGCTTCCGACATAATTGTTGCCCATCTCTCTGGCTTCCTCTCTTGCTGTATCCAGAATTGCGGAAACCTGTGTATTTAAACGATACTTCATATCTTCACCATCCTCGTCATTCTATAGCATATGAACTTCATACGCTGCTTTTGTTAGTATAACCAGTTTATTTCACAATATTTCACGTTCCGAAGCAGAAGCTCTACAAAACGTTCGACGAATACAGACAGGAAAACAAAGGAAATCATATAGTAAAGTGGAAGGAGGTGTCAAAGCATGGCAAAACGTGTCCGTTCCAGTCCGCGAACATCCTCGGTAATTCTTTCTGTCAGCATCATCAGTGTTTCAATTATCGGCGGCATCGTACTGTTTCCGATTTTGGGAATCGGCAGTATTCTGCTGGTGGCAGTCGTTATATTCCTGCTGAGCCGCAATCAGAATCCACGGTGCTGATTAACTTTGCTTATGAACGCGCGCATGAGTTGTAAGGAAGCTGTTTTGTATAGCGCATGATCTGTGTTGTTTAAAAAGGGCAGGCCCTCGCCTGTCCCTTATGCTTCTCTTAGCAGATACACCTGGTGATCCTGGTCATAAAAGCTGAACATCCTTCCGTAGGGGTACTTCTGAATGTCATCCACAATGACACCGTTGCTTAGTAAACGGCGATGCTCCTCTTCAATGTCCGCACAGGTAAACATAACAGACGGATGTGCTGTAGATACCTGCGGATTGGCTTTTTCCATACGGGAGCGTTCAAACAGGACAATCGTTGTCTGTGCATGATAATCCGGTGCTGTTTCCAGCCATGTCATGCCGGGTCCCATCAGCTGTTCCTCACGGATGACAAAGCCCATATTCTCTGTCCAAAACTTTTTTGCTTCTGCACTGTTTTTTACATACACGGTTATTTTTGCTATATTGGAAATCATGGTTATCCCTCCGCTGTTAGTATGCACACACTTCTTTTTCTCCATACGGTCTATGGCTTTGTACTCTCCAGAAACCAGCGGGTGCGTTCAAAATACAAATCCCGCTTCTGTCCCTGAATCACACATTCATAGCAAAGACCGCAGCCACCTACTGAGGAGGCTTTATTGCGAATTTGCAGCACCCTGTCAATTTCATACTTTATTCCGTTGTCCCAAAGCACTGCAACCGGCTTCAATACTTCATTCTTTCCCATAACAGTCAGCACATCCACATATTTCTTATACAGGCGCTGTCTTGGCTCATGCAGCTTCTGCATAGGCTACCTCAAAAGAAACCGACCGGATGCACGACATGATCCTCTTTGGGATTGAAATCCGTGAGATGTCTGTCCTTCAGCAGAGAGCAGCGCTGTATTTTAGAAAACCCGAAGCGATCCCGTATGGCATCCATTGTTTCCTCCAGCATCCGCTGCCGGTGCCGCTCCTCCTCACTGACAAACAGATTCAGCTGTGTCATCCCGCTATCCTTTTCAATTCCGCCAAGCGTTACCCCTATCGTGCGAAGCGGTATGGAAAAATCATAGTTTTCTTCCAGTAAAGACAGTACCACCGGCATGATTTCAGAAGCGATATTGGTTGCCTGTGCCAGCTTTCTCTGCCTGCTAAACCACGTGAGCTCTGTGCTTCGCAGCGTAACCGAAATCACATTGCCCCGAAGTCCCTGCTCCCGAAGACGGGAGGCAACGGATTCCGCAAGTACATAATACACGATTTTCGCATCCTCAAAGCTCTTGATATCCTTAGGTGCAGTAATAGCATTTCCCACTGATTTCACCGGTTCCTGATGCGAGGATAGAGCAACCTCGGATACATCCTCTCCGTTCGCAAACCACCAGATCAGCTCTCCCACCTTTCCAAAGCGATCCTTCATCCATCCCTGAGGAAGCTGTGCCAGCTGTCCGATTGTTTCAATGGAATAGTGTGCCAGCTTATGCTTCGTCGCTCTTCCCACGTAAAACAAATCCTGTACCGGCAGGGGCCAGATTCTCTCACGATAATTTTCTCTTGTAATCTCCACCAGGCCTTTGTGTTTGTCCATATCAGATCCGATCTTCGCAAAAATCTTATTATAGCTGACGCCCATGGATACCGTCATTCCCAGCTCATGCTCAACACGGTTCTGAATTTTTCTCGCAATGCTCATCCCGCTGCCAAACAATGCGGTTGATTCACTCAAATCTATCCAGGCCTCATCCAATCCGAAGGACTCCACCTTATCCGTATATTCGCGATAAATATCCTTAACCCTTTCTGTATAATACATATACTCCTCATAATCCGGCTTCAAAATACGCAGCTGCGGACACTTTGCCAGTGCTTCCCGCAGAGATTCCCCGGTTCTAATGTGAAACGCCTTGGCCTTATCATTCTTTGCCAAGATAATTCCATGGCGTTCTTCTTCGTTTCCGCCGACTGCCATCGGGACATCCCGCAGCCCGGGATATTTCATTTCCTCAATCTGCGCATAGCAGTGATTGATGTCACTGTGTACAATAATACGGTCTTTCTTCTGCATAGGACTCACCTCACAAAACTATTATATGCATTTTGTTCCGTTTTTCAATAAATAATGGAACGTTACCAGAAATTGGCAGCTAATAAATACCGTTTTCATATAAATTTTGGATTTTTATGTTATACTATATACGGGAGGACATCTTCATGAAATTAAGTGAGCTATTAACCTACTATCGGCATCGGGACAGCCTCAGTCTGGAAAGTGTCGGGGATTTTGTCGGTGTATCAAAATCAACTGTGAAGCGCTGGGAGTCCGGAGAATCCAGCAATGTTCCACAAGCCCGGTTAGACAGACTTTCCGAGCTGTTTGGAATTGATGTACCGGCATGTCTGCAGGGACATGTTAAACCGATTCTTGGCTATGTGAAGGCCGGCTATGATCTGTTTGCGAATGAGAATCTGCTGGGATATGAAGAGGTGAGCGCAAGAGAAGCCGCACAGGGAGATTATTATCTTCGTGTACAGGGAGATTCCATGACTGGCTCCCGTATTTATGACGGTGACCTGGTGTATGTAAAAAGCTGCAGTGATGTGGAAAACGGAGACATAGCAGTTGTTTTGTTGAATCACAGCGAAGTAACTATCAAGAAAATATTAAAAAAGGAGCATACTGTTATTTTAATGGCAACAAATCCGGTAGTAGAACCAAGGGTTTTCACACAGGAGGAAATCGAAGAAGGACAACTTAAGATCATAGGTAAAGTCCTGCATTCGAAGATACGGTTCTAAAAAATCATTGTAAAAATTTGGAAATTATGTCATACTAGTGGAGTAGGTTTGTATATAATATCATACTTTTATGTATATATACATTTCTTGCACATTTGGTTAATTTTTACCTGATAAAATAAAAAAAATGGATGTTTTCAGGGCAAAAGCATCCATCTCATATAGTATAGATTTTAACACAGAAGGAGGAATTGGATTGAAAACAGATGAAATGCTGGAATATATACAGCTACATTGTAATTTGAATTATATATCCGATATACGAAATCCAATCTATCTGAAAGAATGTCTTGCTTTTCTTAACGAAATTGACGATGATGCATTTACCATACAGCAATGGCGGTATCTTTGTGAATATATCACCGGACAGGAATGCAGTTCCTCTGCTATTGATGCTATTCGAAAAATAATCAATTCCTTCTCTCATCGTGTATAAACATACAGAAAATGGCAATCCTCTAGCTACAGGAGGTCATCGTCATGTACGCTATTCGCAGTAAAAAAACAAACCGATGGTTTCACGGTATCAATGCACAGGCAGGTGCAGGAAGCTCCCTGCGCATTCAGATGGATGATATGCTGCCGGCACTGTTCCGCACCAAGGAAATGGCCAGAGTGGAGCTGCTGCTCAATCATCTCTCAACCCAGTCCTATGAAATTCTGGAAGTGAATCTGCAGGTTCTGGAGCATGTATCCTGACAAGAAATTCGCAGCAAGCGGATTTCTTTTTTCTTTCGCTTATGGTAAGCTATAAGAAGAATACAGAAGAGGTGAACAATCATGTATCGTATTATGATTATTGAAGATAACGAAAAAATTAGAAACGAGCTTTGTGATTTTCTTGGTAAAAACGGCTATGAAGCTTTGGGGCCGGATGATTTTGAGCATACCCTGGATATCATTCATAAGGAGCAGCCGGATCTGCTTTTACTGGATTTGAATCTTCCAGTTGTGGATGGTCATTTTATCTGTCGGGAGGTGCGCAAAAGCAGTGATATGCCTATTATTATTGTGACAAGCAGAGATTCCGATATGGATGAGCTGATCAGTATGAACCTGGGAGCTGATGACTTTGTGACCAAGCCCTACAATCTGCAGATTCTGCTTGCCCGCATCGCCCGGGTGCTGCAACGCACCTATGAGCATGCCAGCAGCAATATACTGACCATTCATGATATTGCACTGGATATATCGAAAAGTACATTAACCTGGAAGGGAAACAGCATTGATCTGACCAAGAACGAATTACGGATCATGCATTGTCTGTTTCAAAATAAAAACAAGATCGTTTCCCGCAACGAGCTGATGCAGCATATGTGGGACTGTGATCTGTTTGTCGATGACAATACCCTGACCGTCAATATCAACCGGCTGCGTAAAAAGCTGGAGTATCTGCGGCTGGATGATCTGATTCAGACAAAGCGCGGTATGGGATACATCATATATGAGGACTAATGAATTTATTCGGGAAAAGCTGTATCTGATTATGATTTCCTTTCTGACAAGTATTATCACGATTCTGTTTCTATATGCCATTCAGGTTAACGGACAGGTCATTCTCATCATCTCTCTGCTGCAATGGGGGATGGTGCTTGCCTGTCTGATCATTGAATATCTGCGGCGTTCCACCTATTATCACCGCCTGGAACAGACATTGGACGGCCTGGATCAGAAATACCTGTTGACAGAAATCATTGATGAGCCGCTGTTTATGGACGGCAAAATTCTATATGAAACCCTGCGCATTGTGGATAAATCCATGGCAGATAATGTGAACCGCTATCGGATATCACAGAATGAGTACAAGGATTATATTGAAATGTGGGTTCATGAAATCAAAACACCGCTCGCTGCCAGCAAGCTGATTATCTCCAACAATCCCAGTGAAGTGACACTGAGTCTGCAGGAGGAAATTGAAAAGGTTGAGGGCTTTGTGGAACAGGCACTCTTTTATGCGCGCAGTACGAATCCTGAAAAGGATTATATTATCAAGGAGCTTTCCCTGCAGGAATGCGTATCAAAGGTCATTCGCAAGCATTCCAAGAGCTTTATTTATCAGAAAATAAAAATTCAGCTGGATGATCTGGAGTTGTCCGTTTACAGTGACAGCAAATGGCTGGAATTCATCCTCGACCAGATTATTTCCAATGCCCTGAAATATACGCCGAAGGAAGTTGGAACCATTCATATATGGACCACATCCACTGATAATATGATTTCTCTTCATATTCAGGACAACGGAAGCGGTATATCCTCCAGCGAGCTGGGCAGAATCTTTGAAAAGGGCTTCACGGGAACCAATGGCAGATTGAATGAAAAAGCGACTGGCATGGGCCTGTATTTATGCAAAACACTTTGTAATAAGCTGTATCTGGGAATTCGTGCGGAAAGTGTACAGGGACAGGGAACGACAATTATCCTTGATTTCCCGATTTCCAAGCTTATGCTTCTGAAATAAAAAGACTGTATGCATTGCTCTTATTGTTGTTGATGCTGTTGAGCAGGGAATCCTCCCTGCTTTTCTTACGAAGAAGCTTACAAGTTTGTAAGCATAATGTAATCGTTATCCATGGCGCATATACCACAGCTCCTGTACAATACAGGTATACAGGAGGTGATCCCATGAAACGGATATGGGCCTATGCATTTGAAATCGGAATTGTGATGATGGGGATTCTGCTTGTCATCAATCTACTCTTTCCCACCTTTCTCAGTGAAGGAATATACAGCTGTATGCTGATTCTGTTTCTGGTAAGCGTTCTGCTGCTGAAGCTGTCCAATATCAGTGAACGTATGAAAGATAAAACAAACAGAGGAGGAATTTTATGAAAACCATATTAACTGTAGAAAATATTGAAAAGTATTACGGAAACCGAAGCAATATCACAAAGGCTGTTGACAATATCAGCTTTTCTGTAGATGAAGGTGAATTCATCGGTGTTATGGGACCCAGCGGTTCCGGTAAGACAACCCTGCTGAATTGCATTTCCACCATTGACAATGTCACCAGCGGTCACATTTATATCAATGGCAAGGATATTACAAAGCTGAAGAAAAATGATTTGAGCAGCTTCCGCCGGAAAGAGCTGGGCTTCATATTCCAGGATTTCAACCTGCTGGATACTTTGACTGCCTATGAAAATATTACACTAGCTCTTACGATTCAGAAGGTAAAGCCGTCACAGATTGGAAAACATATTGAAAGTGTCGCAAAAAAACTGGACATAACGGATGTACTGCAGAAGTATCCGTATCAGATGTCCGGCGGTCAGAAACAGCGTGTGGCGTCAGCGAGAGCATTGATTACAAATCCGAGTCTGATTCTGGCGGATGAGCCAACCGGCGCACTGGATTCCAAGTCAAGCCGCATGCTGCTGGATTCCATGGAGCGCTTGAATATCGAATACAATGCAACGATTATGATGGTAACACACGATGCCTTCACCGCGTCCTATGCGCACCGTATTCTGTTTATAAAGGATGGAAAAATATTCAATGAGATTGTACGTGGTGAAAGCTCCCGTAAGGATTTCTTCAACCAGATCATGGAGGTTGTGACCCTGCTGGGAGGTGACACGAGCAATGTACTTTAAACTGGCCCTGCGCAATGTCAAGAAGAGTTTTAAGGACTTCCTTGTCTACTTCCTGACCCTGACCTTCTCCGTATGTCTATTCTATACATTCAATTCCTTTCAATCCCAACAAGCGGTTATGAAGCTGAATGATTCACAGCTTATGATTGTGGAGCAGCTGACACTGCTCATGCGATTGGTTTCAATCTTTGTGGCAGTTGTTCTCGCATTTTTAATTTTGTATGCAAATAACTTTCTGATTCGAAGACGAAAAAAAGAGCTCGGTCTATATACGATGCTGGGTATGCCGAGAGGGAAAATTTCCAGAGTACTGGTATACGAAACATTGACCATCGGCATCATCTCTCTTATATCCGGAATGATCTTGGGACTGATCGTCTCACAGGTTCTGACTGCCGTAACGGCAAATTTGTTTGCTGTGCCTCTTGATTATCACTTCGTGTTCTCCCCTTCGGCAACGATCATGACCGTATTCTCCTTCTCTATGATCTTCTTTATCACGATGATATTCAATACCATGGTATTGAACCGCTATAAGCTGATTGACCTGCTGAATGCCGATCGAAGAAATGATGATTTAAAAATAAAGAAGGTCTGGATGTCTCTGCTTCTATTTGCAATCTCCATCGGATGTCTGAGCTGGGCTTACTATCAGGCTCTTGATAACGGCATCATGGCGTTCAATTCCCTTGGCACCATCATACTGGTTGGAAGTATCGGTACTGTACTTTTCTTCCTTTCGCTTGCCGGCTTCCTGCTTACAGTCGTAAAATCAAGCAAGGGAATTTACTTCAAAAATCTGAATTGCTTTATACTGCGTCAGATCAATTCCAACATCAATACGAACTTCATCTCTATGAGCATTGTGTGTATTATGCTGCTTTTAAGTATCGGTGCCTTATCCACCGGGTTAAGCTTGAATAACACTATGAATAAATCCATTAAAAATAATACTCCATATGATTATACAATCATCGCGGAATATGGGTATTATCCAAATGGTACAAAAAAGAACGATGGAGACCTTCTTCTACCGGATGTAATACCGCGCTTACAGATTGATCCTTCCTATATAAAATCACAAAGCATCCTGACTACCTACACTTCTGAGTTAAAGGTTAGTGATAAAAACCTGATGGCTCATATATCAGATAAGACAGGCCGCCAGTTGATAGAGGATAATGGAAAGGAGTCTGTTATTGCTATACCGTTGTCCTCATATAACACAGTTAGAAAACGACTTGGATACGAACCAGTCAAGCTCAAGAATAATGAAATATATCTCTATACTTCTGTTGAAACACTTTCTCCCGCGGTAAATGATATTCTGGATGCCAAGCCTGAGGTTACTGTATTTCATAATAAAGTTCGTGTTGCCAACGATTCCTATGAGACGATTTCTCTAGGAACAAACAGCAGCATGAATGGTTATATGCTTGCCATGGTTGTACCAGATGCCGCCATACCTAGCAATGCGGAAATCAATGAGATCTACTGGAATATTGATCTTTCAAGTAAAACAAGCTGTGAAAAGTTTGATAAATATTTTGATCAGCAGCGTGACAAGCTATATGAAGAGTCACCTAATGAAGATGTATTCCCTTCCTTTATGCGTGCCACCAAGCAGGATGTTTATGATATGAATAAGGGAATGGCTGTAACCTTTACGTACATTGGAATTTATCTGGGAACCGTCTTTATGATTGCCAGTGCAGTAATTCTTGCATTGCAGCAGCTGTCTCAGGCCAATGATAATAAAAAGCGCTATCTGATTTTGAATAAAATCGGAACGGAGCAGCGTATGATCAATCGCTCTATATTATTACAGATCGCCATTTACTTTATGATGCCGCTGGCACTTGCCGTTGTGCATAGTGTTGTAGGAATCAAGATGGTAAACACACTGGTGACAATGTTCGGCCGGGGAGATATTATGATGTCATCCTTCTTCACAGCTGCTATCATCCTGGTCATTTATGGCTCATATTTCCTGGTAACGTATGCCGGGTATAAAAACATATTGAAATCCTAAAATGAAAGCTCTGCATAAAAAACAGAGCTTTTTATTTACAACCTCAATCTCCATTAAACAGCAGAAAATCTGCAAACTGTAATATCCAGAACGCTTCTTCATACACTCTGCCACATTTCACAGCACGCAGCTTGCAATCAGCAGGGCTTTCGATTTAGCACAGAAACAGTCCATTCTGAGTATATATGCGGTATAGATATACATGGTATCTCATTATATTTCACATATACAAGAGTCATGCTTGTCATTGCCTTTGTATTGGAGCCATTAGAGCTGTTATCCCTTCGGTAACATTTAAGTGAGTACCAAGTTAATTGAAGAATCAAAAGCATAAACCATTAAAGCTTCTACTGAAAATAATTAAAAAATAAGATGAGAAGAACGACTACTGTATACTGAATTTATAAATTATTAAATATGCGAACTACAATATTTTGTCAGTTGTGTATATGCGATTTACAGAAATCGTATAACATGATAAAGACAGATACCATATGATGAAGCACTTCCTACACGCATTGGATCGTCCTTGTAAAAGACTAAGAAAGAAGAAGTAAATTCTGTGAGTTCAGGCTTTATTTCCTCTTCGCTTCACAGCGGTATCCATCAACCATTATAGGAAGGAATCCGATTAAGATAACTGCTTCCATTTCTTTTATCTGCGCTGAGTTCAAACCGCTTACCAATATTAGAGCAGCATTGCGTTGATTTCCTTAAGGAACTGCTTATCCGGAACCGGAGTGCCCTTGTTACGAACACCGTTGGTATCAAGAAGAAGAATGCTTCCTTTCATCTTCCTGTATGGTTTGACTTCTACGATTTCTCCAACTCCTGCAGGCTTATCCTGTTTATAATGAGACTGGAGCTCTGTCACTGTTACGTTATGCTTACTGCAGAATTCATTTACAGATATCCTTGGCTGGCAATACTAAACCGTTTTATGACAACCTCCCAGTTTTATTCTTTTTCATCACCTTTTATCATGCATAATTTTGCACTTCCTTTTTGCTTCAGGTAGCGTGTGTTTTTTTCTTATCAGTCATCTGATTTTACATCATGAATTATCATTACTGGTATGCTATGCATTCCTGATACCTGACGCTTATAGCAACAAAGAAATTCCAAACAAAAAAAGACCCATCGTAAGATGAGTCAGATTACCTGGCAGCGTGCTATCTTCACTGGAGCCAGTCCAGATATTGTCGCCGCTGATATGCTTAACTTCTGTGTTCGGGATGAGAACAGGTGTATCCACATCGCTATCGCCACCAGATCACTTTGAGGTCTACCCCTCAAAACTGAATAACAGTTGACAGTTTCTTTTTGTACCATCTGGTACGTGTGATTAAGTCCTCGACCTATTAGTATCAGTCAACTCCATGTATCGCTACACTTCCATCTCTGACCTATCCACCTCGTCGTCTTCAAGGGGTCTTACTTCGTTTTACGAATGGGAGATCTCATCTTGGAGTAGGCTTCGCGCTTAGATGCTTTCAGCGCTTATCCCTTCCCTACTTAGCTACCCAGCTATGCTCCTGGCGGAACAACTGGTGCACCAGCGGTAGGTCCATCCCGGTCCTCTCGTACTAAGGACAGCTCTCCTCAGATCTCCAACGCCCACAACAGATAGGGACCGAACTGTCTCACGACGTTCTGAACCCAGCTCGCGTACCGCTTTAATGGGCGGACAGCCCAACCCTTGGAACCGAATTCAGCTCCAGGATGCGATGAGCCGACATCGAGGTGCCAAACCTCGCCGTCGATGTGAACTCTTGGGCGAGATCAGCCTGTTATCCCCAGGGTAGCTTTTATCCGTTGAGCGACGGCCCTTCCATTCGGCACCGCCGGATCACTAATCCCGACTTTCGTCCCTGTTCGACTTGTTTGTCTCACAGTCAAGCACGCTTCTGCATTTGCACTCGTCGATTGATTTCCATCCAATCTGAGCGTACCTTTGGGCGCCTCCGTTACTCTTTAGGAGGCGACCGCCCCAGTCAAACTGCCCACCTGACACGGTCCCTCACCCAGTTCATGGATGCAGGTTAGAACTTCAATCAAACAAGAGTGGTATCCCAACAGCGGCTCCTCGTATACTGGCGTACACGTCTCACAGCCTCCCACCTATCCTGTACATCTTTGATCAAAATTCAATATCAGGCTACAGTAAAGCTCCATGGGGTCTTTCCGTCTAGTTGCGGGTAACCTGCATTTTCACAGGTACTAAGATTTCACCGAGTCTGCTGCCGAGACAGCGCCCAAATCGTTACGCCTTTCGTGCGGGTCAGAACTTACCTGACAAGGAATTTCGCTACCTTAGGACCGTTATAGTTACGGCCGCCGTTCACTGGGGCTTCAATTCATTGCTTCTCCTTGCGGATGACAAATCCTCTTAACCTTCCAGCACCGGGCAGGCGTCACCCCCCTATACTTCGTCTTGCGACTTTGCAGAGAGCTGTGTTTTAGTTAAACAGTCGCTTGGGCCTCTTCACTGCGGCTCTCTTTTACAAGAGCACTCCTTATCGCTAACTTACGGAGTCATTTTGCCGAGTTCCTTGGCAACAGTTCTCTCGCTCACCTCAGGATTCTCTCCTTGCCCACCTGTGTCGGTTTTGGTACGGGCCGCTATGGAATTAATACTAGAAACTTTTCTTGGAAGCTGGCATCATGTGCTTCAGTACTTGCCCGAGGGCGTTCCCTTACCTATCACATCTTACATCCCGCTGACGCATTTCACTGTCAGCCTGCTATATGCTTCGACCACAATCCACTAAGTGGCTCACACTAGCCTTCTCCGTCATTCCTTCATTTCCATCGCGGGTACAGGAATATCTGCCTGTTTTCCATCCACTACGCCTTTCGGCCTCGCGTTAGGTCCCGACTTACCCAGGGCGGACGAACCTTCCCCTGGAATCCTTGGGCTATCGGTGTGTAGGATTCTCACCTACATCTCGCTACTCACACCGGCATTCTCTCTTCCATGCTCTCCACTGCTCCTTACGGTACAGCTTCTACGTGCATGCAACGCTCCCCTACCACTTGCATTACTGCAAATCCGCAGCTTCGGTAGTATGCTTAGCCCCGGTACATTTTCGGCGCAGGGTCACTCGACTAGTGAGCTGTTACGCACTCTTTGAAGGATGGCTGCTTCTGAGCCAACCTCCTAGTTGTCTGTGCATCCCCACATCCTTTTCCACTTAGCATACATTTTGGGACCTTAACTGGCGGTCTGGGCTGTTTCCCTTTTGACCATGGACCTTATCACCCACAGTCTGACTGCCGAGTACGTCTGCATGGCATTCGGAGTTTGATTATACTCAGTACCCCAGGATGGGGCCATCGTACATTCAGTGCTCTACCTCCATGCGACTCTACCTCGACGCTAGCCCTAAAGCTATTTCGGGGAGAACCAGCTATATCCGTGTTCGATTGGAATTTCTCCCCTAGCCACAACTCATCCGCCAACTTTTCAACGGGGGTCGGTTCGGTCCTCCATTCAGTTTCACCTGAACTTCAACCTGGTCATGGCTAGATCACACGGTTTCGGGTCTACATCATCGTACTGTCGCCCTATTAAGACTCGCTTTCGCTTCGGCTCCGTATCTTCTACTTAACCTCGCACGATAACGTAACTCGCCGGTTCATTCTACAAAAGGCACGCCATCACCCTTTAACGGGCTCTGACTTCTTGTAAGCATACGGTTTCAGGTTCTATTTCACTCCGCTCCCGCGGTTCTTTTCACCTTTCCCTCACGGTACTGGTTCACTATCGGTCACTTGGGTATATTTAGCCTTGACGGATGGTCCCGCCTGCTTCCGACAAGATTTCTCGTGTCTCGCCGTACTCAGGATACCACTAGGCTTCGCTAGACTTTCAGTTACGGGACTTGCACCCTCTCCGGTCGGCCTTTCAATGCCGTTCTCTTAGCCTTGCTCTTGCCATCTCGTGGTCCTACAACCCCAGATCAAGATCTGGTTTGGGCTCCTCCGCGTTCGCTCGCCGCTACTTACGGAATCATTCTTATTTTCTTTTCCTCCGGATACTTAGATGTTTCAGTTCTCCGGGTACCTCCCTCATGAGCTATGTATTCACTCATGGGTGACAGCTCATTACTGCTGCCGGGTTTCCCCATTCGGATATCGACGGATCTTTGTGTACGTACCACTCCCCGTCGCGTTTCGCCGTTTGTTGCGTCCTTCTTCAGTTCCAAGTGCCTAGGCATCCACCGTACGCCCTTATTCACTTAATCACGATTAAGTTCTAAAGCGTTCTTTTCTTTGCTTAGGTTTTTGCTTGAGTTTTCTGTTTTGTTTAACTTTCTACTCGTGAATATCTATGTTCGTTTACAACTTTCGTTATAGACCTTCATATGTCTTCTGTTATTCAGTTTTCAAAGATCGACTTCTTTTTCGTTTGGAAGATCAGTCTTCCAAAACTGAACAGGAAATGTTCGATAACTCTTCTTTTGTACTTTCTCCTTAGAAAGGAGGTGATCCATCCCCACGTTCCCGTAGGGATACCTTGTTACGACTTAACCCCAGTCATCGGTCCTACCTTCGACGGCTCACTCCTTACGGTTATGCCACCGGCTTCGGGTATTACTGACTCCCATGGTTTGACGGGCGGTGTGTACAAGGCCCGAGAACGTATTCACCGCAGCATGCTGATCTGCGATTACTAGCGATTCCGACTTCATGAAGTCGAGTTGCAGAACTTCAATCCGAACTGAGACGACCTTTATGAGATTCGCTTCTTGTCACCAAGTCGCTGCTCTTTGTGGTCGCCATTGTAGTACGTGTGTAGCCCAGGCCATAAGGGGCATGATGATTTGACGTCATCCCCACCTTCCTCCGGTTTGTCACCGGCAGTCTCGCATGAGTCCCCAACTTGATGCTGGTAACATGCGACAAGGGTTGCGCTCGTTGCGGGACTTAACCCAACATCTCACGACACGAGCTGACGACAACCATGCACCACCTGTGTGATCCATAATTATCCCCCTATCTCTAGGGTATTTGTTTCCATGTCAAGGCCTGGTAAGGTTCTTCGCGTTGCTTCGAATTAAACCACATACTCCACCGCTTGTGCGGGCCCCCCGTCAATTCCTTTGAGTTTCACACTTGCGTGCATACTCCCCAGGCGGAGAACTTATTGCGTTAACTGCAGCACTGAATTTCTCCAACACTTAGTTCTCATCGTTTACGGCGTGGACTACTAGGGTATCTAATCCTATTTGCTCCCCACGCTTTCGTGCCTCAGTGTCAGTTACAGACCAGGCGACCGCCTTCGCCACTGGTGTTCCTCCATATATCTACGCATTTTACCGCTACACATGGAATTCCATCGCCCTCTTCTGCACTCCAGCATACCAGTTTCCATAGCTTACAATGGTTGAGCCATTGCCTTTTACTACAGACTTAGTACGCCACCTACGCACCCTTTACGCCCAATGATTCCGGATAACGCTTGCCACCTACGTATTACCGCGGCTGCTGGCACGTAGTTAGCCGTGGCTTTCTGGTAAGCTACCGTCACTCCCATAGCATTTCCTCTATGAGCCGTTCTTCACTTACAACAGAGCTTTACGATCCGAAGACCTTCTTCACTCACGCGGCATTGCTCGTTCAGGGTTTCCCCCATTGACGAAAATTCCCTACTGCTGCCTCCCGTAGGAGTTTGGGCCGTGTCTCAGTCCCAATGTGGCCGTTTACCCTCTCAGGCCGGCTACGCATCATCGCCTTGGTGGGCCGTTACCTCACCAACTAGCTAATGCGCCGCAGGTCCATCCATGTTCACGCCTTGATGGGCGCTTTAATATACTGAGCATGCGCTCTGTATACCTATCCGGTTTTAGCTACCGTTTCCAGCAGTTATCCCGGACACATGGGCAGGTTACCTACGTGTTACTCACCCGTTCGCCACTAAGTCTCTTTGGAAGCAAGCTTCCTAGAGTCTTCGTTCGACTTGCATGTATTAGGCATGCCGCCAGCGTTCATCCTGAGCCAGGATCAAACTCTCCATTTGATTTAGCTCTAACGCATGACTTGCGTTTGAATTTCATTTTTGTTATCGTTATACCGAGAATATTGTTTTCTCAAATAATTGACGTTTCCTGTTCAGTTTTCAAAGACCGAAATTTCTATTTCGTTTGCCGCTGTACTCATCAGCGCTCGTATATAATACAACGAATCAAACACTATGTCAACAATAAATTTCATTTTTTTAATATTTTTATTTACCAATGTATTACCTCTAAAAGCTCGCTGCCTCCATATATAAGGAAGGCATATAAATAAACAGTCAACGTTCATATGTTTTCCAACACATATCTTATTTAACCTGAATAAATAAAAGATACAGCAATCCATATATTTCTCAAACGATATTCTCAATTTTCACATTCTATTCATTATCAAACATAGAGGGGTATAAGAAAAAGGCTCACTGCTTTCGTTTATACACGATGGTAGTAATTCATAAAAGGAGAACTCAACACAATGAAATCATTTTTTATTTGAATTCTCCTTTTTGAATATACTTTAAAACAAGATAGAACATTTATTTTAAGAATTTTTTATTTCCTCAATATATAAGGATAGCAATGCCTCCTGATAACCACTGTATGCGTGCTTTTCAAGTTCTCTGCAAAGTGCCTGTAATTCTTCACTCCTGCAGTTTTGCAATGACAAGAGACGCTTTTCACTGATGGATGAGGTTGACATAATCCTATGATATTCCTCCACTGTACTTTTCCATAAATGCAAATCATCTTTATAACGCTGCTTTAGCTTATCCGCAATCAGAATTCCCTCAGGATCAAAGTCCCCTGCATAATACATGAGAATGTTACTTTTCTGTATGAGATCCAGCAATACATAGCCGCACAGATTTAGCTGACCATTTGTGCATACAAAGCCGATCTGTTCCTTGCCCAGCCTTTTCCCCTCCAAAAACAAAGAACGGAATACCGATGGATTCTCCACAATATAAACTGCTTTAATAGCGTCAGATATGTTATGGATTTGCTGCAGATTGTACAAAGACACTGTCCATGCCTCATAGCGGTCAAAGAATCCTTTCCATGCCTCATGTACTTTTCCATCTCTGCCTTCTGCATTCAGATGCGCAATCATACAGCTGTTTGATAAATCATCTTTTAATAAACCGGCTTCATAATACAGCTTGTTCTTCTCTGCCAGACTGATATCCTGTTCCTCGACATTAAGGAAGTAACAGATTCCCTGAAACAGCAGCGTATTCTCAATGCCTTTATCAAAGAAATGTGGATCCTGGGTCACTGAGGAGGCGAATACTGCCATAGTTTCTATTTCCTGCTTCCAAACAGGCAGCTGATTAATTGCGTCCAATATAAAACATACTGTCTGCCACTTATTATTGTTTAGCAGCTGACGGATATTTCCATAGCTTTTATGATTTGTTTCCTGCATCCAGTTTAGCCACTCTCCAGCTTTTGTGCATGCATAGCGTTTGGATAGAGATCGCATATCCTGCTGTTCCTTTTGAGCCTTTATTTCTTTCTGTTCTTTGTTCGTCAGTATGCTTTCTCCCTTATAAATTTCGAGTACACGAAGAAAATCACTTCCGGCAAACCGGCTGTCCTCGATTGCCTTTTCCCAGACAGAATAAGGTATGGAAATGTCACGGACTCCCCAGTAATCCTTACCGAGTAAGCCCCCAATTGCCTCACGCTCATCATCCTCAGGATCCTTGATACATATTGTTCCTCCAAAATGCTGTAGCTTCTGATATTGACGAATCCATAGATCAGTCACACGTCGAAAGCCGGTATCCTGTAAAAGATATTGTGCAAATGCATCCTCTATCATGATAAATCTCCCTTCATGCGTTTTATATGCCCATCCCATTCATATGGAATCACAGTTACAAAACGAGCGTTTTCCGGACGAAACAGTTCATAAATGGCAAGACCTTTTACGGAAGCGTAGTCTCCCCATAGAACCTGTGAATTCATAATATAGTCAAATTTAAATTTGCTGATCAAATCGAACATATTGTATATGTTCTTTTCATCCACTCCTGCAAATGCCTCATCCAGGGCAATCAGCAACGGCGCATCCTCTCTGGCACTTTCAAATTTTGCGGCTACGGCTGAGAACAGAGGCACGTACATCGCCATTGCTTTCTCACCTCCGCTAAAAGCATAGAAGGTATTGTTCGTAAGCTCTTTTTTAGCTTCTCCGGTTTTTTTGTGCCATGATTTTGAATTCAAACCATTTTCGATAATCCATAACCTGACGCATCAGCTGATGAAAGCTTAAGGTGTTGTTTTCAATATTTTGCAGATTTCTTGCGGCAGCAATTTTTGACCGGAAGTGGGAAGACAGACGTTTTAAATCACTTTCCTTTACGACTTTGACATCCTTTTGCAGGATTTCCACCAGCTGTCTGGTATCCATTTCTTCTTCACTTTCCGCTTTTTTGCTCTTCCACTGCAGATTCAGATGCAGTCCGCTGCTGGTATTCATTGCGTTCATATAGCGGTTCATGGTATCCACCCACGCACGGCTGTTTTGTATACGGATACGTACCTTTTTACTGATAATATTCACCAGGATATCCTCAAACAGGTGACGGTCCGAGTCTACAAGCAGATTGTTCTGTAAATCAACATCACGTTGCAGACAGTCAAGCAGTTCTGGAAAGGAAAGAGAGGTTCCCTGATATCGCGCATTGATATCCAGTCTGGCACTGATATCTGTGAGTTCTTCCCATGTATCATCCGTTGTGAAGGTCAGATTGTATTCCTGCAGATTGCTTCGATGATTGTAATAAGCTGTCTGAAGATCCATTTTCAATGCTTCCGGTTTCTTTAGGACTTCTGTCTGTTTTTCCAGATTCCGTATTTCCTTGATCAGCTGTCCATCTTCACATAAAGGAATATTCGTATATCCGAGTGCAGCTTCGTTTTTCACAACATCAAAATACGTTGAAACCAGAGCATCCTGATGTTCGATATCCTGCTTTGTGCGTTCCAGATCCTGTGACGTTGCGGCTACAAGACTTTGCAGCTGTCCCAAACGTGTATCCAGTTCCTGCATAAGATCCGGCAGCTTATGCAATCGTTCTTCGATCTGCTGTAACCGTTTCTGTTTATCCTCATACCCCAAATCCTTCAGCTGTTTTTCCTTTTGCTGCAGAAGAAGGTTTTGTTTTTTTATCAGTTCTCTTAACGTATCGATTTCTGCTTTGAATTCCGAAACATCCCGAAAGGCATCTTCTATTTGCGTTTCACAGCTTTTCACAAAGTCGAGAGATTGTATGAATATCGGCTGTTTTGTTTGTACCAGCTGTAACAGTTTTCTGTAGCTGTTATAACCATCCTTCTGTTGTTCAAATACATTGCGGCGCAGCGTAATCGATAATTTACCTGCAGTTTCCCGCAGCTGCTTTTCAATTACCTGCATCGCTTCCAAATGTCTACGCAGACGCTCCTCCATCTGATGATAGCAGGCAATATCGTGCTGCAATATTCTTCGCCCCTCATTTAACTGCTGTAGGGCAAGATGCAGATCATCTTCTTTTACAAAAGCGGATGCTTCCTGTTCCAGCTGCTCCAATCGTTTGTCCAGATCCGTGAGTTTCTGCATTTCCTGATCATATTCCTTTTTCAGCATGTCACATGCTTTCTGTAACTGCAGAATCATTTGTTCTCTGTATTTCTGTCTTGCATTTTCTCCGATGTATCTTGCCGGTACAGATTGATAAAGCTTTCCCTGTACGATTCCGGTTTGAAACATGGCATCGTGCAGCTGCAGTTTACCGTCATACGTGATATGAAGGGATGTCAGAACGGTATTGATTTCATCCGCAAGCTGCTCAGGAGTTGCCCCCTTCAGATAATACGGTTGTAAATCCCTTACGTTGCGCTGTGTAAAGAAATACATATCCCCGCTTCCAGATGATAGGGTTTCAATCCATGGTCGGGAGCTCGCATGTACCACCTGTGCATCCAGTACTCCCAGACGCAGCAATGCCTCTTCACACAATGCGCGCAGTTCCTCATCCATCTGCTCATCAAATTCCAGAAGGGTGTAAAAGCTGCGGCTTTCAATCTGATGCTGTTTCAGAAGCTGGCGTGCCTGCTCCTGTTCCCCAGCAATTGCAGGAGATGGATCCTTTTGTGTCTGCCACATGTGCAGCTCTGCGCTCTTCTGTTCCAAATTCATCCTACAGGTTTCCGCTATATCCTTTTGCTCAATTTGCAGGTGAATGATTTCCTTATATAGCGTCTGATAGCTTTGCTGAACGATATCCGTCAGCTTATAAAAGTCCGGCTGTTCCTCATACTGCATAAGAAGATGCATCATTTCATGGAATTCCTCATCCGTCAGCTTTAGATGCCGATTGTTTGCAGACCACTGACTGATTCTTTCTTTATACTCCTCCACGATGCGATCATATTGCTCATCAAGCTGTGCCACCAGCTGTTCCTGCTGCTCATTCGTCTGCTTCTGCTGCTCTAATTCTTCCACCAGCTGCTTGTGGTGTGACGTTGCAACATCATACGAATTAAACAGCTGCAGTCCTTCCTCAAGTAAGCGAAGCTTTGCATCCAGTCACTTTCCGATATATGTAAAATCATATGGAGTGTCCGGGTGCTCAAAGAGCTCCTCTTTTAACAGGAGATGATCCTCCAGCAGCAGCTCCTCCTGCAGTTCATCCAGCTGGGCAAAGGCATCCTTCATTTCAGATAAGGCTTGCTCACATCGATCATTCTGTGTCTTATGCTGTACTCTAAGTTCCTGAAGACGATTACTTTTTTCCTCTTCCTGGTTTTCCTTATGCTGAAGCTTCTGTAAATTATCTTCTTTCTCAGCAGTCAGTCTTGTGCAATCCTCCACCAGCCGCTGCAGATCGTCTGTTGCCAGAGAAAGTTTTTCTTCTGTTAACAGTCCCTGTTCCTGTGCAAGCTGCGTACGGTTTTCCTGCTTCTGTTTTGTTTCCTGTTGATGCTGCTGCAATTCCTCCTCATGTTTTTGATAAGCTTCGTGTAGTTTTACGGCCGTCTGCCTGACAGTCTGGTAGATATGATATTTTTCAAACAATACGGCATGACTGTACTGCTCAAACACCTGATAAACCGCCTTTGCAGAAGCATAGCTTTGCTTTAAGGCATCCAGCTGATCCTTGATATTATCCATATTGGATATTGCTTCACTCATTGGACGAAGATCATCCTCGCTCAACGGCTGCAAGGATTCACTCAGGATTTCATTGATCATGGTTGGTTTCAAGGAATTGCTCAGCTTAGGTGAGCGCAGCTGCAGCAGCAATGTAATAGCTTCCTTATATTCCTCGCTGGTTTCAAAGCCAAACAGTGCCTGATTCACTCTGTCCATATATTCTTTTTGCGAATCCATGACCTGCGTGTCGCCGATACGGTTTTTCAACACCGGCTTTGTAATTGCCAGGTTATGATCCAGCAGCTGCACATCCCTGTTGATTCTCAGATTATCCTCAATTACAAAATACCAGGATACAAGCGGTCGCCCCTGTTTCGCGTGCAGACCCATCCCTATGGTTTTGTAAACCTCACTGTCCGAGCGTTTAAATTCCAGATACAGATAGCCGATGCGATCTGTTCGTTCACCGCCCTCCTCCAATAGATAGTTTTCTATTTTACGGGAGCGTGTACCAAAAGGATCCAGACGCTCACTGCTTTTATTTCCATCCAGCAGCAGTGGTATAAAGCTTTGCATTGTGACAGATTTACCGGAACCGTTGCTTCCTCTGAGCAGCATGTGACCATCTTTAAAGGGAAATTCCTCGTTTACATAATACCAGAAATCAACCAGCCCCAGCCGGTGCATGTGCCATTTGCTAATTAGTTCACTCATTCTGTTACCTCCGCATATGTTCCTGTTATTTTTCCGGCAATCGGATAGATATAAATATTCTCCTGCTGTACCTGTGCAAAGCCCAAGGTCTGTGCAAGATTGCATACATCCACTGCACTGTCTTCCACTCTGCGATTTTCAATCTGATATTTCTTTGGCAGTAACGCATTGTTTTTCTTGATCAGACGCTGAACGATGGCAAGATATTCTTCCAGCCGCAGTGTGATACCCTCATGCTGATCCAGAGAAAGACGGAAAGTCTTTACCCGTTTGCGCAGATCGTCATGGACAATCAACAGCAAATCATAATAGGCATGCGTCTTTGGAAAGACTTTCCCCATAGAGCAGTCTTCTTCCAGAACCAGAAAGGCGCTGGAGGAATGCACATGCAGCTGACAGGGAAACAGACTCTGAAAATCATTTTCTATATTTCTGCGGTAATTACGAATATAGCCGAAATCATCATCCTTATCCTCTCCTGCTGTATGATAGACACCGCAGGAAAGCATGAGTCTACGATAAATACGCTGCCGGCGGACAATACCGCGATCCTCTTCCATATCAAACCACTCACTCTGTAAAAAGTCCTCCGGTTCATGAAAATCCATAATATCTTTGGGTATGTTGCGTATGAAATAGCGTGATACCCCGGTGTTTTCATATAATATATCACTGGTTTCATCCTTTAGAAAGTAATCCTCATCACCCTCACGGGAAATGATCATCCCCATTTTAAGAGCATATTGCAGTACCCGCACAAGCTGTCTTCTTGCTCGCAGACTTGTCCATTCCAGCTCGCCTTTTGGAAACTGCACCTGAATAAATTCACAGATATTACTCAGGATAAAGCGTTCCCCTGCTTCCTTGTCTTCCAGAAGCATGAGCAGATAACAGAACATCTGGTATTCCATCAGCGTTTCAAATTCAGTAATCCCCATCCAGCCTTCCGCTTTGCCTGGGATTTTTTCCAGCTTTACAAGATATGGATTGATGATGAGTGCATAGCCGAATTTCTCCTGCAGCTTCTTCTTCAATTCCTTCGCATTATCCTTTATTTCATAATACAGCTGCGGATCCTGACTTTTCAGAATCCAGCGATGATTCATCAGTTCTTCTATAATTTTCATGATAATTCCTCATCAAACAGGATTTTGAAGCATGGCATTATCAGATTTCCATCCTCACATTGCAGCACGCAATCCCCTTCGCGCTCTTTCTCTATGTGATAATACTGCCCCTGATCTGTTTTGGCTCGCCGCTCACTTGCAGCAAGTGCCTTGGATACCCAGCTAAGAAGGGCTTTTCTGGTGGCCTTGTCAAGTAAGGGTAGCTGAGAAAAGATGATTTCTCCATTTTTACTCAATTCCTTTATCTTCTTCTGTTCAGCCTCGCGCTGTGCCTCATACTCCAGACGCTGTATTCGCCGGTCCAGCGCGTAATCCACCGCAGGCTTTCGCTCATGCTTTTTTCTTGCCACCTTTGTACGCGGCTCCAGTGCAAGGAAGGCAGAAGCTTCCTGATACACCCCGCTGTGAATGCTTTCCGTATCCCTTGGTGCGATGTTTTTCAAATGCATACAGGTATCTGCCCCAAACACCAGTGCACTTAAGCGATGCGCTTCATCCATAGAATTGCATTTTGCGAATATTTCCGCTATACGCCGGTATTCCTCCTTACGGTTTGCCCCCTGATTGTGCAGCTCACCGATCTGCAGTGCATACCGTGTAATTTTCCGTATGATTTCATTGGTAATTTCAAACAGGCGGTTTACCTCATTGTTATCATTTTCTCCGACAAACCAGTTGAAAAGACTCTGCCACCGTCCCTGACAATTTTCCAGTACGGCAGTCTTTGTGATATGGGAATTGATGCGGGGAATCGATAGTTCATATTCTGCGACCTTATCGAAAATCAGCGCCATATCTTCATCCTTTACACCGCTCAAATAATCCTCGATGATCATACCGTGCTCCTGCAGGCTTTTTACAAATGTCTGAAGATAGGTGATCAGCTTATCTTTGAATACCAGAAATTCTCTTGACTTCATCATTTGTTCTGCTTTGGCACTGTTTAATGTCTTTATGTAATCCTGATAGTTCTGATTCAAACGAATGAAATCATCGTTCAGACTTCGCCACCAGTCAGCGACCTCCATATGGGATTTATCCCTTACAGCAAGCAGCTGCAGAATCTGTTTACGAATCCGCTCCAGCAGCGTCGGTTCCAAGGATGCCCCTTCCACAGCAAGATGCTCCAGCTCTATTGTCATTCGTTCAATTACAACGGTATATTCACTTAGCTGATAGCGAAATTTCTTATTTTTAAATTCCTGTAAGGTATTGGGAACGGAGGTATCCTGTGTAGCAACGAGGTTCCCCCAGTCGCACAGTGCCTGCAAATCATTCTGACAGTTCTCCATGGTATAGTCTTCATATCCTGGTAATGCGGATATCATGTCATAAATATCCTCTTTAAACATCCAGTAATGTATTTTTTCATGCTCCTGATAAAAATAGCGAATGATAATGCGGTAACGGTCCACATTCTCGGCTCTGAGATAATTCACCTCGGTTATCGGTTTTAAAAGCTTATCATATAGTTCCATATCCCTCACCGTCTTTCTCTATCATTCTACCATATATTTCCTATTCTTTTACAAATTATACAAGTCGCCGATACAGAGCATCCAGCATTCTGTTGATAAGTTGTACAAAGTATCCATACCAGGCTTCTGTATCATTACAAAGCAGATAGAGAATACCCAGTGTGATTGTGAGCACAATGACAGAAATCCACGGTATTGCATCCCCCATCAGTCCGCTGATCAGCATAATCCCCATGAGAACAAGATACAAGGCCACAAATTTCTGTATTATCACAGCTGCCAGATGCAGGATGGCAAAGAAACCAAAGCTGCATAATCTGATACAATTAGCTGCAGCAAATACGATTACAAACAGGAGCTTTCGTATGCCGTGTAGTGCTGAAATATCATATATTCCCGGCCCTGCTTTGTCCATGCCTCCCCATGCATATGAACATGCGTTTCTTCCCGCTGTACATAGTCACCATAATAATGATATTCTGTATTCTCATTGTGATTATGATTCCCTTGATTGAATTGCATATTGTTCTCTCCTTAAAATGACAGGTCTTCTGTATCTTTATTCATAATGGACATGACAGCAGGCAATTCCACACTTGCAATTACCACATGGCTTAGAATAAACATGATTCTAATTTCCGTTTGCTTTTCAAACCAATCATAAATGCGTCCTGCACTTTTACAGCCTCTTGCGACGGTTCTCACACTGTTCGCGACATAGCCAAACGTCACACCGGCATCTGATATTACGCGAATGGCTTCATCGTCCTCTTCGTTATCAATATCCTTTTCAATCAATAACCTCTGTCCCACGCGAAACACCTCATTGCCAAAGTAATAGCGTAATCCAACAATTGTTATGTAGGTCATAAAAATCTCCTTCTTTCTTTACAATTACATTATAAGATAAGGATTGTATAAAATTATAAACAGTGACGATAAACATTTCATGTTACAATATAGAAAAGATGATATACGGGAAAACAGAGCATAACATCCAAAAGGTGCATATTTATACCTTTCTGTTATAGCTACATGGGAGGGATGGTTATATGGAAGATAGTAGAATGAGTGCCATAGCGATACTATATATATTGAAAGAGTATTCGGATGAGGCACATCCTTTATCCAGTAATGCTTGTATTCCATTACTGGAGCAGGTATATGATATTAAAATCAATCGCGGAACGCTTTCTGCATATATCAAACAGCTGCGTAATTTTGGAATCGACATCCAGACAACCAATCGGGGCTATTATCTGATTGACCGGGATTTAGAAAAGAGTGAGGTACACGTTTTGTGTAATCTGATTCATTCCTCACATTTCATATGCGACAGCTCCAGCTTTCAGCTCATCGACAAGCTGCTGAAGACGCAGAGCAGATATCATCGTAAAGATTTTAAAAACGCCGTATATATTCAGAACTCACGAAAAACGAAAAACCGGCAGCTGTTTCTGAATGTGGATATCCTCTTGGAAGCAATACAGGAGAATAAAATGATCCAGATGTACTATCTGACCTACAATCTGAAGAAGGAGCTGATACGAAAAGAGAGAAACCGTATTTTCTGCATCCGTATTATATTGTTGAGGAAAACGGAAATCTGTATCTGATTTGTAAAACAGATAAGCATGATGATTTTACGCATTATCGCATTGACCGTATGCAGGATATCAGAAAATTGGATACATCCGCAGATGCACTTCGTAATTCCTTTGATCCTTACGCATATTCCAAAACCAAAATGTATATGTATTCAGGGGAGCCCGTAGCGGTTTTCCTTCGCTGTCATAAAATGATACTGAATGATGTCATTGATCAGTTTGGACAGGAAATCATATTGCAGGAAACAAAGGATTCCGATTATTTCATCGCACGTATTTATTCTACGGAAACCGGTATTATGTACTATGCCATGCAATATGCTTTATATTGCGAAATACTGGAGCCCAGCGAGTTGCGAGAGCGTGTAAGAAATAATTTAAGGAAAGCACTCTCTGTTTATGAAAAAGATAAAGCATAGATAGATAACGATATATCAAAACTATTATTCAGCACAGTGCAAATGACAAATAGCAATGTAATAAAGAACCATAAGTAAGGCTTCTTACTCAATTGCAGGTAAATTTAACAGAGAGAATTCAACCCTATTGAATTATCAATAGAAGTTGAATTTTCTCTATTATGAACACCCTAAAGCAAGAAAGACCTAAATAAGTAGCTCACGCATTGCATGATAGTGCCTGATAATGAATTTATATCAGCTGGCTGTTCAAATCATAAAAAAAATAGCGTACTAAAAAAACTTGTCACAAACGTGTACATTCCCATTTGCGACAAGTCTGTTTTAATTTTCATAGGATACCGATCGTTCTCTCCCATTGATCGTTTATTTTTTTAAGGCTTCCTTATCATTTATTTTATCGAGTGGAGGTTTCTTTTTATAAGATGCAATAATTCTGGTGCTATAGCGGCGTTCTATTGAGGCGTTACCCGATTTACTAAATCTGAGTAGTTTTTTGGTCTTGGATTGATAAGACTTTGTTAGACTGAGTTTATAGCCTTTTCTGGCTGCATATGCAAAATACTGCTTCATAAAATAACTGAGCTTGGATAAATTCGTACAGCATACCTTTTCGAGATAAGGCACCTGTCCCTTCCTCCAATGTGTCAAATATTTCTCTTCCAGCCATCCCATTAGTATGAGGGAGTCCTCAACTGTTGCATAGCCTCTCTGATACAGCTGCCTTTCAATAACAGCGGCAGTTTTCTTTTCAATCTGCTGTCTGTTCAATAGTCAAATCCTCCATATTTCCCACGACAAGCCGCAATTCAAAGCCTTCATTTCCATCATGTGCCTCTGCTGACTGAATTAAGGTTTTGTTTTCCTTGAAATATTTGTTTTTTCTCTGCCGGAAGAATTCAACGATATCCAGGGCATCCAGCTCCAGCTGTGCCAATTCTGTTTGCAGGGCATCTTTACCTATTTGGGCAATGTTCCATCCTAAGGATGCTAATTTGATTACTGCGACAAATTCTTGAAAGCTTAAATTATTCGCATTGCCAATTGGAGCGATAAAGTCATGCATAAGCTCCGAAAAATTGTCATGCTCTATACGTTCCGGTAAAGGATCATATGTTACATCCTGATCATTGATATAGGCACCTTTTACATTTCTATGCCGTACAATAGATTCATAGAAATCTTCCGCTTCTTCCAGCGT
The DNA here is from genome assembly GCA_012317185.1 of [Clostridium] innocuum. NCBI lineage: Bacteria > Bacillati > Bacillota > Clostridia > Eubacteriales > Clostridiaceae > Clostridium > [Clostridium] innocuum. The sequence goes on along the minus strand of CP048838.1, from coordinate 483,141 downwards.
AGCATTCTGCTTAATGAGGATTTCCGCAACAGAATCCAAAATAAACTCATTTCGATATTGAAAAAATGACCCTTTCCAGCGATGCTCAGGTAATACATTCCATACATCAGCAAGAAGATACATACCAATCGCTTTCATCCGATACAGGTTATCCTTATCTTCATCATACAGTTCTATATAGTCCGGTGTAACATCTATAATACGATATTCTCCATAGTGCTCTTCCTTCCAGCCTCTCAGTATACTGCTGTCACTTTCATTCCACTTTCTGCTGTCGAAAAACTCCTTTAGACATTGTGGATGGGAGCCGATATAGGCTAATGCCTGATTCATTTTTTGATGCTTATTCGGTTCCTGCATGAGCAATACACTGTATACATGGTTTTTATAAACAAACTTCAAATATTCCTCTCGAAGCTTTATCAGTTTTTTTGCGTCTTTCTTATGTAAATAATTCATAGTATGTCCCTGGTATAACCACAGCTTACACTTCACAGTAAGCTTGTCATACGCCTTTCCTCCTTTACATCATTATTTTAACAAAAAGCATAGCTGTGTAGGGACTCTTCATCTATAGTCTCGTTCAAAGTCTTGCCTCTATGCCTTTTTTCGATTCCGCAGTTTTTTAATAAACAGATACACACCCAGAATAAGAACAGCTGTCGCAGCCATTCCTATCAACAGACTGCTTTCCTTTTTATTTTCTTCATATGCCTCCTCATAAGCTTCTTTCGCGGCTGGATAAAAAGCAGTATCCTTCACAGCATCCAGAAAATCAAGATTCTGATCCTCACCTTCTTCTCCGTCCTTTTTTCCATTGTCTTTTGCAAGCTGAAGCAATTGCTTTTTTTCTTTTTCATAGCTCTTGACGGATGTATCATATGCTTCCTTATAGATTGCTTTAAATTTCTTCAAGTTATAATCCTCTACATCGGATATCTTTTTGTCATTGTATACATATTCATAGGCATTGTACTCTGCCGTACCCTGCAGAACTGTTTTCACTTCCTGTTCCGCATCATCAAAGGCTGTTTTATAATATTCTATATATTCATTTTTTATAATTTTGGATGGGAGTTCCTTCAACTGATACGCTTCCTTTTCCAAAGCATCTTTCTTTCCGTTTGTTTCTGCCAGTGAGGATGAATTGTTCATAAGCTCGGTTTCTGCTTTTTCATAGGATTTATTAAAGGCTGTTTTGTAGGCTTTTTGAGAGTAGGTATAGGTTACATCTTCCAGCGTTTTGTCCGGATTCTTCATTTTGAACGAATATCCATCCGTAGCCCCTTCTTTTGCATAATCAATTTTCGGCTGTGCCGGAACTTCAACCTTTGGTTTTGCCTCCTGAACAGGTTGCGGTGTACTTGGAGATGGTGTTGAGGATCCACTCGTTGATGGTGCTGATGTTCCACCTGAGGAACTCGTACCTCCACCATTGTGACAGTGATATTCGCCATAAGCCAATCCCCATTTCTCACAATTTGTCCGGCATGTATGACAGCCATTACTGTCGGTTCTTCCTGGATGTGCCTGAATGGAAGTAGACGTTGGTAATACAAGAAGTAATGCGAATGTTGCGAATACAAATAATTTTCTCATTTTTTCACCCTCCTAGACTATGAGTAAATTACAAACCTCTTCCCTCCTTCCCTATGCTTTAATTATAACGCTTACATTTAAACTTTTGTAATTTATTTAAATCAATAGGAATACAATTACTCGACTGTATACTGGCTTTATTGTGAAATTGGGTTATCCTGATAATTTCTTATACTAAAGCAAGCTGGTTTCAGATATAAATGGGATGACATAGCTATTAGGATAAGCTTTCATATCAGAATTTCATGGATATGGTGATACTATGATACCGCGGTTTACTTAGGTATGACGGATGTTGGATATACAGCCCTGACAAAGAATATCATTATGGCGTTTACGAAAAGAGCAATGGCGGTCATGCTGGAGAATAGCATTGACCGCATGAAAATCAGTACCCAAGATGTAGATCTGGTGCTGTAGGCGGTGGCTCCGTGATTGTGTCAAAGCCGTTGTCTTGTTGCAGGCAGGAGGCGAAGCCAGAGCATTTTGGAGTAGCAAATGCAATTGGTGCTGCCATTTCAAAGGTAAGTGGTACATGAGAGCAGCAGGTTTCAGATGATGAGGTGCCTTGTGAGGAAGCAATTGAAAAGGCGAAGGCGGTTGATTTGGCTGTTACGGCTGGAGCGGTTCGTGATACTGTGCAGTATCGATATGATAATGAACCATTGGCGTATTATCCAAAAAACAAGCAGGCTGAAGATAAGGGCTGCTGGTGATTTGAAAAGTGAATAGTGAAAAGAGCTGTTACTAAGAAGTAAAATTCTAGTGACAGCTCTTTTCAAGCATCCTACTACATCCTCATAGAATCTATCATAAAGTAAACTGCATAGAAAGCTATTATCTCGATTGGATTTCACTATAAGTGAAAGGATAGGCTATTTAATTACTTCTATAATGGAAGTAAGGAGATAACATGAATGTACTGTTAACATAATAAAATGAAAGAAAATTATTTTGAGGAATATAATCGGATTGCATCAAAAATAAAAGTATTGCGTACTGCTAAGCATTTAACACAAGAGCAGTTGAGTGAACTGTCAGGTTTAAGTATAAGCTATATCAGCAAGATTGAAGCGCCTAATTGTAATAAAAGCTTCTCTCTTGATGCATTATTCATACTTGCCGAGGTATTAGATGTGAATGTAAAGGAGTTTTTTGACTGATATGAAATATTTTATTGTTAATCAAAATCGTACACAAAAAGAAGAAATATCTGGAGGTTATCTTTGGGCACCTAAAGATAAAAAAGGGCGTAAACAACGGCATTGGGACACTATGTTGAAAATAGAGAAGGGAGACATTATTTTCAGTAATAAAGGTGGATATCTATCATACTATGGCATAGCAAGAGGAGCATGTTATGATTTTGAAAATCCATTTCCTACTGAGGACTGGGATTCAGATGGGCGTAAGGTAGATGTTGATTATTATGAAATTAATCCTGCTATTAAATATTCTGAACATATTCAACAGTTACTATATTTACAAGCGAGTAAAGGTGCTTTCAACAAAGGTCTTCACATAAACGAAGGTTACTTATTTACATTAAGCAAGGGACAATTTGATTATTTATTTAATTTAGTAAATAACACCCCTTTTAAGATTGACGTTGTACAAAAGATAGCGAATGAGGATTTTCTTGATTTTAAAGAAACAGCTGAGGATGAGAAACAATTCCAAGACATCCACCTTGGAAAAACGAAAGGGTATAGTAAGGAGCAGCTAGCTGAGATCGCTGAACAGCGTAAACACAAAAAGCCATTTGAAAATACCACAATACATAAGAGAGTAACAACAGACCCACATTTCAAAGCAACATGCTTAGAAAATCATAATTATCAATGTGAAATAAGCAATGATCATGAAACCTTTTCAAATACCACTGGCCTTCATCAGTATATGGAATGTCACCATTTAATACCTATGAAAGCACAGAAGGATTTTCCCAATCTTTGGTTGGATGATATGTTCAATCTTATATGTCTTTGTCCTTTATGTCACGCTCAAATACATTATGGTGATCGATCATCTAAAGAAGCGGTATTTTGGAGTATCTATCACAAACGAAAAAGGGATTTCGCAAAGGCTGGCTTCAATAAACAAAAAATGCTAGAAATATTTAATGAATACTATTTCTAACATATGTTTTCATTAGCTTTTCTATAACTAAAGCATCAGCTGGAACCCAGTGGATGCTTTTTATAGTTTCCTCATTTATATGGAACCACCTAATAGCTGCGTGATCATATAAATAAGAGGGTTCCTTTCTTATTTCACAGAAATAACATGCCATATTCAAATGGAATGTAGGATATTCATATTGAATTGTTTCAAAATACTGCACATTATAAATTTCTATATCCATCTCCTCTTTTATTTCTCTTTTTAAAGCTTGAACCGGTGTTTCTCCTTCTTCAAGCTTGCCTCCAGGAAACTCCCAGAGTCCAGAAAATTCACCTTTCAATCGCTGAGCAATCAGATAAAAGTCATCCTTCTTTATGATTGCGGCTACGACTTCTATTTTTTTCATACTACATCACCTGTATGTATCATATCAAATCAAGTATAGGATTACAATCTTCTTATATATCTGTAATATTTGTACTTAAGCTTAAATAATGCTAAAATGATAAAGAAATAAAGGAAGGGACGATATGACGATACAAACTATTAACGATTATAAAAATAAATTTATCATTTCAAATTACTCATTTTTTACTGATATCTTCACCAAGCCCATCTGGGGTGATATGGGCGAGGATACCGCCTCCATCACATTGTCAGTGATGGAAAACACTTGGCACCTGCACTTCATCCGCACCCAAAGCGGTGAGCCATATCCATTAAGTAACACCGTATGCAATGTAATTGATGAATACGAAAAGGATTTAACCAATGAAGAAGTATTTGAATTCTTAGCGCATCACAATATCCTGAAGGAATTTGAGGACGCTGTATCAAAGCTTTAAGATGTCTTACATCTATACATATACAAAAAATACGAATCCAATATGATAAAGACTGCCTGTCAAAGAAATATTATTCTTCTTCAAACAGACAGTCCTTTTTCATTTCAAAACACTACCTAATCCAGCTCCAGTCCCCCGGTATATAACTGATAATATGTTCCCCTCTCCTTCATCAGCTTCTCATGATTTCCACGCTCAATGATCTTCCCCTGATCCATCACCATAATCACATCGGAATTTCTGATTGTGGAAAGCCGATGCGCAATGACAAACACCGTTCTTCCCTCCATCAGCTTATCCATACCATCCTGCACAATTTTCTCGGTACGGGAATCAATCGAGCTTGTCGCCTCATCCAGAATAAGAACCGGTGAATTCGCAAGTGCCGCTCTGGCAATTGACAACAGCTGCCGCTGCCCCTGAGAAAGAGAAGCCCCATCTCCGCTGATCACCGTATCATAGCCATGCTCCAGATGTCGTATAAAGCCATGTGCATTTGCAAGCTTTGCCGCCGCAATCACTTCCGCATCCGTAGCATCCGCCTTACCATATCGAATATTATCTCGTATTGTTCCGGTAAACAGATGCGTATCCTGCAAAACGATGCCCAAAGACCTTCTCAGATCATCCTTCTTGATCAGCTTGATATCAATGCCATCATACGTGATCGTCCCCTTTTGTATATCATAGAATCGGTTGATCAAATTGGTAATTGTGGTTTTTCCTGCACCTGTAGCACCGACAAATGCCACCTTCTGACCACGATCAGCATACAGCTTGATGTTATACAGAATCTGCTTATTCTCATGATAGCCAAAATCCACATCATCAAAAATGATATTTCCAACCAGAGGAACATACTGCACAGCACCATCTCCTCGCGGATGCCGCCATGCCCATTTTCCTGTCGGCACCTCACTCTCAATCAGCTCACCGTCAACCTCCTGCACATGTGCAAGCGTCACCAGGCCATCATCCGGCTCTAGGTCTTCATCCATCAATGCAAAGATGCGGGAAGCACCTGCGGATGCCATAATAACGGAATTTAACTGCTGGGATATCTGCGTAATCGGCATAGTAAAGGATCGATTCAACTGCAGGAAGGATGCCAGAGCACCTAATGTCAGACCACCGATGCCGTTGATAGCGATTAGTCCACCGAGCAATGCCGTCAATACATAGGATATATTCCCCAGATTTCCCATAACTGGCATCAGGATATTTGCAAACTTATTCGCCTGATAAGCACTGTCAAACAGCTGCTCATTCACCTGATCAAAGCCATCCTTTGTTTCCTGTTCATGCGTAAACACCTTAATGACCTTCTGCCCGCTCATCATCTCTTCAATATAGCCGTTCACAACACCGAGATCACTCTGCTGCCGCTTGAAATAAACAGCACTCTGTCCTGCGATTTTAGACATTGCCGTCTTCATGACGATTACCATAACCACGACAATGACCGTCAGATAAAGACTCAGCACACACATGGAAAGAAAGACACTCACGACAGTAATCGCGCTCGACAGCAGCTGTGGAATACTTTGTGAAATTACCTGCCGCAGTGTATCCGTATCATTCGTATATACCGACATGATATCGCCATGATGATGCGTATCGAAATAGCGGATGGGCAGCTTTTCCATATGTGCAAATAAATCATCACGAATCCGTTTCATCGTCCCCTGTGCCACATTGATCAAAATTCTGGCATACAGATACGTGGAAGCAATACCGCATACATAAATGGCAGCCATGGCACACAGCGCCTGAAACAGAGGTCCGAAATCCGCCGGTCCGTTGGATGCCAGAATCGGTGCGATATAATCATCAATCAGACTTTTCAGAAACAGGGAGCTTGCCACTGTTGCCAGAGAACTGATGATAATGAAAATCAACACAAAGAAACAGGAAACCCTGTAATTGCGAATAACATAAGCGCACAGCCGCGTCAGCACCTGTAGAGAATCCCTGTCCGCTTTTACCTTGTTTTTCTTAATCTGCATTCTCATCGCCTCCTTTCACCTGCGTACGATAAACCTCCTGATAGATTTCATTTGTTTTTAACAGCTCCGCATGAGTTCCAATACCGTTGATTTTTCCATCATCCAGAACCACAATTCTGTCCGCATCCTCAATAGAGGAGATACGCTGGGATATGATCAGCTTCGTGATATCCGGAATATCCTCGCGAAACGCCTTTCGTATCAGATAATCCGTCCGCGTATCCACCGCGCTTGTGGAATCATCCAGAATCAGAATCTTCGGTTTTTTCAGTAAGGCTCTGGCAATACAAAGACGCTGCTTCTGACCGCCGGATACATTGCTTCCACCCTGTTCTATATGCGTATCATAGCCATCCGGAAACCGCTGGATAAATTCATCCGCCTGGGCAAGCCTGCATGCCTGCAGCATTTCCTCATCACTCGCATTGGGATTTCCCCAGCGCAGATTATCCTTGATCGTACCGCTGAACAGCACGTTATTCTGTAATACCATGGATACCTGATTCCGCAGTACATCCAAATCAAATTCCTTTACATCCACACCGCCAACATTCAGACTTCCCTTTGTCACATCATACAGTCGGGGAATCAGCTGCACAAGAGAGGACTTCCCGCTTCCCGTACCTCCAAGTATTCCAATCGTTTCTCCTGAGCGGATATGCAAATCAATATCCTCCAGTGAATCAGCCTCCTGATCCACACTGTATGCAAAGCTGACATGGTGAAAATCAATGGAACCGTCCTTCAACTCGGTAACAGCCTTTTCCGGTGAAACGATATCACTCTTTTCATCCAGTACCTCATCAATTCGCTGAACGGAGGCAAAGCTCATGGACAGCATGACAAAGATCATAGACAGCATCATCAGTGACATCAGGATATTCGTCGTATAGGTCATCATACTCATCAGCTCACCGGTTGTCATAGAACCACCGACAATCATTCTTGCCCCCAGCCAGGAAATCGCCAGGATACAGGCATACATGGACAGCTGCATTGCCGGAGAATTAAAAATCAGAATATTCTCCGCCTTTTTGAACATACGGTAAATATTATAGGATGCCTTATTAAATTTTGAAATCTCATAATCTTCCTTTACATATGCCTTTACGACACGCATATTCGTAATATTTTCCTGTACACTTGCATTTAAATCATCATACCTGTTGAATACCTGCAGAAAAATCGGATGGGCAAATTTCATAATAAAAATCAGAACGATTCCCAAAAAGGCGATCGCATACAGAAATACCATGGACAGCTCGGCATTGATCACAAACGTCATTGCCATAGCACAAACCAGCGTCAATGGAGCACGCACACACATCCGCAGCACCATCTGATAGGCATTCTGTATATTCGTCACATCCGTCATCAGGCGAGTCACCAGACCGGCTGTAGAAAATTTATCGATATTATGAAACGAGAAATCCTGAATATTGTAGAACATTGCTCTGCGCAGATTCTTGGCAAAGCCTGCCGATGCATAAGCTGCATATTTCCCCGACATCGCCCCGCAGAACAAGGAGCCGAAGGCTGCCACAATCATAATGACACCATATTTTGTCACTTCCGTCATATCGCCCTGACTCACACCCTTATCAATGATAAAGGACATCAGAAACGGCAGTGAAATTTCCAGTACAACTTCTCCCACCATGAAGATCGGAGCGAGAAAGGAGGCTTTCCTGTATTCTTTTACTTCCTGTAAAATCCGTTTAATCATATTGTCATCTCCTTTTCGATAGCATGCTATGTATTTTGTGAAAAGAAAAGCATCAGCTCTTCTGCCCAAGCATTTTCAGCAGGCAGCTCTGCATACATGCGATTTCCTCATCATTCAGTGCCGTCACCAGCTCCTCTTCATTCTCCTTGAATTTCTCTCTGAGAATCTTGTCCAGCTCCAGCGCCTGTTCACTGACCACGATATTTTTCACCCTCGCATCCTTTGTGCTTGCGACACGATGGATCAGTCCCTTATGCTCCAGACGATTCAGAATACCGGTTACGGATGGATTGGATATATCCATTGCATCCTCAATGTCCTTTTGATGTACCTGCTCTCCGCGTTCATGAGCCTTAAACAGGTAAATCAGCGTGAAGGTCTGGGAAGCCGTCAAATCAAATTCCGCAAATATGGTATTCAATCTGGCCTGATTCATTAGAAACACCTGTTTTATGAGATATCCGATATGCATATCCGCCATGCTTTCACCTCGCACTTTATCAGCTAATATATAGCACGCTATGAATTATACACCAGCTTTTCTTCCCTGTCAAATATTTTCCACTCTTCCTTTTTTCCGTTATGCTTCCTTATATATATGATATATCCCGACTTTTTTCTATCCTTACGGGTAGATGACTGCCGCATGCAGCCAACACACCTGTTATCAAAAAAAGAATACATCCCGAATTTACTAGGATGCATTCCCGAAAAATTTTCGATTTTGTTGTACTGCGATGCTGTCCGGCTTGTATCTGCCTGCGATATCGTTGTAATGCATGGACGCCTGTCGGTCATGCAGCTGCCAGTAACAGACACAGAGCTGAATTGCCGGAAGATAACCATAGCAGTCAACACGAACAAAGGCACCGCTTTTATCATCACGTGTCCGATGCAATGCTGTTTCATACCAGAACACCGCTTCCTTCCAGCGTTTTTCATCAAAGAAGTATTTTCCGATATCACAGCAAAGCTCCGCCCTTGGTGCATCATATCGAAAGCTCTGCAGATAGGACTGCAGCTCCTCATCCTTTTGCTGCAGCGCACTGTGACAGTAGCCCATCATTTCACACGCATCAATGTTGTTTTCCACCCATCCCTGCTTTCCGTCCAAAAAGGCTTCAAACACCTGCAAAGCATCATAGTAACGTGCATGATAGTACAGCTCCCTTGCGTAATAGAACTGTTCTCTTGCGTCCAGCTGCTTCCCCTGTGCCAGTAGCTTTTCAAAAATGCGAAGGTTACGGTCCGGATCATTGACATGCAGCTTCTGATGTGTAATCGCAATGTCCTCATACTGTACCATTCCTGTTAATGGTATCACCTCATGAATGACACCGGTCCAGCGATGCTGCATACGCCGGTTCATCAAGCGCTCCCGATAATAGGAAAAGGTAGGATTTCCCTTATCGTCAAACGCTGTATGATATTTCATCATTATGATGGAAACCTCCGGCTGCAGTCGCTGCTTCAGCTCCACGAGCTGTTCCTGATCCTCCTGCAATATCACATCATCCGCATCCAGCCACATGATAAAGTCCTGTGTTGCCTTGGAAAAGGAATAGTTACGCGCCTTGGAAAAATCATCGCACCATGCAAAATCATAAAGTTTATCCGTGAAGCCGGCCGCAATTTCCTTTGTCTTATCTGTACTTCCGGTATCCACAACAATAATTTCATCCGCAAAGGAGGTTACACAGGCAAGACAGCGTGCCAGAACCTCCTCTTCGTTTTTGACAATCATGCAAACACTAATTCCCGCCATACATCGACCCCTTTCCCTATCCGAAGCTGCTTATCAGTTAATCTGATAAACAATCAGATAGGCATTGACTGTATTGTTAAAGCTGCATACGTTGACTCCCTGGGAAGTATCACTGACCATGCGCAGACTATCTCCCTCACCTAACTCGACAATACAACTGCCCTGCACAAAGCTTCCTTCACACAGCATCGGTATTCTGGATTCCTCGATGATCATGGAACTGTTCAGCTCCAGAGCAACAGCATCCCCCTCACATGGCTGTGAAGCGAGCAGACAGCCGAACTGCACCACATAGGTTCCGGCATGTCCTGCAATGACACTTTGATAGTCCTCAGAAATTGTAAATCCGCTTTGAATGGTGCCTACATCAAATACAAAGGCATCCTGTGCACAGAACTGCTTATCTGTAAAGGACTGAAGACTGACGGAAGCAAATTGTACAAGGGGCGCAGATTCTCCGGCTGGTCCGGTTGCCCCCTGCGGTCCCTGTGGACCCTGGGCTCCGGTTGCCCCTCTGGCGCCGGTTGCGCCACGCTCACCCGGCATTCCCTGAGGACCCGTTGATCCGGTAGGACCCTGAACGCCTGCTACTCCCTGTGGGCCGGTATTTCCCTGAGGACCACGTAAGCCCTGCAGGCCTTCTCTTCCCTGAGGACCCTGCAGACCTCTTGGTCCCTGCGGACCCCTTGGACCTCTTGGACCCATGGGACCGGTAGGTCCGATACCAGGATACGGGCGTGGCGGACGCGGCGGTCGGTTGCAGTCACAGCCGCAGTCACAAGCTGAACCGCCATCACTATTGCAGTTGTAATATTCCTGTGCAAAGCCTTGCTCATCCTCTGCAGAGCGGTTATCGTCAAAATCCCGGTCGCATCTGCAGCCACAGTCCTGCCCAGCTTTTGGCTCATCAAATCCACGGTAGGAATCGTAGTCGTCATATTCGCAGTTATCGTCATATCTGTTTCGATACATAGCTATTCCCCTTTCAAGAGCTTTTCTTTCCTTACTCACTTCACTATATGCGCAACCGGGCATTTGTGTTAGTGAAAATGCACACACTTAGGCGATATTCCCAAAACATGACAGTGTTGCTTTGGCGATTTCGTAGCCGTGCTGTAAAATAGCATCATAATCAGATGCTGATACCTTCTCCAGTGTTGTCTTATAATCAGCAACCCGCTGTACCTCAGCCTCCTTCATACTGCTGCGGATCCATGCATCCCTTTGTTCCTCTGACAACGCACAATGCTGCATGATCTCCTTTACTGTTGTACCGATTTTCAGATAGACACCATTGTGATATCTGCGGAAGAAGTCAATAACCTCCTGAGAACGTAAGGATTCCACCTGATCCATATTGATATCCAGCAGGCGTTTGAGATTTTCAATGGAAAAGGAATACTTTCTTGTCTTATGCTCGATGTTGCCGGATGCATTGGAAACAATCAGATAGTTGATATTCCTGTGCAGACAGCCATCCTGCTCAGTGGTGAAAAGCGGGTCAAGCCCCATATTATCATAGACACCGCCATCCCACAGATGCAGTACACGATCCCTCGGCCGGACTGTGATCGTTCCGGTAGCATCCGTCCAGATATACTTGTCTGTTTTCAGCTTGTAGGGACCGATGAGTACCGGAAATCCGGCACTTGCCGCAACAGCATGTGACAATGCAAAGGACGGATGCATGACATAGCTGGAATCCCGTTCCCCCATTCTTGCACTGGAAAAGCGAAAGTCCTTACCCGATTCATAAGCTGTTGTATTGATGGTCCATGCCGGACAGCTTGCAATATCCTGCAGACAGCCCTTCACTGCCCAGCGCTGTTCCATCACCTTCGCCAGAAGATTGACCTTTTTATCCCAGTAATAGGGCTGCAAAAACAGACGAAGCAACGCATGCCACTGAATATCCTTCTGTGTGATACACTTCTTAACAGCAGGTAATACCCGTTCCAGAAACTGTGTATCGCTCGGCCATTGATTGGCATTGCAGGCGTAGATCAGCCCCATACAGATACTGGCACCGGATACTGTTGAAATATGGGAAACCCTGCCCATAAGCCCCTGTTGGGCAAGATATCTCAGCACGCCAAGATGATAAATCGCTGCGCGCATACCACCGCCGGACAATGCCAGTCCGATATGCATTTGTTCTTTTTTCAAAATTTCACCCTTACTAACGTATGCAAAAAAGACGGCTGCAGTACCGCCTGTTTTCGTATGAAGAGATGGATGCTTATGTAATCATCAATATTTCATGCATCCATTATGAAACGCAGTTTTACTTTATCCGTTAAAGCAGTATCTGACTCTGCAGCTTCGCACTGACATGACTGCAAGAACCAGCAAACTCTTTTGAAGCCCGTTAAAGGGCGGATGATCAGGAGCTGCGCAGCGCTTCCTGAATAACGTACAGCGCCCTATCCTCATCCTTTTTATGCACGTAGAGATAATACATGACATCCTGATGTCTTGAATTTTGGGCAATAGCCGGACCTCCATGATGAACTGCCGAAAAATTTTTTGTTTTCAATGTGTAGACGATTCCTGCACCTTGTAGAGCATAACGCGCTTTCGCAAGCCGTTCCATATCATTTGTCAGCATAACTTCTTTTCGATTCCATATAGCAAGCATAGCATATCGCCTCCAATCCTCTTTCCTTCATTATATCCTCTTTTCCCGCCTATGTATATATAAAGGTAATCATAGCTACCGCCGATATTCCTCACCAAAGCTATCTATATTAAAATAAACGTTTCTTTTCCTGTTCGGAATGCAAAAAAGAGATTCCCTGCTCTGCTGCTTTTTCAACAGAACATGGAATCTCCGTTTGTCCTTTTGTTGATCATCATCAACGCCTGTATGCGATCATACCTTATGAGTTTATGATGTAACTGCTTAGATATCCATGTATTTCTGTGCAGCAGTTACTATGGCCATTTTAAAGACCTCTTCCGCATTACATCCGCGGGACAAATCGTTGATTGGTGCATTCAGACCCTGCAGAATCGGTCCGATTGCTTCATATCCGCCCAGACGGGATGCAATTTTATAGCCGATGTTTCCTGCATCAATATTCGGGAAAATGAATGTATTGATATTTCCTGCAACCTTGGAGTCCGGTGCTTTCAGCTTAGCAACCTCCGGAGCAACCGCACAGTCAAACTGTACTTCACCTTCGACTGCGAAATCCAGAGGCATACGCTTTAAGCGGGTAGCCGCTTCATTTACCTTCGCAACGCTGGCACCCTTTGCGGAGCCCAGTGTGGAGTAGGACAGCAATCCGACTCTTGGCTCAATGCCGAACTGACGTACGGTATGAGCAGTCTGCAGAGTGATTTCAACCAGATCATCTGCACTTGGGTCGATATTGATGGAGCAGTCTCCCATAACCAGATTTTCTTCGCCATCCTTCATCAGAATAAAGCAGCTGGAAACGATGGAGTTTCCCGGTCTTGTCTTAATCAGCTGTAATGCAGGACGTACAGTATCTGCTGTTGAGTATGTAGCACCACCTAGCAGACCATCCGCACAACCAAGCTTTACATACATGGTACCAAAGAAGTTTCTGTGCAGACATGCTTCTCTTGCCTGTGCTTCATCCAGCTTACCCTTACGCAGCTCGATCACCTTTGTAACCATCATATCCATGTTCTTGTATTCGATTGGATCCAGTGTTTCAATGCCTTCGATATCCCATCCGTTTGCTGCTGCAGAACCGGCTATTTCCGCACGGTTTCCCAGCAGAACAGGTACTACGATATTTTCCTTATGCAGACGGATTGCTGCTTCCAGAATACGCGGGTCGGAGCCTTCCGTAAATACGATACGTGTTCCCTTCCCCTTGATTTTTTCAATTAATGTATTGATCATAAAAAATCCTCACTTTCCTTGCCATATTTTATTATACACCGACACTTTGCATAAAAAAAGGAAATTTTCACAAATCAATGATTTCACAAGTGAAAATGCAGGATAACAGGTATTCCGGCATTATTTACATATATACAGTGCTTTTTTCCCGATATCTATGAAAGCCTCCTGAATTTATCTGCACTTGAAATTACGCCTCATCGTTTGTTTATAAAAAAGCTTTTTTCACAATGTCGTTCATTCTCCATAAACAAATTCAATGTTCCGTTTGCCGTTCAGATACCGTCAGTGCTTCATCCATACAGTTCTGAAAAAAACACTTGTATTTTCTTTCCTGCTGCTCTATAATCTACCCATAAGCAGAGTAGGTCAGGAAGCGTTAAGTACCATCTGAACGGGGAGTTGTCAGACGGGCGAAAAGTTTATCTTGCGGTTTCCTGGTCGCATCCCGCTGTTGCATGAGAAAACTTTTCATATCTCTTTTCTATATGCAATATCGGAAAGGAGGTATTTTTTTATGAACTTTGCGAAAGAAATCGCCGGGCTTCCCGGTTTGATGAAAACTAGCGCAGAACAGCTGCGCAAGGTTCCCGCACTTACCGGAACCGCCATGCTGACCGCATTGAATGTCGTTGTCGGCACACTGTTCATCCCCATAACACCAACGCTTCGTATTGGATTTTCCAGTATTCCGGCTGCTGTATGCGGCATGTATTACGGGCCGATCTGTACGGGCTTTGCCGGTGTCATTGCAGATACGCTGAAATATATCATTCGACCTGATGGTCCCTACTTCCCGGGGTTTGCTGTCAACGAATTTTTAACCGGAATGATATATGGCTGCTTCTTTTATAAGAAAAAAATCACCCTTCCCAGAGTGATCATTGCCAGAGCCTGCATCACTGTATTTATCAATCTGATTCTGACATCTCTATGGCTGAACATGATGTACCAGAGTCCGCTCTTTACCATGGTGCGGCTGATTAAAAATGTGGTGATGTTTCCTGTGGATGTAGCATTGCTGTATGCAGCGCTCAAGGGCGCAGAAAGAGTACGTAGAACATAGCCTTGCAATATTGAAAAACTACGTTTTGAATGGTAACGTAGTTTTTTTATACTATCCCTTTAAACATTCATATGAAATGTATTTCTCTAAATCAAGTCTGAAAAAACGAAATGCAGACACATGATAGAAATGGGTTTTATCCCAGTTTCCTATCTTTTACTGTCTGTATTTTTTCCCTGGATATATGGCAATATCCGCCTGGATTTTTTTTGAGATATTCCTGATGATACTCCTCCGCAGAACAGAAGCTCGTCAATGGCTTCATTTCTACAACAATCGGTTCCTCATAACATTTTGCCAGCTCCTGCAGGGAAGCCTCGATAACCGGCTGATCTGCTTCATCCACATAGTAAATACCTGTTCGATATTGTTCCCCGATATCATTTCCCTGACGATGATAGCTGGTCGGATCAATGACATCATAGTATAAGGATAACAGGAAGCGCAATGTAATCACGGATGCATCATATTGAATATGCAGGGCTTCTGCATACCCGGTAGTACCGCCGCAAACCATTTCGTAGGTTGGGTTTTCCACATGTCCGTTCGCATAGCCGACCTCTGTTGCCACGATACCTTGCAGCTGTTCAAAATATGCCTGCATTCCCCAGAAGCAGCCGCCTGCCAGATAGATTTCTTTCATTTTCACACCTCCGATACAGCTTTGTGAAAGCTCAATTCATATGCGCAGTCACACGCATTCCTGCAGATAGGTTAATAATTATAGTTTATCATATTCCAGCCGCATTCATTAAAAAAAGTTAAAACAGCAGGTCACTTGAAAACAATCCGTGCATAAAGTATATGGCTATTTTAAAATAAGATGACAACACTGCTCATTCAAAAACCTGTTCACAGCCGCCTTTGTGGGTATGGATGTCTGTCCTCCCAGAGTCTGCACAGAAATCGCACTGGTTGCGGAAGCAATTATCAATGCATCCTGCAGCGGATAGCTCTTATGAATACAGTATGTAAACGCGCCATGGAAGATATCGCCGGCTCCGGTCGTATCCACTGCCGATACGTTGAAGGCCTCTATATGGTGTATCCCCTGCGTATCCTCATACAATAATCCCTGATCTCCCAGAGTTACAACGATATATCCCGCATTCAGTGCATGCAGGGCATCAAAGGTCTGTCTCCAGCTGTTTTCATCCTGTATGGACACCTCGATATTGCTGAACTGTCTTGCATAATCCTGAGAACAGACGAGATAGGTCACCTTTTGGGCAAGTACGCTTGTTTCCTCGTGAAAGGTTCCGGCATCCATTATACTGTCAATATCCGGATAACGGCTGAGTGCCTCCAATGACGCCTGCAGCTCATGACCGTCCAGTAAGAGAATTTCTGCCTGCTCTGGGTAATGGAACTCCAGCTTTCGCTGTATACCGGGACAGTTGAATATGGTGCGATACCCGTTAAAGGAATTGGCGATAATAGCACTTACCGGTGTTGAAAAGCTTTCATCCTCCATAAGGTATGCTGTATCAACCCCTGCTTCCTTTAAAACTCTTCGGATTTCCGCACCGTAGAAATCTTTGCCACATCTGGAAATCAATACGGTTTCTGCATTCCATAGGGCACATAAATATGCCGCATTTGCCGCTGGTGCGCCAATACAGGAGAATGGCTCCATAATCCGATATTTCTGATTTTCTATCAATGGCTCCTGTATGGGAAATGTTAAATCATAGGCACACTGACCAATACATATGATACTCATGGCTGTATCCTCCTTCTAACAATACCTCATTGTAATGCTATAACCATGATATCATAATCATGCCGCTTTACAAGTACAGCGGGTTGAATTGCCATTCATCTTTATGAGGAAAAAGGTATTTCCCTGATAAGATTTATCATTTGAAAAAACACCTGCGTTTTTTTCATGAACGCAAGGTGTTTAAGTCTTTATGAGTCAAAGGATGCGATGACCTTTAAAAAGGCTTCTCCGTACTTATCATATTTCACTTCACCGACACCGCTGACTCCCAGCATTTCTTCTCTTGAATGCGGTGCTTTCGCACACATATCATGCAGTGTCTTATCGGAGAAAACCATGTACGGAGGAACATGGGCTTTTCGTGCCAGCTGGGAACGGCAGATTCTCAGCAATTCAAACAGCCGGTTATCGCCACTATCTGTCTGTACCACAGGGGTCTGCACCTGCTTCTCCTTGACAATTTTCATCATCAGCGGTCCATCTGTAGGAAGCAGCTCCTCCTGATGAATCGACAGTACCGAATAGCCGTCCTCACTCTGTTTCAGGATACCCTGAAATTGCAGATGCTGAAGGATTTCATAAAGATGATTGCGTGAGCTGTCCTTCAACGAACCATAAGCCGGATTTCTATCCAGATGATAGCTTTTGATTTTGGCGTTCGCACTGCCCTTAACAATATCTACAATCATCGTTTTCCCGAAGCGTTCTCCGCTGTGACGGATACATTCCACAAGACGGGATGCTTCCATACGGATATCACATTCCTCATATTGTGTCAGACAGTTTGAGCAGCTGCCGCAGAAGCCATCACTTTCCTCACCGAAGTATTTTAACATGTAATGACGAAGACAGCTGGGAATCGTACAATAGAAGGTCATGGATTTCAACCGTTCCTTTTCCTTTTGCTGCAGCTCCATGCGAACAGCCTCTTCCATATCCTCATGACCGCTTCCCTGTTCAATCAAAAACTGATTCAAACGGACATCCTTGCCGCTGTACAGCAAGATACAATCAGCCTGTTCCCCGTCACGCCCGGCTCTTCCCGCCTCCTGATAATAGCTTTCCATATTTTTAGGCATATTGAAATGAACGACAAACCGCACATTGGATTTATCAATCCCCATTCCAAACGCATTGGTAGCGACCATGATGGTTTTTCTGTCATAGATGAAATCATCCTGATTATTCATACGCTCTGCATCGCTCAAACCGGCATGATAGCGTGTTGCCGCAAAGCCATCGGCGCATAGTCGATCACAGACCTCCTCCACTGTTTTTCTTGACAGACAGTAGACAATGCCCGCATCCTCCGTATGCTGTTTTACATAATGCAGAAGTGCCTGGTATTTATCCTTCGGCTTTTCCACAGCAAAGTACAAATTCTTACGATCAAAGCCTGTCGTTATAGTATAAGGATCCTTCATATCCAGCAGCTGAAGAATATCTTCCTTTACCTGTGTGGTTGCCGTTGCAGTAAATGCAGAAACAATCGGTCGCTGCGGCATTTCCTTTAAGAATTCCCGAATATGTAAATAATGCGGTCGAAAATCCTGCCCCCACTGGCTGACACAGTGCGCCTCATCCACACATACCATGGAGATTTTCATCTCTTTTGCAAAGCTTAAAAATTCATCGCTCATCAGTCTTTCCGGAGCTACATATATGATCTTATAGGTATATCCGCGTGCAAGAGAAAGTGCCTTGTGATACTGGGCATAGGATAGGGAGCTGTTTAAATACGCTGCACGAATACCAGCTTCGTTTAAGGTTCCCACCTGATCCTTCATCAGAGAAATCAAAGGAGAGATAACCAGTGTGATTCCCTCCAGCATCATGGCCGGAACCTGATAGCAGATAGATTTACCTGCCCCGGTTGGCATGATTCCCAACACATCATGGCGCTCCAGAATATTTGTTATCAGCTCCTGCTGACCTTCCCGAAAGCTTTCATAACCGAAATATTTTTTTAAAACCTCATAATCCTTCATCATTTCACATCCCCACAGCTCGTCCTGTTTATTTAACCAACAGTCTGCTGCCTATTATAGTAACATTAAGTTACGTAATAATTCAATGAATACAGCTCTCCATTTATATAACTGATCGTATACTCTAAAGGAATCTCTCTATCGTCATAGGATATATTTTCCATAACGAGTGCTGTTGCCTCATCCTCCTGAAAAAGCTGCTGTGCATAAGCTCCATATAGTTTCTGTGTGAGAACCTTTTGACAAACGTGATGTATATGTAATTGATAATTCCTCTTCAATATCTCATAAAGCGATTGCTCCTCAAAGGTAATCTGCAGCAGATTTGGAAACATAAACGCATTGAGATGTGCCTTCTCAATCAAAATCGGCGTATCATTAGCATAACGTAGTCGAATGATGATATATACAAAGTCCCCTTCCTTCATATGCAGTTTTTTTGCGATTTTCTCATCTGCCTTTTCCATTGCAATTTTCAATAGATCTGACCGTGTACGATAGCCTGCCATCTGCATGGTTTCTTTCCAGCCATGTATGGTCTGCATGTTTTTCTCAATGCTGAACGTACTTACAAAAGTTCCCTTTCCTTTTTTCTTATGCAAAATACCTTTTGTTTGCAATATGTCAAATGCCTTTCTTACCGTCATACGACTTGTATGAAATTTCTCACAGAAGTCCTCCTCACTCGGTATCATCATTCCCTCTGCATAAATTCCATCTTCAATGTTATTCATAATATACTGCTCAATTTGTCGATAGATTGGTATTTTATTCTCCATACGTTCATCTCCTGTTAATGTACAGACATTCTAACATAACATTTGCACAATTTCCATTCTTTGGAAGAACAGATACAAACAACCCTGCATTCGTTCCATTAAGGAGCTTTTGTGTAGGGTTGTTCATGTATGTTACAGAATATCTACTCAGGCAACAATCAGCAGCTCACTTAAACCACCAACAATTGCAATCAGAATGAAAATGATGAAAACCGTCGTAATCTTCATGTTCTTTTTATCCAGCAGAATCCAAGCCAATAGTGTCAGTCCCAATGGAAGCAGTCCCGGCATAATACTGTCGAGAATCCCCTGCAGACTGAATAGCATATCTCCACTGCGATAGGACCAGCCGGATACCGCACTGACATACTGGGCCGATATAGCACCAACCACAATCAGACCTACTATATTTGCCGCTCTTGTGATGATATCCTTACGTCCGCCGACAAACAGCACATCAGCAGCATTGATACCAAGCTTATAGCCTCTTGAAAATAATAGCCAGGTTCCGGGAATGATAATGCCGAGCCAGGCAACACAGTAGAACAGCGGTCCGGCAATACTGCCTGTGGATGCAGATAATCCCATGGCAATCGAACATAAAATAGGGCGCAGGGTTCCACCTATTAAGGAATCTCCCATACCGGCAAAGGGTCCCATCAATGCTGTTTTCGTACTTTGAATCAATTCATCCGGTATTTCCTCACCTTCAGCACGCTTTTCCTCCATTCCCAAAATCACGCCTGGAATAATAGAGCCGAAAGCTTCCTCCGTATTGAAAAACTGAGTATGTCTGTCCAACAGCTTCTGCTGTTCTTCCTTGGAATCATATAGCTTCTCGGATACAAGACCAAACATGCGGACAAATGCCGGAGCCATCATTCGTTCCATATTCTGACAGCCCAATGCAAATGTTATCCAGTTCACATAACATTTTCGTACATCTTTCTTTGATAAAATTGTCATACTTTTCACCTTCCCTAAGACTGTTTCACGCAGCGCAGATAGTCAAGATATGCAATAAATGCTGCCAGCACCGTGATTGCCACAATCGGCATTTTCAATACTGCCATCATAATGAACCCAACGAGAACATACAGTAATTCGATATTCTTTTTTAAAGTGAATTTAATCAACAATGCAAAGCCAACCGCCGGCAGAATACCACCAAGCACCTGGAATATAACACCCAGCTGATCAGGGATCAACGCAATCATTTTTGGAACATAATCTGCCCCGAAATAGCAGGCAAGGAAAATTGGAATAAAGCGGACGACAAATTGTGAAATATTGGAATAGATCGGAATTCTTGTTGCCTGCTTCAGCTTACCTTCCTCGATCCAGCGATCCTGTAAATGGACAAAGACTGCATTAAAGGTCGCCACACTATATACAGCCGCTACACCAAGAAGACTCAGCGGTACAGAGATTCCTACTGCATATTCCGGAGATGCATTGGATACCAGCGCCAGCGGTATACCTATATAGGATGCAAAATTCACATCTCCCGGCACCGACATTCCCGGCGTTACCAGTCCCACATAAAGCGCCTGTATTGCTGCTCCAATTAAAACACCATTCTTAACATCCCCCAAAATCAGACCTATCAGAGCCCCTGCAACAATCGGGCGGCCAATCATATTCCATCCGCCAACTGTCCCCAACAGAAAGGTTCCATAAATGGAGCCCAGATACCCAAGTAACGCGATTAGTAAAGCTTGTAGTAAAGTCATAGTCCTATTCTCCTTTCACTAAAATGCTTCTTTCCATTCCATTTCTTTTTCACCCGGGACCTGTTGGAAATAAACACGTATTCCCATGGCATGCAGTTCTTCACACGCAGCCGCTTCACTATCCAGCAGATAAGAAAAGTAAGTAGCCTTTTTCGTTCCCTTTCGATTGCTCATCGGCCCGATATTCAAAGCCTTTGGCAGCACGGTACAGTTCTTCTGAAGCTTTAAAGCAATTATCGGATCCTTTACCAAAACCAGTGTACGCTCACTACTCTCCTCCGCCTGTTCAATCAAAGCAATCGCCGATTGCGCAGATGCCACATCCAGATGTACATTCGGAGGTACAGACATCTTGTAAATATTGCTCATGACCGGATTGGATGCAGTGAATGCATCAACCAAAATAATATAATCAATTTTGTAATCATTCAGAACCTTTACGATACATTGTCCGTGAATCAAGCGGTCATCACACCGTAATACAGTAATTCCCATACTTCATTTCTCCTTTCAAAAGATTAGATGATATCACTTTGTTCAATCCAGCGATAATCGGTTTTGCTCACTGCCTGCAAACTGTCTCTCATAGCTTCCAGCGATATACTTTCCCGTTTTACTGCAAAATCCAGTAACAGCGGCAAATTGACACCACACACAACATGACAGCCGGTCTGAGCACTTAGCACACTTGCCGCATGGAAGGGGGTAGCACCAAACAGATCCGTAAAAATCACAAGCTCCTCTCCCTCCATGGCAGCGGCAGCTTTTTGAAGACGCTCAATCAGTATCTCCAGACCATCTCCTTCCCGCAATGAAACTGCTAACAGATTTTCCTGTTTACCGGCAATCATTTCAACAGCCTCCAGCAAACCATTCGCCAGCCCGGCGTGTGTGGCTATAATTCCTCCTATCATAAATCCTCCTTTCTGTTCGTTATTCTTTCTCTATTTCCTTTAGTAATGTATCCAGTCGTCTTAGTCCTTCCTGTAACAGCGGTCTTGGACAGGCAAAGTTCAAACGCTCATATGCAGCGCAGGAAGAACTGAATTCTGCACCATGATTCAAAATCAAACCTGCTTCATTCAGCAGCCTTTCATGTATATCGGTATGGAATTTCATCCAGTAAAAATATGTTCCCTGCGGCTGAAATGCAACTATCTGATCAGCATGACGCTTCACGAAGGCAGTTATAAGGTTTCTGTTGTCCTTCAGGTATGTAAGCAGCGCCTGCTGCCAGTCATTGGATTTCAAATACGCTGCCTTCACCGCCTCCATGGCAAAGATATTGATACTGCTGATTCCAATGAGTGAACAATAATCTTTTAGCTTTTTTTTCATTGATTCGTTTTTCACAAGAATTGCAGATACTTTCAAGCCTGCAAGATTGAAGGATTTGGTCGGTGATACGCAGGCAATCGTATGCTGCCGTGCGTAGGTGCTTACCTTCATAATCGGTATAAATCTTGCTTCATAAACAAAATCACTATGAATTTCATCTGAGATGATGAGCAAATGATATTTCTCACAGACTTCGGAAAGCCGCTTCAATTCCTCATATCCGAAAACACGTCCGCTGGGATTATGCGGATTGCACAGGATCAAGGCCTTTACAGTATCATCTTTTTTCAATCGATTTTCCAACTGTTCGAAATCAATTTCATACTGTTGATCATGTACACACATATCCACTGGTATCACCCTTCTGTCGCTGTTTTCCACACACGTTACAAACGGGTGATAGCAAGGCATCAGCAATAGAATACCGTCCTTCGGATTTGTAAACAGATGTATGGCAGCGGCAATGGAATACATGACACCGGTGGATAACATAACATCATCTGCGGTTATATCATAAGCATATTGTTTTTGAAAGCGTTCTGCGAACACTTCATAGTACAGTCTGCCTCGATCACTATAGCCGTAAATAGGGTGAGAAGCACGTTTCATCAATGCTTCTTTTATTTCATCCGAGGCAGGCAGATCCATGTCTGCCAGCCACATAGGCAGAAGATCATCGCGTTGCAGTTTATCCTGATAACGATCCCATTTTGTAGACTCTGTATGTCTTCTATCTATCAGCTCATCAAATGTATACATATCATCATCTCTCTCATTTTTTCATTTGATCAATCAAATAAGCTGTGGTTTTCATAGGATTCGTTATGGCACTGCCCATTGTAACCATATCAGCTCCTGCCGCCCATACATCACGAAGCTGTTTACTATCCCATATTTTACCCTCTCCATTCACCAGACAGCTCGTCCTGCTTTTCAATTCGCGAATCAGCTGAATATCCGGTCCGCCCAGGTTGTTATGCATCGTATCTCTTGTATAGCCGCTTAATGTAGAGGAAAGGATGTCAAATCCTGCTTTTTCACAGATGATGCCTTCCTCAACCGTAGCCAGATCCGCCATCAATACGATATCGGGATATGCGGCTTTCAATCTTTGTACAAGCTCAGTTAATTCTTTCTCATTTCTACCCCGCAAGGTACCATCCAGTGCGACGACATCACATCCTGCCTCAATAACAGCTACAGCTGATTCATAATTCGGTGTGATAAAGACACTGTCATAAAAATCCGTGTCCGCTGATGGCATGACTTTATTGATTCCTATCAGCGGTGCATCTGTAAGTGCACGTATGGCTCTTACATTTTCAGGCCAGCATGCCCGGATCCCTTTGGCTCCGCCTGCCAGCACACATTTTGCCATCGTGACCATATTTTCTGTGCCATACAATGGATTATCTTCGTATGCCTGACAGGAAACGATTAGTTGTCCCTTCAGGCGCTGTAGAATTTCCCGTTTTGTCATAGGCGCGCCTTTTTATACATTCTTGTATATTTCTCGAAATATTCATCATTGACATGCTCAGTGCCTTCGCTATTCAAGCTTACAAATACAGGTGGTGTTACTCCTTTTTCTTTTATATAATAGGCACACTGAACACTGATTGCCTGTGCGATAAAGGTATTGGCCATAGATGAAGTCGGGCACACCGCAGCAGCTACCCCCTCCATCTGTACTGCACAATCTCCGGGCACACCACAGTTATCAATCACGATATCTGCAATATCCATCAGCATTTTTCCACTTTCATGACGGGATGAAACAGCGTTTGAATGTGCAATATTGGTGATTGCAATGACAGAAGCTCCTCGTTTCTTTGCTTCGATTGCCATTTCTATAGGGTAGGCATTTCTTCCGGAATTGGATGCGATCAATACGACATCCCCTTCCTCTATATCATACAGATCAGCCAGTATAGCCGCATAACCGCTCAGTCTTTCCAAAAACGAGCTTTTTGTAGGATGCTCTGTCATCGTCAGCTCACTAGTCATAATGGGAACTACAAATGCCAGACCTCCTGCACGTCCATAGAATTCTTCACAAAGTGTATGGGAATGACCGCTTCCTGTAACGTAAAACGTTTTGTGTGCCAGAAAGCAATCTGCAATCAGCTTTGCCGCCTGGTCAAGCTGTTCCTGCTGGGTTTCCCTTACCTTGTTTAATACATCAAATCCAGTCTCAAATACTTTAGTTATCATTTTTTCCTCCTTAACATGTATATACATGTAATAACCGTAAAATTTTTTATCATTGCGGGCAATGGTTGAGAATGTGCATATAGAAAGCCTTATAATCATGGTTGCTGTTGAACGCATGTCTTGGTATCAATATGCTGGATCCGTCATGGAGTGTCAGCAGCAGAAGCTTTTTGAAATATAAGAAATGTGTAATTTCCTCATACGGATAAGAATGTTGCTTTTTTCCTGTGTGTATCAGCAATGACTCTTTGGCTGAAACTATCTCGATTCTCTCATAAGTTATTTCTTTATGTTCTTTTAATATCTGCTTTAATAGTATATGATTCATAAATGTATCGCAAAAAGCCAGCCATAAAAAACAAATCACCAGAACCAGAGATATCGCTGCCGTATGTTTCAACTGAAATGCCGGAATAATAGCAAGCAGCATAATTGTGACCATCCATCGCAGCACCGTTTTCCTCCGCTTTACATCTGCATTCTCCAAACTTCTATACAGCGTAAAGCGTGCAGCATCGCGATAATCTAATTCATAGGATATCTGCATACGCACACCCTCCTTTATGGAGTTTTCTCCATATTATTTTATTATTTTGAGTTTTAACTCCACATCCATATGATATCATGGATGTATATACATGTAAATAGTAAACTAACACTATTTTCTATTTTTTATACAAAACTCGTAACCGTTATAATAATAAAAGTATGATAAATGCATATCTGATGATACAAAGCATTGTTGTGTCCTGCCCCTATATGGTTTTTCTCAACCTCAACATAAAAAAAACAATACGACCATATAGACAATCGTACTGTTCTTTATAACTGATTTATCATGAAAACTATTTTGACAATAAAGCCCGAAATGAATTTATTACTAAGATTCATCTCTTGTTTTGCCATAGATAACTCTAGCAATATTTTCCCTGGCAATACGGACACTTCCGGCATTATGCAATCCATATCCACTGGTAAGTATATCAAGAATAAACAGCTGTGAGACCATGGATGAGAAGGTTCCTGCATTCATTAAATTCACTTTTCCATAGCTGATAATTACACAATCTGACAATTTGGCAAGCGTCGATGTTATGTGATTGGTTATCGTTATTATTTTGCAGCCTGTTTTTATTGCTACTTCAGCCGCTTCGATCAAATCCTTGGTTTCACCGGATACCGATACAATGATAATCAAATTCTTTTCATTACAAAGACTCGCCTGCATTAACTGTCGATGTGAATCCGTCACTGCCTTTGTCTGTTTACCGAATCGAAAAAGTCTTGATTCGCCCATGGAAGCCGCGAGACCGCTTGTACCGATACCGAAAAAATAGATATATTCAGCTTCCTCAATCAACTGTATTGCATGATTGATTTCTTCCTGCTGAATCATGGAATCCGTTATCTGAATTGTTTGTATCAGATTATTCTTTATACATTCGTGCTTATCTGTCTCCTGCTGCTTTCCGTCATCGTCGATTGCCAATAAAAATTTCAATTCCTGAAATCCTTTCAGCTTCATTTTCCGACAGAATCGTACGATTGTCGCTTCTCCCACGTTCAGCATAACGGCAAGCTCGGACAGCGTTAAATCAATAACCTTGGAATTACTCTCGATTATGAAATCCGCTATTCGCTTCTCTGATTTTGTGAAGGATGGATAATATGACTCAATAATGCCTAATGTTTGCATGAACCTCACCTCTATTATATTCTTTCATGTCTATCTGCTTTCATTATACATGAAAACAATTTAATTTCACGAAAAAACAGATGTGTTCCATACCTTTCTATCCTGCATACCCTTTCTTAATCAGATATTTACGCACATCACTGATAAAATACAGAGAACCCGTAATAACAAGAGGTTTCGCTTTTTGTAATGCATACGCGATACCCTGTTCATAGCTCTCCATCAGATGTATATGCTTTCTTCCCTCCAGCAGCTTCACATCCAATGCTCGTTCATTATAAAAGGGTACGACAAGAATTTCCCCACATACCGTTTCCAGCTCCTGCAGCATCGCTTCGAAATTCTTATCCTTCAACACAGAAAACAGTACCTGCACATCCTCCATCTGCTTCAACGTTTCACACAGGGCATGAATACCATCCGCATTATGTGCGCCGTCCAAAATGATGAGAGGCTCCTTCGAAATTGTTTCAAACCGTCCGATCCAGACAGCCTGATGCAGACCTGTTCGCAGCTGTGCTTCTGTAAGCCGGATATGCCCCTGTCTTTGCAGATATAAGCATACCTCTATCGCAAGGGCAGCATTTCGACACTGATACCTTGCTTTTCCATATAATGCAACATCCTTTAAATTCCCATAATCAAAGGACAACCCGTCAGCTGTTTCCTGTATATTTGAAATTTCCCCTGCCTTTATACATTGTGCATGAGCCGAAGCGGTATGCTTCTGAAACACCTGCAGACAGCACTCCTTATCCTCTGCAGTGATCAAATCAATACCTTCCTTCACAATTCCAGCCTTTTCTTTTGCAATTTTTTCCAGAGTATCACCGAGAAATTCCATGTGATCCATTCCGATATTCGTAATCACCGACACGAGCGGCTGCAGGATGTTGGTTGCATCCTTTCGACCGCCAAGTCCTGTTTCAAACACGCAGAAATCCACTTGTTCCTCCAGGTAATAGAAAACCGCAATACACATATCAATTTCAAACATACTGAGGTCCCATTCCATCCAGCTGTCATAAAACCGGTTAGTAATTGCAAGAAACGCATCCTCTCTTATATCCTGATCATTGATTCGTATACGATCCAGATGGGTAATCATAAATGGCGATGTAAAGCTTCCTACCTTGTAGCCGGCTGTCTGCAGGATACTGCGAATATCATTTGTCGTACTGCCCTTGCCATTCGTTCCGGCGATATGAATGCTCCGCAAACGATCCTGCGGATTTCCAAGTGATGCCATATAGGCCTTGAAATGGTCAAGGCCATAGCCCCGGTTTTTCCTCTGTTCGATGATGGCAATAACATCCTCTGCTTTCTGAAATCTCATTCACTCAGCCTCCAGTCGATCGGAGTTCTTCCCATTTCCTCCAGATATCTGTTCACAGTGGAAAACGGCCGGCTGCAAAAAAAGCCTCTGGATGCGGATAGCGGGGATGGATGTGCAGACATCAGGATGCGATGCTGTCTACCGGTAATCAGCTCTGCTTTTTTCTGTGCATGGCTCCCCCATAGGACGAAAACAATTCCCTTTTCCTGCTCATTCAAAGCTGAAATAACCGTATCCGTAAAGGTTTCCCAGCCCTTTTTCTTATGTGATGCCGCCTGTCCCTCACGTACGCTCATAACTGTATTCATCAAAAAGACTCCCTGCTTCGCCCAGTCTGTTAAGCATCCGTGAGATGGTGCATCAATATTCATATCACTCTTTAATTCCTTGTAAATATTTTTCAGGCTGCGTGGTATTTGTACGCCCTTTCGAACAGAAAAACAAAGTCCGTGCGCCTGATCTGGCTGATGATATGGATCCTGTCCGAGTATCACCACCTTCACTGCTTCAAAGGGGCAGCTTGTGAAGCAGGTGAATAAATCCTCCCTTGGAGGATAGATTGTCCTATGTGCATATTCCTCATCCAGAAACTGCATCAGCTTCTGGTAATATTCCTGTTGTTCTTCCTGCTGGAAGAGTTCCTTCCATTGCTTCATGTTTTATCACTTCCTCAAACGGTATAATCATATCATAATTAAAGGAGAGGTAACAGTACCATTCCTTTGATAAAATTCTGAAACGGTATAAAAGCCGAAACTGTAAGAAAAGAAAACCATATCCTTTATAAAGCATGATTCTCTTAGAAAGATGTACACAGAATGATAAAAGGGATGCCTTCAGATTGCCTCGATTCACAGATGAAGTTCACAAATCTTGAGGCACAGCATAAGGATAACCCGGGCTATCCACTGGTTAGTCGAGCCATCTACTATAGCAGCAGACTTCTATCAAAGCAGATGAATGCACCAGATGGATTTCAGCATTCTGATTATGATAAGATTAAAAAAGTGTATTCTATTTGGATATGTATCCAGCATGCTGGGGAAAAGGATGATGCGACCAATGTATACTCCTTTGTTGAAATCTTCAAAAAAGACTCTTCCATCGAATGAATAAGATACCATTCCTATGAGATAGAAAAAATTACACATGGCCGATATACCAATGCGATGTATACATCCATTTACAGGAACCGGAGAAACTGTATATCTTGTACAATGACTGCTTATTTTCATAAAAAAGAAAGTCTATGAATAGTTGTGGATTCAGCTTTATTCCAAGCAATTTCCAACCGTCATGACTTTCCTTTTTAACAATTCTATTATTTCAAATCACTTCTTTTATCAATATCCCATACCTCATCCACATCGCATGGCACAGCGATGACCTTTTCCCTGTATTTTTTCAAAATCTGTTTTCCACCCTGTTCATCCGACAAGGCTAACAGCTCCTTGTAATATTTCCTGGGGAATATAGCAGGATTTCTTAAAATACCTTGACAGGTAACACAGATAATATGTTCTCCATCTGCCAGCTCCAGCAGCTTCTTAAATGTATGTAAGCGCAGATACGGCTGATCCGCAACACACAGCATTGCCTGATCAGCAGTACTTCTTTCAATTCCAAGTCGTATGGAAAACGATTGTCCTTTTCGGGCCTGCGTATTGAAAACCACAACTGCGTTATAGTCCCTTGCCAGCTTTTCAACTTCTTCATACTGTGTTACCACGATGAGAGAATGCGGATTTAAAGTCGAAAGCTTTTGCAGTGTATGTGCAATCAGCGGCATCCCGTCCAGCTCATACAACAGCTTATTTCCCTGAAACCTGCGCGAATATCCGGAGGCTAACAGAATGAGGTCAGTCTTCATCCTTCTTTAGTAAAACCTTTTCTGCCGTGATCGGCAATGTGCGAACCTGCACACCGCTTGCATGTGCTACAGCCGACGCAATTGCCGGTGCCGGTGTGTTGATAACAACCTCGCCGATGGATTTCGCCCCGAACGGACCATTATCCTCGTAGCTGCTTTCAAAATCAACCCGTATTGTACCGACATCCTGCCGTGTCGGGATTTTATATTGCAGAAAGGAATTGTTGCGCATCCTGCCCTTACAGGAGTACGTGATATCCTCATAGAGCGCCATACCGATTCCCTGAGCAATACCACCCTCTGTCTGAATTCTGGCAAGATTGGGATTGATAACCGTCCCGCAGTCCACAACAGCCGCATAATCCACCAGCGTAATCTCTCCCGTGAGCTTATCTACATCCACCTCTGCGATTCCTGCCATAAACGGAGGAGGAGAAGTCGGTGAACAGTGGGATGCACTCGCTATCAGACACGCACCCTTGCCGCCCGCAAAACAGCGGTTCGCAAACTCTGCCAGTGTGATTTCTTTATCATCCTCCACTGCACGAAGCATACTTCCATCAAATGTGATATGCTCCTCTTCCACGTCCAGAAGGACTGCCGCCTCACGCAGAATCTGTTTCTTTAGCTCCTCACACGTTTTCACAACTGCCATGCCGGTTACATAGGTCGTTGCAGAAGCATAGGAGCCGGTATCGTATGGAGATGCGTCCGTATCCACAGACTGTGTTATGATATTATCCACATCACAGTCCAGACATTCCGCAGCCATCTGCGCCAAAATCGTATCACATCCGGTACCCATATCCGTTGCGCCGATCGACAAGGTGTAAAATCCGTCATCCTGCAGCTTGATCACGGTTGATGCGATATCCACGTTGGCAATACCGCTTCCCTGCATGGACAAAGCTACACCTAGACCGCGCACCTTATCTCCCATGTCACGGCACAGTGCCTTCTCCTTCCAACCAATCATATCCATAGCCTTCCTGAGACAGCGATCCAGTGCACAGCTGTTTAAATGCTCGCCATAATACTGCTTCATAACTTCATCTTCCTGCACCATATTCTTCAAACGCAGCTCACATGGATCAATATGCAGGGTATCCGCCAGTTCATTCACTGCAGATTCTACTGCAAACTGTCCCTGCGTAGCGCCATAGCCGCGGTATGCACCTGCTGTCATTGTATTTGTATAAACGACATCCGAAACAAAGCGGCTTGCCTTTACATGATTATAAATCGGAAGTGACTTATGTCCGCTTAAACCGACAGTCGTTGACCCATGCTCTCCATAGGCACCTGTATTGGACAGGGTGTACAAATCGATTGCACGGATTTCCCCATCCTTCATGGCACCGATTTTCACATGCATCTTCATTTCATGGCGGGAGTTGCTCGCCATAAAGGTTTCCTCTCTGGTATACACAAGCTTGCACGGCTTCTTCAGCTTCCATGTAACAAAGGCTGTAAAGATTTCGGTACAGCCTGTCTGCTTGGCGCCAAACCCTCCGCCGATTCGCGGCTTGATCACCTTGATCTGTGATTTTGGTAGCTCCAGCGCATTGGCAACCATGCGCCGGATATGGAAAGGCACCTGTGTGGAGCTGACCACATTCAGGCGGTCAAAGGTATCCATATAGGCATAGGAGCGAAAGGTTTCCATCATCGCCTGTGCATTGGCTTTTGTATGATACTCACGTTCCAAAACAACATCGCATTCCGCAAACGCCTGATCGACATCACCAACGATGCTTTCATCATGAGAGTGCAGATTGCGCAGCCGTTCATTCCCGATTTCACACAGCAGCTTATAGTCCTCTTCCGCATGAACGATAACCGGATGGTCGAGTGCCTTTGTGAAATCCAGCACAGCATCATATACTTCATACTCAACGCGAATCAGCTTCATCGCCTGCAGCGCACTCGCTTCATTCTTTGCGGCAATGATGGCAACCTCATCACCGACATACCGTACAACCTCATCCAGTATCAGACGATCGTATGGGGATGGCTCGGGATAGGTCTGCCCTGCCAGCGTGAATCTCGATGCAGGAACATCCTTATAAGTAAATATGGCTTCGACACCCGGAATGCGTTTCGCAGCACCGGTATCGATGGATTTGATTCTCGCATGCGCATGCGGTGAGCGAAGCAGCTTGATGACAAGACAGTCCGCAGGAGCCAGATCATCCGTATACACCGGCTTCCCGCTAAGCAGAGCATAGGCATCCTTCTTTATAACGGGCTGATTGATGTACTTCATGCGGCTTCCCCTCCTTTCAAAAGCCAGGCTCTGATGGCACGAAGCTGTCCCATATAGCCGGTACAGCGACAAAGATTCCCTGCCAGCCAGTGCTTGATTTCCTCATCTGTCCAAGTCCTGTTTTCCTTTTTCATGGCAAGCACCTGCATCATCATTCCCGGTGAACAGAATCCACATTGCTCCGCCCCCTCTTTTGCCATAAAATCCGCAAATTCCTTTGCCTCTTTTTCCACACCCTCCAGCGTGGTAATGCGATGACCATCCGCGCGTCCCACAGGCACACTGCAGGACAGCACTGTTTTTTCATCCATCCATACGCTGCATAAGCCGCAGTTTGTCGTTTCACAGCCGCATTTCACACTCCTGTAGCCCTGTTCGCGCAGAAACTGCAGCAGCGTCTGCCCTGCAGGAACATCTGCCTGTATTCGTTTTCCATTTACGGTAATTGTTACATTCATGCGGCATCCTCCTTCAGCTGTTTCAAAAGACGCAGCGTTAATGCATAGATCAAAGCAGAACGATATTCTGCACTCCCCCGCATATTATCTTCACATTCCACACACGCCTGCATATGCTTTGCGATCATTTCCTGATCCTCACTCCAGGGCATGGTAAAACGCTGCGCACGTTTTGGGCGGGAACCTGCGACAATACGCAGAGATTCCCCTGCTTTTGCGGCAGACATATTCAGAACCGGAAGATCCGTAGCACTTCTTCGCACACAGGCAAAGGCTGTGTTTACCGGCTCCTTTTTCAGCACGACATGCGTCAGAATATCCCGTTCATACGGCATGGCTGCATACTCCTGTAAGGAAATTCTTCCCTGTTTATACAGAATCACCTCTGCATCCAGACAAAGCAATGCGCATAGTACATCAGAAAAGCCGAAGCGGGAATACAAGGAGCCTCCCAGCGTAGCAGTATTTCGAAACTGTACTCCTACGATATCCTTCAGTGCATCCTTTAACAGCGATCCGAATGCTTCTTGCAGACCTTCATGGGTTTCCAGTGCACGCAAAGAGGTCATAGCACCAATCGTGAAGCTGTCCTCATCTTCTTCAATCATATCCAGATGCAAATCACATAAATCAATGGCGACCGGAATCGTACGTTCCTGCATACGCAGCCACAGCATTCCAGCGATAATCTGATTCATTCGGTTTTTCTGCAGAAGCTCATATGCTTCATCGAGGCTCTTTGCCTTGCAGTATTGCTGAATCGTCAGCATAGTTATTCTCCTTCCATATAAGAGTAGGTTCACTCTTAGTTCCAATCACTGTAAAGGTATCCCCGTACAGTTCATTATAATACGTACAGCAGGCTGCCGTCATTTCTGGACGCGGCCCGCGTATATGTGCATACAGCTTTCCCTGATGCAGCAGCACAAGCTCATCCGCATACTGCAGGGCCAGGTTGGGATCATGCATACTGATCAGCATACTTCTTCCCTGAAGCTTCAGCCGCAGCATCTCCTGCAGAAACTGATGCTGGCGCCGATAATCCAGATAGGTACACGGCTCATCCATCACCATAAGGGCGGCATCCTGTAAAAAGGCTCTGGCAACATAGGTCATCTGCAATTCTCCACCGCTGATTTCCTGTAATAATTTTCCTTCAATATGGGACAGGTTCCAGTCCTTTAACAGTGCATGCACCTGCTCGTACTGTTTTTTCGAAGGCAGGGCAAACGGGGAGAGTGTACGTGCAAAGCCGCTTACGATACATTCCTCCACCGCAAGATCCTCTACGGTTTCCTTAATCTGGGGAACATAGCTGAACAAAGCGGCAAGCTGTCGCTGCTTCAGCGAATGTATATCGCTCTTGTCATGCAAGATACAGCCTTTATAGGGAATATATTGCAGAAGGGAACGAATCAGTGTTGTTTTCCCGCTGCCGTTCTCTCCCAGCAGCATAACGATGCGGCCCTTTGGTATCGCAAAGCTGATATCCTTTAAAATGTCTCTGCCCTGCAGCTGTACCGATAGATGTTGTATGGAAATCATAAATGCAGCCTTCCCTTCACGAATAGTACTACAAGTGCAAGAGCACCGAACAGACTGGTAAGTATGCTGATGGGTATTTCAATCGTCATAAGGGTCCGTGCCAGTGTATCGCACAGAAGCAGAAAGATCGCTCCGCTGACTGCTGTAATTCCCATCGTCTGTGAAATCGGCTTGCGACAGGCGATACGGATAATATGGGGTATCAGCAGAGAAACCCAGCTGACGATTCCCGCAACACTGATCACACTGGAAATCAGAAGGGTAGCCAGAAGCAGGGATACCCATCGTATGAGCTTCACATTGACGCCAAGGGTAGAGGCCTCTTCTCCAAATGAAAGCAGCTGTATCTGCCAGCGCAGCAGATACAAGCCACTCATTCCAAGTGTGCACAGCACAAGGGTAAGAAAGACGGCAGACCACGAGGCATCGGAGAACCCGCCCATCAGCCAGTATTCCATATTTGCCAGCTGCGTTGCAGGATCTGCATACAGCTTCATCATCATCATGAGAGAGGTCGCAACCGCCTGCAGAATCAATCCGGCAACCACCAGATTCAGGATTCTGTTCCCTCTGACGCGGGAGGCAAGCAGAAAGGTCAGAATAACCAGCAGCATACCTGTAAGAAAGGCACACAGCTCGATAAACCAGGATTCCTGATAGAAAAGTATCGCAAACACCGCACCCAGAGAACAGCCGCTGCTTGCACCGATAACATCACCGCTAGCCAGGGGATTTCGGAAAATCGTCTGATAGACAACGCCGGATACCGCCAGTGCCGCACCGCTGATACTGACCAGAAGAATCCTTGGCATCCGCAGATTCCACACCAGTGACTGTGTCAGCTCATCACCGGAAAACAGCAGCGCCCTTGCGATATCCGAAAGGCTGCTGCCGTATCTGCCTGCGCACAGAGAACCCAGAGCCAGCACTGCCAGCAGCAGTCCAAGCCAGAATCTGCGTCTCATATCACAGGCCCAGATCGCTGTCCTTTACTTCTATGTGATAGAAGGTACGGTAAAAGTCCTTTGCTTCCTGCTTTACTGTATCCATGGAAAGATTATCCGGATACAGCGTTGCATATGCCCACAGTGCACCCAGACAGCTGGACAGATTCGGGGTATCCCAGGTTTCCAGCGGACTTGGGAATTCATACACCTGCTTCTTCTTTACCGCGTTTAAGGAAGACAGTGCGGAATCCTGCAAAACACGCTTCACATCTGCACCGCCGTTTTCAAGGAAAATCACATCCGGATTCATATCCAGCAGGGTTTCTTTCCCAATCGTACTCCAGCCCTTTCCAGCCTTTGCCATGACATTTTCAGCCTTCGCACTCTTCAGGAGGCTGTTCTGGAACATATCGGAGCCTGCTCCCTCCAGCAGACTGCTGCCGGACATATACACCTTCTTTGCTACTCCGGTATCCGTTATGTATTTTTCCATCAGTACATCACGATAGTTGAAATAATTCTGTGCTTCCTCTCTTGCACCGAGTGCAATTGCGATGAGATTGACCGCTTCATCATATTCCGTCTGTGTTTCCGGATTCAACAGGATAACCTTCATTCCAGCGTCCTCCAGCTTTCCGACATAGCTCTTCAAAGCAATCGGCAGAAATGCAACATCCGCCCGCGTTTTGATGGCAGCCTCTACATTAAAGGACTTTTTATTTCCCATTGCCGGAAGCTCCAGGATTTCAGGAGCAGCCTGCTTATAAATTTCACGCTGATCCGCTTTCATTTCCACACCGACAAGCTTGTCCTTCTGACCAAGACCAATCACCGTACTTGTTGCGATATAATATCCGCTGATCGCCTTCTCTGCAGGCTTATCGAAATTTACCTTTCTGCCGGCCTGATCGGTAATGATAAAGCCTTCACTTACTTTTTTTTCATCTTCCTTGCCTGTATCCGTACACGCCATCAGAGACAGCGCCATAATAGCAGACATAGCTGTCATTAAAAACCTTTTCATATCTTAGCCTCCCATTGCTTTCAGAATGTATTTTTTTACATCCTCATATGCCATCACATCCAAATCAAAGACGATCACATCTTTTCTGGCTGCTATTTCATGAATATATTGTATATCATATTTCTTTAAAACACCAAGAATGTTTGGAAATTTATCTATACTATCCAGCAGTGTTTGCAGGTATATGGTTTCCTTTTGTTCCAGATGTCCGATTTCATCCAGAATCAGGATATGCTCCTGCAGCCTGCACGCCTGCTGTAACAGCTGTGTGCCAAAGCTGTTGAATATTCCCGGTATCACTTCGTTCCACGTTTCATGCTGCATCGAAAAGCGCTGATCGTTGTGCTCCATTGCATGCAGCGCATGCAGATAAAAGCCGGCTCGCCGCTGTTCCTCATAAAAAGGGAGTGTCAGAAAGCCGCAGACAGACTTATGACACTCCCGGATACATTCCTGAATGCAGGTCGATTTTCCAATCTGTTTCTGTCCAGTCAGGAAAATCTTCATACTATTCCTCTTCGCTCTTTTTCTTTGGCAGAATCAGATTCAATACCGTAGCAATCACAAAGGTCATGATGATACCGTTCTGTGCAAAGATGTTTCCAACCCAGGAAGGAAGCTGTGCAAGAACAGCTGGTACATTTCCGATTCCCACGCCCAGACCGATGGCCAGAGCAACGATCAGACCGTTACGCTCATCCAGCGGCTCTCTTGTTAAAGACTGGATACCACTGACCAAAATCATGGCAAACATAATGACAGCGGCACCACCTAACACAGACTGCGGCATAACGGAGAATAAGGCACTCAGCTTCGGACAGAATCCGCACAGAATCAGGAATACAGCACCTGTCATAATAACAAAGCGGTTAACGACCTTTGTTACAGCGACAAGACCGACATTCTGTGAAAAGGAGGTGTTTGGCAGTACACCGAAGATTGCGCCCAGAATAGAACCAAGACCATCAGCCATAACACCGCCTTGCAGCTCTTTGTCTGTGGCTTCCCGGTTCAACCCGCCGTTTGCGACACCGGAAACATCTCCGATCGTTTCCACAGTCGTTGCGATGAACATGATTCCCATCGCTATAATTGCCTGCGAATTAAACTCAAAGGCTACCGGCATAAAGGCCGGAAGTGCAAACCAGCTGGCAGAGGACACCTGTGTAAAGTCCACCATACCGAGTATAATAGCCAGAATATAGCCTGCGACGATACCAATCAGTATAGAGGCATTGTTTATTGCTCCCTTAAACTGCTTGGCAATCAATATGACAATGATAACGAAGGTTCCAACAAGCAGATGATTGGTGCTTCCGAAATCTGCAGCGCCGTTTCCTCCTCCGAAGTAGTTGATTCCTACCGGCAGCAGGGAAAGTCCGATCGAAATGATGACCAGACTGGTCACAACCGGTGGAAACAGCTTACGCAGCGGCTTGATGAAATACCCCATTACCATTTCAAAAATACCACCGATAAAGCTCGCCCCCATCAGGGCACCGTACCCAAACGCCGCCCCAATGGCCTTTGCTGTTCCGATAAAGCCGGAGCTGGTACCCATTACGATTGGCAGTCCGCTTCCGATTTTCCAAAACGGATACAGCTGAAACAGGGTCGCAATACCTGCGACAAACATAGCATTCTGAATCAGTGTCATTTTTAATACACCGCTCATTTCCAGCATACCGCAGACGATAATCAGCGGGGATACATTCCCCAGAAACATCGCAAGAATATGCTGAATCCCAAGTGGCAGCGCTTTTTTCAGCGGTACCGTTCCATCCAGTTCATAGATGGAGTCTTTCTTTTTCTCTTCCATTACGTTCTCCTTCAATGAAAAAAGTTCCCGTCGATTATGCGGGAACCAATCTTTTATCATAGATATAATAAAATGATCAGTTCCGTAGTCCCAGAGGTATCGGTCTGGGGTAGAGACATTCGCACCATACCACGCGAATTATACGAAACGTAAAGATTTTACCACATATTGTATTATTTTTCTACATAAATAAACACTTTACCTGTCAGCTTTAAAAAAAGTGTGACCACACCGTACAGGATATCCGATATTACAATCTGCAAGCTTTCTTTTTCCTGTATACAACAGCTGACAATGCTGACCCCTATCCGAACGATTGTGGAATACAAGCCGTTAGAAATCAATGGATACTTATCCATATAATGTATACCATCCATTGATTTGAACTATATGTAAACAGTCACAAGACAATCATACATGTTAAAATAGAACTATAAGATGTATAGAGAATGAAAAGAGAGGTGAATCAATGACAAAACTGAAAAACAAAATCAAAGAAGCAGTATCCTCTGTATTGCCGATTACCTGTATTGTATTTTTATTAAGTATCACAATCACTCCGATGCCGGTGGGTACCATGCTGCTGTTTGCCTGTGGTGCCGTAATGCTGATTATCGGCATGGGACTTTTTTCCCTGGGTGCGGATATGTCCATGATGCTAATGGGAGAGGGCATCGGCACCATGCTCAGCACGTCAAAAAAAAGATGTCTTATGGTATGCATCACCTTTGTCATCGGCTTTATCATAACGATTGCAGAGCCTGATCTCACAGTGCTTGCACATCAGGTTCCCGGTATTCCGGACAACACGTTAATCTGGACAGTCGCTGCCGGTGTCGGCTTCTTTCTGGTCATGGCTTTGCTGAGAATTCTGTTTCACTGGAATTTGAAATATCTGCTTATGCTGTTTTATGCACTGGTATTTATACTTGCCTACTTTTCCATGGATACCTTCATGGCAGTGGCCTTTGACAGCGGCGGGGTTACAACCGGTCCAATCACGGTCCCCTTTCTCATGGCACTGGGCATTGGTATGGCCAATGTCACGCAGAAGCATGCAGAAGAGGAGAGCTTTGGTATCGTAGCGCTGTGCAGCATCGGTCCGATTCTGGCTGTCCTGCTGCTGGGCATTCTGTATGAGCCACAGGGTGCGACATATACACCGTTTGAAATGGCTTATGTGGAAACAAGCAAGGATGTCATTCGGATTTTTCTGACAGAGCTGCCGCATTACATGTGGGAGGTAAGCAAGGCACTGCTTCCCATCCTGTGCTTCTTTCTCCTGTTTCAGCTTATCAGCAGCTATTTCAACAAACGTGCCATCATTAAAATTCTCGTTGGCGCTCTGTATACCTTTCTCGGTCTTATTCTGTTCCTATGCGGAGTCAATGTCGGCTTCATGCCCGCCGGTTATTTCATAGGAACGCAGATAGCAGCCTTGTCCTATAACTGGATTTTAATCCCCATCGGCGTGCTGATCGGCTTCTTCATTGTGAAGGCGGAGCCGGCTGTGCATGTGCTTACCCGTCAGGTGGAGGATATTTCATCAGGTACCATATCGACGAAGGCCATGCTGTATTCTCTTTCAATCGGTGTTGGCATATCGCTTGGAATCGCCATGCTGCGCATATTGAGCGGAATCAGCATCATGGTATTTCTGATTCCGGGGTATCTTACAGCAATTATACTGAGCTTCTTTGTACCTAACGTATTTACAGGCATCGCCTTTGATTCCGGCGGTGTAGCCAGCGGTCCGATGACAGCCACCTTCCTGCTGCCGTTTGCCATGGGTGCCTGTGAGCAGCTTGGGGGAAATGTTTTACTGGATGCATTCGGCATTGTAGCGATGGTGGCAATGACACCGCTTCTGACCATCCAGATTCTTGGTCTGGTGATGACAAAGCATAAAAAGACAGCTGCCGGGGAGCTGCAGGAGGATAGCATCATGGAGTTTGAGGAGGTCATAAATGAGCGGACAGAAAATTAAGTGTCTGGTGATTATTGTAAACCGGGATAAAGGAGAGCAGGTCGCAGAGCTATGCCGATCATACCAGCTGTATTTCACCTATGGCATTCTCGCACTGGGAACAGCAGGCTCTGATCTACTGGATTATCTGGGAATCGGTGAAACGGATAAGGAGCTGCTATTCTGCTGCCTTCCTGCACAGCTGGAGCATGAGGTTATGCATCGGATCGCAAAGGAAACACAAATCAGAAAAATGGGGCACGGTATTATGTTTACCATGCCGCTGAGTGGAATCAGCAGCCTGTTTCAACGTAAAATTTTATGTGGAAGAATCTATGAGGAGGAAGAGATGGAACAGAAGGAACGTAAGTATGAGCTTGTTATTGCGGTCGTAGAACACGGCTGGCGTGATCAGGTTATGGAAGCTGCCAAGGAAGCGAACGCCACCGGTGGTACGGTTCTCCATGCCCGTTCTCTGCATGAGGATGATGCGACCTCCTTTCTCGGTATCAGGCTGCAGGGTGAAAAGGATATCGTTGTAATTTTATCCGTCTATGAGAATTACAAGCAGATCATGCATGAAATCAATATGGCTGCAGGTCTTCAAACCGAAGCCAAAGGTCTTATTTTCTCCATGCCGGTGGATGAATTCATCGGAATGTAAACTAAAAAAGCTTCAGCTCATGCCTTTGCTCAATGCAGGTTTGTTACATCATGATGAAAAGGGTCAATGCTGACCCTTTTTTCATCTTGTTTCAACGTGAAGTGTTCCAGCCCCTCAGCGATAAGCAAGGTGCAGCAACGTCCCCTGTCTTATCTCACGTCGTCCGCTTGCCGCTTAGTCGTGATCCGTTTCCTTATCCCATTCCAGAATTGTCCCCTTGTATGCATCAATCGAATACTCATATTCTGTGGAGCCTTTGCGAAATTCAATTTCATATACCGACATACCGTCATCGTTTTCCAGCTTCGCCTTGGTGAAGGTCACACTGCCTGCCTGCAGACCGGCGTGTGAGAGTGCTGTGCTTTTTGCACGATCCACTCCGATATAGGAAGCGGATGGCTTTGACTGCTCCTGATTTTGAATTTCCAGCCGTTCAGATTTTCGTTCTCTGACAGCCCCGCTTTCTGCATCAAGCTCATAATCATATTCCATAGTCGCAGTCACAAATTCGATTTCATATACCTGCCTGCCATTTTCATAATCCAGCTTTGTCTTCGTAAAGGTCGCAGCTTTTGCACTCACACCGGCATCCTGCAGCGCTCTGCTTCTGGCATCTGCTTTACTGATCAACTGTTGTGAGGCTGTTGAATTGCCCTTGTTGTTTTCTGGTTCACTGCCTGAAGCTGCATTCGTTTCCATATCCTTTTCCAGAATCGTCCCATCCTTTGCGAGCAGCTTGTATTCATATGTCTTCTGTGCAGTTTTAAATTTCAGCTCGTAAATCTCCTGCGCATCCTCTTTGTTTAAGGAAGCCTTGAGAAAGGTTCCGTCACGTTCCTTCAGCCCTGCATTCTTCAGCATCCTATTCTTTGCCTCCTGTAGCGAAATCGGGGACGTATCTGCTGCGGGGCCCTGTTTCAATGTGTCCACATCCCGATCCAGGATATGTCCGTCCTTTGCGGTAATCGTATATTCATAGGCATGCTCATCCGTATGGAATTTCACCTCATATACGCTTTGTCCGTCATCCTTTTCCAATGCCGCCTTTTCAAACTGTGCCGCTGTAGCCTTCACACCGGCATCCTGCAATGCAATTTCCTTTGCCTTGTCCGCATCGATACGGCTGTCTGCTTCCATCGCGTTCGTTATTATAACACCACCGCCTGCTAAAACAGAGATACCGCCGATTGCCAGTAATGCCTTCACAGATGTGGAAAGCTGTTGTATTTTTTTCATCATCTCATTCACTCCTTTATTTCCTTTACACCAGTAGTATAGCAGAGAAAGATGAAAGCAATATGAGAAAACATATTTATTTCATCGGTACACAGAAGGTAAAGCAGGAGCCCTTTCCCTGCACACTTTCCACCTTCATATAGCCATGATGCAGCTGCGCAATCTCCTGTACCATCGCCAGTCCCAGACCGCTCCCCTGATTGCTGCGGGAAGCATCCGCCTGATAAAACCGCTGCCATATATGTGCAAGCTGATCCTCTGCAATTCCCCTGCCGTCATCCGTCACCGATAATAAGACCTCTGCGTGTTCCTGCTTCAGATCAACCTGAATATGCCCGTGCTCTCTTCCATAGCGATACGCATTGGCAATCAGATTTGCAAGCAGACGCTGCAGCAGCTCCCTGTTTCCCATGACCATCACATGCTCTTCCAGCTGCCAGCTCAGCGCGATGTTCTTCTCGCGTATCAAGCGAAGATCCTCACAAACGGAAGCACATAGACTGCTGAAGTCAAGCTGCACCATGCATATGCTATCCCTTTTCTGCTCCATGCGTGTCATCATCAGCATATCATTGATAAGGACGGACATCTTCTGTCCCTGTCTTTGAATCAGCCGCAACGCATCCGCATAGGTACTCTTGTCCTGTTCCTCCTCCAGTGACAGCTCGCATTGGGAAAGAATCACCGTTACCGGAGTGCGAAGCTCATGGGACATATCTCTGGTAACCTGCTTTTCCGCCTGAAAGGACGCCTCCAGCCGATCCATCATACCGTTAAAGGTATCTGCCAGCTGATGCAATTCATCCTGTCCCTTATTCAGCTCGATCCGCTTCTTCAGATCCTGTCCCTGCTGAATACCGGAGGCTGCCTGTATCATTTGCTGAATCGGGCGCAGAAACCGGCCTGCCAGAAAATACCCGCCCGCAAGTGCCAGTAAAATCAATACGGGAATCAGCCACATGGAAAGGATAACGATTGCATCCATCCAGCGTGCTCCCTGACTGCGGGATACTATGCCGCGCAGCCACAGATCCTCCATGCCTTCTCCCTTCAAGGAGCGATCATACAGATAATACATTGTTCCCTTATAGCGAAGTGTCTGCAATTTATTATCAGCAAAGGCAATATCTCCGCTTGCCTCTGCTATTGGATTTTCTCCATACAGCAGCTCATAATCTTCCTTATATAAGGTGGTATATATTCCATTCATCTGATCCAGATAGTCATCATCAATTTCAAGATACCCGTTTTTATACTGTATGTAAATATCTCTGTCGCCATCCGGATTGGCATCCTCTTTATTTCTGTAATACTCTACCTCGTCCACATTGTCACTGACCATTTCCACCAGAGAGTCCTTGATGTTTTTCTGTACGACATTATCACTGATCATCCACACACAGCCCAGTGTCAGGGCAGCCAGAACACTCATGGCCAGTGCAAACCACAGCGTGATTTTCGCACGAATACTCAGACGCTTCATGAAGGCTCCTTTATTACATAACCGCTTCCTCGTACTGTATGGATCAGCTTGCAGGTGGATGCGCCATCGATCTTTTTACGCAGATAGCTGATATAAACATCTACCAGATTCGTGCCTCCTGCATAATCGAAATCCCAGATATGCTCCTCAATAGTTTCTCTGGAAAGCACGATATTTTTATTCAGCAGCATATATTCCAGCAATGCATATTCCTTTGCGGAAAGCAGTATCAGCTTATTTGCACGGTGCACTGTATGCGTAGCCGTGTCCAGAGTTAAATCACCGACCTGAAGAAGGGAGGTCTGACTTCCCTTGGACAGACGGATCATCGTTCGGATTCTGGCCATCAGCTCAGCAAAGGAAAACGGCTTGATCAAATAATCGTTAGCTCCGCTGTCCAGCCCCAGAACACGGTCTTCAATGGAATCCCGCGCACTCAGAAACAATACAGGTGTCATTCTTCCCTCAGCACGCAGCTGCTTCAAAACCGCATAGCCGTCCATCACCGGCATCATGATATCAAGAATAACAGCATCGTAATCGGCAACAGCCAGAAACTCCAGAGCCTCCGCTCCGTCAAAGCAGGCATCTACCGTATAGCCTTCCTTTCTGAGTTTTTGACATACGATATCATTCAGATCACGTTCATCCTCTGCAAACAATAGTCTCATTCCTGCATCTCCTTCCTTTGCTTCCATGGTATCATACAAATATGAAAGTAACATGAGAAAGCTATCACTTTTATCTTAGCAGTATTATGCTCCATTCTCCACAGTCTTTTCAAGAATTTGATACCTGCGTCCTCTGAAGGTTACGTGTTTTTCAACAGCAGCAATTTATCTTTATTCTTTTATTTTACTGTAAACAGCTTTACTTCAAAAAAAGCCACCCTGCTGCGAATTACACAGGGTGACGCTTTCTGTTGCTTAATATCTTCTTTTGATCTGCAGACTTTCCAGATAATCGTAGATTTCGATATCCCTTCGTTTCATCGCATCCAGGATATGGTGTGGATCCTCCAGGCGCATACCGCCGGCCGTGATCAGCTGCATCATATTCAGAATATCCTCACTTGTGCGAAAGCCGGTCAGCAATATTCCGCCTTTACCGGCAGGCAGCAGAATACCGTTATCCATAGGATTGATATACAGAGTCACAAACAGATCCTTTTCCTTATACAGCTTCAACAGATAGGTGTATCTGGACAGACCCCATACACCGGCCTTGCGATCCACCGTGAAGGTCGCATGATCAATATCCTCATATCGTATTTCCTGCAGAAACGGTGTTACATCATCACTGCATAAC
Organism: [Clostridium] innocuum; assembly: GCA_012317185.1. Taxonomy (NCBI): domain Bacteria; kingdom Bacillati; phylum Bacillota; class Clostridia; order Eubacteriales; family Clostridiaceae; genus Clostridium; species [Clostridium] innocuum. The sequence goes on along the minus strand of CP048838.1, from coordinate 438,740 downwards.
ACATGCAGGATCATATTCCATTTCTGACGATCCTTATATGCCGGAATAATGACAAGTGCATCCTCACGCATATCATAAATCTGACCGCCGCCCAGACACAGCGGCACCCACATAATCACAGTAAAAAGCGGAAACAGTACAAGGAAGCCGATTTGCAGGATACGGATATCCGCAAAATCCTCAAAGCTATCCGCAAGACCGTACATAAAGCCACCCAGACATAATGACAAAACAAGAACAACCAGAAAGCTTGAAATAATCTTTTTTCTACTTAATACCTTTCGTTTGAATTTCATATTTTCTAACATGATATATCCCTTCTTTCGCTATCATTATATCCGTAAAAGTTCACCTTGCCCGCGTTTTTACATAAGCGGTTCATTTTCCGACATCAGCGGTTTATCGAAGGCTACCGTTGTACGAAACAGCAGATGTGTGCGTTCCCAGCCGGCGCTGAGTGTTCCCTGATAACGACGGGCGATATCTCTTATATTCTGCATGCCGAAGCCATGTGCAAATGCGTCCTCTTTTTCCTGTTCCATGCGTATACAGCTGTTTTTCATTTTCCACAGAATCGTGGAATGCTGTTCCACCATACGCAATAAAATAAACGGCTCCTCTGCGGCAAGACAGCTTTCCAGTGCATTATCCAGCATGTTGCAGAGTACCGCACAGCGATCAATTGGATCCATAAAGCTGTAATCTATCACATCGCTTTCCAGCTGAAAGCGAATCCCTGCCGCCTGAAAACGCGGATGATACAGCTGTAATATCTTATCAATCAGCTCATCACCTGTTTTCTGTACATTCAGCATATGCTCAGTTTTCACAATAATATCACTGCGATAGTCATCAACCGCAGGACTTCCCTGCTTCATCTGTTCCAGCAGCTCCACATGCTTTTTTAAGTCATGCATGGATTTCATGATGTATGCATTTTCTTTTTGAATGCGTTCATAGCGCTCTCTGTTTTCCACCATATGCTGTGTCTTCACCATCGCCTGCAGCTCCTTTTCCCGACGGATTTCCAGACAGAAGCAGATTCGATACAGCTTCATCACCAGTATCACCAGCACCTGCAGGCTGCAGATGATACCGGTATCCTCATGTATCCCCTGACTTCCTATATAGGCACAAATGATTAAATAGAGGAAAGCCGCACCGGCAAAAACAGGCACATAGAGCTGTTCATATTGAACATGCCGATAGTAAAACAGAAGCAGCTGTATGAGAAATACGACTCCGCAATACAGACAGCCCTGCAGCCAGTCTGCAGGCTCTGCATGAAAGGCTGGATTCTGCGTGCTGATGATCTGAACGATAATCGCACCGGCTATCAGGTCACCGATAAAAAACAGATGGGACTGCCAGTCGTTGCGATACAGCAGGATGGACAGGCAGAGCAGAGCCGCCAGCAAAATCCGCAGTATGGTTATAGAAAGCCAGGGCGATATGAGAATCAGAAAGAATCCGGTTATCAGATAGGGCAGGATTTTGGCCAGCGAGGAACGGTATTGCGAACGCATAGTTTCATGGTAGGAATAGCAAAGCGTGCACATCATCAAAATCTCAAAGACCCGCAGGAACAAGCTCATGCGTACTTCTCCTGGAAGCTGCGCCATACCGCCTTCACAGTTTCCACACGTCGTCTTGCCAGAGGCAGTGTTTCACCAGATTCAAGCAGAATCGTGTCTTTCTCCATCGATACGATGCGGCGTACATGGACGAGGATACCCTTGTGACATTTCACAAACAAGGCAGCATCCAGACGTTGTTCCCATATACTCAGACTTTCTCTGCTTTCAAATGTTCCCTCCGGGGTATGAAAGCGGGTGCCTCTTCCCATTGTTTCGACATACAGGATATCTCTTCGCTTGATTCTATGATACGTATCACGTTCCTCCAGAACAAGTGTCTGTCGGTCATCCAGAGAGAGCACCTCATCCAGCTCACTGTATAAAAGCTGTGCATTCACCGGCTTCAACAGATAGCGTGCAGCCTGAATTTTGTAGCCCTCCACACTGTATTTTAAATATCCTGTGATAACAACGATAATCATATCCGGTGCTACCTGACGCAGCTTTCTGCCAATCTCTATACCATTTTCCTGCCCCACCTCAATATCGAGAAACAGCAGATCACAGGGGATGGCTTTTACATGTGCAAGCAGCTCATTTCCGTTATGGAAGATATCAATGCGCCGCTGCATCAGTTCCTTCCTGTCAAAATATACATCTGCCAGTTCTTTTATATGCTCTGCTTCTTTTCTTTCATCATCCAGAATTGCTATATGATACATCGGTATCTCCCCTTGTCTTTATAGTTTATTATACCATGTTCCCTTTTGTTTCTACCCCTTATTTTTCAAGTATGGAAATTTCTGTCCCTGTCATAAATCTCCTGCTTCTTTCCGATTACACATTCCTTTCATTCCATTACGCCGTGGTATGCTTATAGGTAAAAGAATGATCAGACACAAGCTTACGGAAATCAACGCACAATACAAATACTTATGCATACTTTGTAAATTGTTTTATTTCAAACAAAAAAACTTCCTATTGAAGCTTTTTCATCATATTACTACTTCTGTGATAATGTCTGTGTTATATATTCTTTATAGTGTTTTTCAAGCTTTTTAAAATCACAACACCTCTTCTTTATTTTATCCTGTAAGGTATCGTTTACATATGCTTCATAAAGCTTCTCTGCTTTTTTTAAACCATTTCCTTATTTTCTGTTTTATTCAGCCACGAGATTTGGTTTATTAACAGATTACTGTATGTATTCACATCTTTTAATGGCCTTATTATTTTATAAACAGAAGGATCATGCAAAACAGGAAACATATGATTGAAATTTATCGCTCCCCACTTTCCCCCATTTATTTTATGAAAATCCATCGTATTTTTCATATTTTTATGCTTATCTTTAGGTGATGTTAAAGGAATGACATATCCAATATCATCATGTGTCATAAGAATACCGATAAATGGACGCATTTCACTCACCGATTCCCGGTATTCAGGGTATTCTCAAATCAATGTGTTTTCTTAGATAATCGGTATATGCAACATCTATTTGTATAAACTGTACCCTTTTATTTTTGAACCGCCACATATAACCACCCCTTATTTAAAAAAGCCAGCTTGCGCCAGCCACTTTTTTAGCTCTCACTTTTAGATTTCTCCAAAGTAGAGTACACCGCTTTTTACCTTCATTATTATAGTACTACAGAAACGAAGACATGTCACATCTGTTAAAAATTTTTTAGAAAAAACTTTTAAAAATTTCAAGCGACACTTATAAAACAAATAAAATTGGAATTATTTATAAGAACATTCAAATACATCCGTACGGATAAGAAATTAAAAAAGGAAAGTAATCGCTACCTTCCTATCCGTTACGCTTACCATCACTTTCTAAACCTTATTTGTAATCATTCATATTATAACCCAGCTCTGAAAAAATCCGATTCTTTTCTGCCACACCCTCCTGAATTTCAGGCAAATTGTCAAGTGCCAGTGATAAAAACAATGTATCAACGATCAGGGACTGTACAATCAGTGCCGTGTGACTTGCCAGCCGCAGATTATTTTCCACAGCCGATACAAACAGCGTTACCGTTGCCTTGCTTGCCAGCTCCTGATTGCCATACTGGGTGATGAGAATAATCTTTGCCTTTTTCTGATTCGCAATATTGATATACTGATGTGACTGTACCGATTTCCCCAGAGTCGTAAAGCAGATAAGCAAATCATCCTCTCCCATATTCAGATTGGACTCCAGCTGAAGATGCACATCCTCATAGTAGATTACCGGAATATTCAGCCGCATGAATTTTATCTGCAGCTGCTTCACCAGTGTACTGCTTGCGCCCAGTCCGCTCAGATATATCTTACGTTTATGCTCATTTGTATCCCGAATCAGCTTTATCGCCTTATCCAGCTCCTGTGAATCTATGATATCCGTAGTAGACTGAATAGAAGTAACAATAAAGGCACTCAGCTTCTTCAATACGGAATCCGGTGTGTCTGTAGGCATGATTTTATCCAGAATCATGTCTGAATTCTCATTATAGAAATTGGCAGACAGATTTGCCGAAAGAGAGAGTTTGAAATCGGAATAGCCCTCACAGCCCAGCTTGCGCGCAAACCGGATCACGGTTGCCTCACTAACCTCCGCCTGCAATGAAAGATCCTTTAAGGTTAGCGAAAGAATCTCCTGACTGTGGGTTAATACATAATTTCCTAATTTTTTTTCTTTTGCGGATAGAAACGGCATGACCGATTCCAGACTTGATATGATATTAACTGCTTGCATAAACTCTCCTTCACTTGGCTTCCACACATCGGGTGAAACCATCTGTGATGCTTGTAATGAAGCATACACTTACATATCACATTCTACCAACGGAGTGAAAAAAATGCAATATGTTCCCGGCAAAGGGTACCATATGTTCTATACAAGGCGCGCTATAAGCCTCTGCAATCATCGCTGAAAGCTATATGACAGGCAGACTGTATCCTAACACGTATTTGTCTGCAACGCATGTAAAACCGCATGAAGACTTGGATAAATACCCGTACATTGCTCATAAAGCTCCTTTGTCGGCGGCACCAGATCCGGAACCATAATGGTAGAGCAGCCCGCCTGTATGCCTGCCCTAACACCATTGATACCATCCTCAAAAACATAGCAGTCCTGTGCCTGCAGATTCAGTTTCTGTGCAGCCAGAAGGAAGATGTCCGGGAACGGCTTTCCATGCTCTACCTGCTCCCCGCTCACTACAGCGTCAAAATAGTCTGCTATTCCTGCCAGACGCAGATTGCTTTTGATCAGCTCCATAGGAGCACTGCTTGCCACTGCCATGCGAACTGCATGCTGCTTCAGATACTCCAGAAGCTCCACAACACCCGGTTTCATGGGAACCTGTTTGGATAATGTTACGATAGCATGTGCAAACAATTCATCTGTCAGCTTCTTTGCATCAACCCTTGGCCAGTATGTATTCACAATTTCACTCATACGGGTACCGTTCGTACCACGCAGCTCATCCAGCATCGCAGGATCAACCTTTAGACCGTAAAGCTCTGCAATATAATACCACTCCTGATTATATACCAGCTCTGTATCGAACAGCAGACCATCCATATCAAAAATAGCTCCAGCCCTCATACTGCCTCCTTTTTCCTATGCAGAAGGTGCATTGAGCAGAAGGAAGGAGAGATTTTCTTTATGCCATGGTGATGCCAGTACGTTTTTATGTAGCTTGTACACGATGGTCCCCTTCCTTGTCTCTATCGTGAAAAGAAAATGAAGCAGCTTGATTTTGATAGTAGTCGATACAATATCCTTATGCGGAAGAAATAGCAGGGTATGCTCCTGCGGCGCTCCATTGATATCATCAACCGCCAGAATAGCGATTCCCTGCGCATTGATATGCAGTATATGATCCTTCATCGTATGCATGATTTCACCCAATCCGTTTTGGTAGGCTCCAATTCCTGCTTTCACTGTTGCACAAAGGGTTCCATGCTGCGCAAAGCAGATCTGATGGCTGTTTAATATGTCTCTGATCTCCTCTTCCTTCATAGCTCCACCTCCTCCTGCATTATGCTGCCTGACGTTCCCTCAGCAGCTTATTGAAATCCACGATTCCCTTATGTCCGGTATCCACCAGCGCTTCCCTGTCCATGCCGGCAGCTCCGGAACCGATATATTCCAGTACCATGCACAAATTCATCCCCGTTATCACACTGATTTTCTCCGCATACTTCGCGTTCTGCAGCAATCTCGCACTGCAGTTGCAGGGAGAGCCAAAGAGCAGATCACAGAAAATCACAACACCCTCTCCGGTATCCACCTTTTGTATAGCAGCTTCCAGCTTCTCCATAAATTCTGTGATTTCCTCACCGGGGAGAAGACACAGCGCCTGCATCTGCTGCAGCTCTCCGCAGAAAATTTGCAGCGTATCCAGCAATCCCTCCGCCAAACGGCCATGACTTGCCAATAATATTCCTTTCATGTGTGTTCCTCCTCATTTTGCACCATATGGGCATCCGATTTTCGGAATGCTCATACGGATTATGTTTCATTACCTGAGAGAGTATTCTCCCATGTTGTTATGTGTTTAAAATAATCCGATTGCAGCACAGAGCAGTGCGATCACAATGGTGAAGAAGACAAGCTTCGCTACACTGACATGCTTTTTGCTGATCAGATAATAATAGATAAACAACACACCGATGGACAGAACACCCGGCATGATACCGTCGATTTTTTCCTGTACGCTCAAGGTTGCCTCATCAAAGTTTGCTGTGATAGCAACTGCCAGATTAACCATGGAAGCAGTCAGTGCACCCATCATTGCCATACCAAGGATGTTCGCACCTTCAATGATATTGCTCATCAGCTTACTTGACATGATATCCTTGATTGCAGAGCGTCCCTTTGTATAGGTCATTTTGGTAAAAATAATCAATTCGCCAAGCGTATACATCGTACCGAGAAGCAGCAGCCAGAAGCCGGCAATTGAGCCGCCCTGTGCCAGAGAGCAGGAGGCCAGAATGAATAGAGTGGTAATGGTCCCTGCACTGAAGGAATCCCCCAGCGCCGCAACCGGCCCCATTAACCCGGTCTTAACGGCGACGATGGATTCGGAAGGAATCGCATCCGGATTGTTTGCCTTTTCCTCTTCCATTGCCAGCGTAGTTCCCAGAATCAGACCACCGGCTGTCGCATTGGTATTAAACAGCTCCAGATGACGCTGCAGCGCAGGAATCATATCCTCCTTGTTCGGATATAGTTTTTTCAAAGCCGGAATCAAGGCATATGTATATGCAATAGACTGCATACGTTCATAATTCAGTGACATTTCCGTTGTAATATACCATCTGGCGATTACACGGTTGACATCCCGTTTTGTCAATGATGTTTTTCTTTCCTCAGCCATCTTCTATGCACCCTCCTTTTCTCTTTCACGTTTTTCCAGTACAACCAGCACTGCAACACAGCCTGCGACCAGACCAGCTGTCAGGGTATTCAGACCTACTGCCTTTACAACAATGAAGCCCAGTACCGTATAAGGAATCATCTTCGGCTTTCCGATCATGTTCATAATCAGAGCAAATCCGATTGCCGGCATAACACCGCCTGCAACCTCCAGACCGTGCATAACCCAGCTAGGCACGGAATTCATGAAGGTCAGCATAGCATCCTGCCCAAACATAACAATTAAAAATACAGGAAGAAACAGCAATGGAATCTCAATCAGTGGCGGATACACCACTGCACATCTGGTAATGCCGGAAAGGTTTCCCTTTGCCGCAAATTCATCAGCTCTATGCACAAAGATAACATTGATCATTTTACGCAGGTTTGTCACAAAGGAGCCCAGCAGTCCCATCGGAACGGCAAATGCTATCGCCTGCTCCGCCGTAAGCCCCGTTGCCAAAGCAATCGGTATGACGGTTGTCGCCGCCAGTGCCGAGTCCGTCGGAAGATTGCCTCCCGGCGCAATGATTCCTGCAAACGCTGCGGCAATACCGCCGCCGATAATCAATCCCTTTGTCAAATCCCCGTAAATCAAACCGGCAACAACCCCTACTACGATAGGACTTGCAATAAAGAAGAATGCAAAATATCCACCAATCATTCCCCGGGCGATCCAATACATCAGACCCATTGCCACCGCCATGATAACCAACTGTGTACCACTCATAATAACCTCACACTCCCTTTCATTATTTCAGCTTCTTTTCAATCGATCCAAGACTTACCGGATCATTTTCCGGTATCGGCTGCAGGAACACGTTTACACCCTCCGCCTTCATTTCGCTTAATTTTTCGTATTCTTCAACGGAAAGCGCAACCCCCTGAACAACCGCTTTACGCTGTGCACTGTTCTGCACTGCACCGACATTCAGCTCCGGCAGCTGAAGGCCGTTTTTGTATACCGTATATGCAGATGCTACATCCTTGAATATCAGCAGCACGGTATCATTTTTTCGGTCAATCGCTGTCTGCACATCCCCCAGCTTGACAATATCAACCTCGCGATCCGGTACTGCCATGCGATAAATATCACCCATGAAAGGATCATCCACCAGGCTGTCATCTGCCAGTATCAAACGATCAACCGGACGGAACTTGATCCATTTTGCCACAATCTGTCCATGTACCATACGATAATCAACACGAACCATATTCAGTTTGCCCATAGCTTTTCCTCTTTTCCTTTTACCCTGTCGGGACTTTATCTTCTTTCGATTTTTACTACCTGACGTGTATCCGCACTCTTATGCACAGCCTCTGCAATCAGCTCTGCTTCCAAACCGTCATTCAGATTTGCGACAAACGGCTTATCATGGAGAATGCAATCCACAAAATCGTTCAGTGGATCAATTCCAAAGCCGATCGCACGACCGTTATGGTTCTGGATAAAGCAGATATTCGGGGTATACTGCTTTTGATCATCAAAGAATTCAACACCGCGTTTCTGGGAATCCACACGAATCATTGCATGTTCACAGAGAATCTCAGAGCATCCGTCATCTGCCTTCGCAAAGCCGTTAGGCAGAATCCACGCATTTTCCACAGTCCAAGTGCAGCCGTTTTCAAATTCCAGAATTGCTGTAATACTGTCATACGTATCCACACCCTTTTCCTGCAGGATTCCCTTATGTCCCACAGCATACACCTGTACGACCTCACATCCCATATACCAGCGAATCAAATCATAGCAGTGCGTTCCAACAAAGTGGACCGGGCTGGAATCGGATGACCAGTTCAGCCAGTTGATTGCGACATCATAGACATTATCCATACGCATATAGCCGCGTACCGGTTTTCCTGTCCCTGCATCCGCAAGCTTGTTTTTTACCGCTATGGATGCCGGATCCCAGCGCTTGTGGTAATCCACCATAACACGGACACCGGCTTTTTCCGCTGCCTCGATGATGTCATAGGCATCTGCAGAAGTAGTTGCCAGTGGTTTTTCCACCAGAACATCCTTTCCATAGCGTATGGCGGTCATCACAGGGTCCTTATGATACGGATCCGGTGTTGCTACGGAAATAGCATCAATTTCCTCACTTTTGAGCATTTCCTCCATGTCGTTATACGTTTTCACCTGATAATCCTGTTCCACTTTATCCGTGATTTCCTTTTTTAAATCACAGACTGCAACAAGATTAACGTTGGGATTTGAAGTGTAGGCATCCAGGTGATTTTTTCCGTAAATCCCCGCGCCTACAACAGCAATATTCAGTTTTTTCATACGTTGCTCACCTTCCTTTAAGTATTGCTACATTGAATATATCACAAAAGTAGTAATACTTCAATATATTTTTATAAATTTGTAGTTTTACTTCTTTTAAATCGAAAACAGCCTGTATAAACTATTTGTAAGACCTTTCATCACGTATATGCAACTCTGTATGAAGTAATGCTTCAGTATGTATGCTTCAGCTTAGGATTTGTTTTGCTTTAAAAAGAAAAATATTGAATAACGGTATCCATACACAAACGGTACTGTCAACTACGAATGTATTCCATCCTTTACAGAAAGATTTCCTGCAGCACGCATTCAGCTTACTACCCCTGCCATTTCAACTATGACCGTAGGGCTTTTCCCATCATGACACATCTGATGATCCTTTTGTAGCGCTGTTGGAACTGACAAGTTACCTTATCATAAAAAAAACAGGAATCAGCGAAATTCCTGTTTTAGATATTTGATAATAAATTCATCACAGCTGCATGGCTTTCCATAATAATATCCCTGATAAATATCGCAATGCAGAGCTTTCAGCAGCTCCATCTGTTCCCTGGTCTCTACAAATTCCGCAACGACATGAAACTGCATAGAGGCCGCAAGCCTTGTGATACCGCGCACGATATCACGCGAACGTTCATTTTCCAGAATCTGACGAACCAGACTGCCATCCAGCTTAACTTCATCAAATGCATTTTCCTGCAGATACATCATCGAGCTGTGCCCCATGCCAAAGTCATCCATGCTCATTTGAATTCCCAGCTGCTTCAATTCCCGGATGCGCTCCAGAATACGTCCGGAGGTACTGAGCAGGGAACGCTCCGTAACCTCAAGAATCAGCTGGATGTCATGCAGATCGACTTCCTGAAGAATTCTGCGCACCTCCCTGACGAATACAGCGCTTTCCAGCTGCTTCGGTGATATGTTTACAGAAATCGACAGGGGCGTACCTTCCTTCTGTAATTTCTGTGCGTCTTTGCATGCTTCTTTTATGATATAAAGTCCAAGCTCATCCAGAAAGCTTTCTTCTTCTGCCAGCTTTACCATCAGCGGCGAGGAAATTCTTCCGGCTACCGGATGCTCCCAGCGAAGAAGAGCTTCCGCCCCGTGTATATGCTCGGCGTTATCCCTCTGTATCTGATAATGCATATGAATCTGATTTCGCTGCATGGCGTTCTTTAAATCCATCGCCAGTGTTTTGGCAGGGAAATGATATAAGTAGTGATCATCAAGAAAATCCGGAAGTGCTCCGTTTGCCTCACCTACCGCCATATCGGTTTCCATTGTTCGCACCGCCGTTCCAAATTCCTCACTCTGCTGGTTTTCGCTCAGACGAATAAATGGAATATACAGCAAAGTCCCCAGAATCAGGTTAAACAGCTGCAGCAAACTGCCGGAAACAGAGCCGCATGCCTCGTATCCGCTCATGAGAATCGGAACCGTCCATTCCACGGAATGTGTGGGCAGAGGTACCAGCTGCAGCTGCATGGCAAACGCACTGGTCAGTGTCAGAACCAGAGGAACAAGCAGAAACGGCAGCAGCATCAGCGGATTGAAGATGACCGGAAAACCGAATATTACAATTTCATTGATATTGAATAAAACGGAAATCCCCGCTACCTTGGCGAGCTTGCGGTTATTACTCTTTCTCGCTTTTAAAAGCATCGCCGAAATCAGACATAATGCAGCACCGCAGCCTCCCATAAAGACAAACGTATCCAGAAAAGTCTTTATGAATATTTCCGTTGGAAGCTGTCCGGCCTGTACCAGCTGCTGATTGATCAGAATACCGGGCTCCAGAAACTGCTTTGCGACCATCTGCAGCGTATTGGTACCATGTATTCCAAAAAACCAGAGAAAATGTGCAAAGAATACATACAGTAGAGCACCGGGCAGCCCTTTTCCCACTTTTTCAAACAATCCCATAAATAAATAGGCACCGAAATTTGTAATGTTGACTTCTCCAAACTGTGCACGCAGCACTGCACCGATAACAGCGAAGAACAGAGCAATTGCAGCAATCGGAAAAATCCCCTGTATGGCTTTGTTAAACGTATAGTCCGCACCGGCAGTATGCAGCTTTTCAAAACGCCTGCCGCAATGCATACCCTTGTGGAACAGCCAGCAGGACAGCATTGTGATACACATAGCTGTAAACACCCATTCCGGATGGAAAATCTCATTGGCATATTCCATTCCTCCGCAGAATGCCAGATAGGAAACCATGGCCACCACAGGATAAAAGAAAACATCATCCAGCGCATGCAGCTGCCCATAGGAAAGTGCAATCGTGATAATCAGAATCAGTGCAAGCGAATTCAGTGTTATTTCATACAGACTGTTAAAAACGGTAAGCAGAGCTCCGTGATGAAAGGAGGTCAGAAATGACTGGTAGGCATCCAGTGGAAAGCTGGACAGCAGCAAAGCAAAGCTTCCAAGGATAAGAAAAGGGATTGCCAGCATCAATCCGCGTTTAATTGACAGTATAAATATCGAATCAAAAAATTTCCGGTACCCTTTTTTCATACGTTGCCCTCTACAATATCTCTATTTTACCATAGAACCAGGGATGCAACAACGCTTTTCAATAGAACCAGCAGCACAGCACCTGTGTATCTTCAGAAAAAGCAAAGGATATAGAAATAGCAGATTTTTCCTGATTTACGCAAATTCCCTTTCTTATTTGAAATGAACAGGACACACTTCATTTGAGGCAAATATCAAAGTTGATCCTTTTTGATAATGTTTCTTTGAATTACTGAAAGCACAAGAGCCTTATCCCCTGCCTACGCATTTTTTATATTCCCCGGGTGTTATGGAATACATATTCTTAAATGCCTTATATAAGCTGATATCTGATTTAAATCCACATTCCAGCGCGATTTCCTCGATTGTTTTCCCTGTAGACAAAAGCAGGATTTTCACCTGTGAAAGCCGCTTACGTATAAGATATTCGTATGGAGTCATCCGCATAACCTCTTTGAAAACTCTTAAAAAATAGTATTCACTGTAGCCGCCAGCCTCTGAAATATCCTTCAGACCGATATCTCTGCGATAATTCTGCTCGATAAAAGAAACTGCCTTATCCACCATTTCCTGTTTCATACTGCCAGGCTGTGCCTCGTGCAGCTGATAGTGAAGATCACTGTACAGGCGAAGCACGGAAGAGCTGATGGAATACTCGTCCACCAAATGATATTTATCCAGACTCTGAAAAACGGAGTGAAAGAAAATTTCTGTTTTCTTATGAAAACGAAGGTCCTGAAGAATTGTTTCCTGCTTTATATATCCCTGAATACTTTCCCCTGTTAACAGTGCGGCATATACCTCGCAGCCTTCATCCAGATAAATCGAAAACACAGAAGCATAGGACTGAATCAGCGTGCAGGAGCCAGTCAGCGCCGTATAATCGCTGCCCTTTACCAGGATACCTGTACCCTGTGGCAGATACAGCACAAGATATTGGCGATTGTCATGTTTATGAAAATGCAGAATATGAGCTTCTATACATGTAAAATGTGCAACATGCTTTACCATCTGCATATGTACCTGTGCAAATTCTGTTACTTGTATTGTTTCTTCACGCAGGATATGGTTTTTTCCATTCGAAAACACAGGCATCACCTCATATGTATTATAGCATCTTATGAGGAAAAGACCTGTGTGTTTTTTTATGTGAATGGTTCCAGCAGCATATGTGAGATAAACGCATCCGAAAAGCCGGTATCCGAAGCTAGTAGAATACAGTGTCCTTTTTTACAAAGCAGCTCCATACGTGTGCGATTTTGTTCCAGAGCATATCTGCAGCAGCCTTTTAATGCCGTATTACCGCTAATCCGTACAGCTTGTTTCAAGGTTGCCGGAAGAATTCCTGTTATACACAGATCCTCTACATGCAGATGCCGGCCGAAGCCTCCGGCAAGATAAACTGCTTCAATTTGCTCATAGGAGCATTGTGCTCCAGCACATACCCGTTCCAGTGCGGCAGCTATCGCAGCTTTCGCAAGCTGGAACTCCCGGACATCCTTCTGGGTCAGAAGTAGTCCGTCGAAGAGGGTAACCTGTTGATTCAGATATCCACTGACATCCAGCAGTGAAGCGGTAAGAAGGCAGCTGATGAGAGAAAGATATCCGCTTCCGCAAATTCCCACCGGCTTACCGTCATGAATGGTCTGCAGTCGAAAGCCATTCTCCCAGCGTACCTCGCTGACTGCCCCTGTTACAGCACCACAGCCGCAGCTCATGTTTCCTCCTTCAAAGGCAGGTCCGCAGGCGGCACTGCTCACAATTAGCATGCCCTCATGGTATAGAGCAAGCTCTCCATTTGTTCCCAAGTCCAGCAGCAGTGAGCTTTGTTTGGTCTTTTCCATATCCTGTGCATAAATTCCCATCAAAATATCACTACCAACATATGCGGAAATCGGAGGTAGAACCTGTATCTCAAATTCCGGTATAAAATCCGGAAAAAACTGTTTTGATGAACAAATGACCAGCTCCTTTTGTACACACTCATATGGTGCAGCTGCCAGTGGTATAGGGTCTATCCCAAGAAACAAATGTGTCATGACGGCATTTCCGCAGACGCACATACGGCGTATATCCTTATTCTCAACAGCTTTCAGCTGTGCACGCAATCCCTTCAGCAGCAGCTCCTGAAGCAGTGTAGGCCCCTTTTCATGAGCATGCTGTATTCTGCTGATCACATCACTACCATACCGTCGCTGCGGATTGAGAAAGCTTTTTTCCAGCAAGACATTTCCTGTCTGTATTTCCAGCAATACAAGAACGACAGTTGTCGTGCCGATATCAACAGCAAGTACACAGCCTTCCTCATGATGACCAGCCAGATGCAGCTCTTCCACTCCCACGATCTGCATATCCCTTTGCTCATGCAGCAGTTCTCCTTCAATAGCCGCCTCACAATTCCGATGCTCACAGGCCAAACGAATTCCCTGTGCAAGCTGTACCTTGGACAGCAGTTTTCCTTCTGCATCTGTAACAGGAAGAAAGCCCTTTGTGACCTGAAGCCGGCACTTTCCGCATTGTCCTCTGCCTCCGCAGGACAGATCCAGCTGCGGATGTTTTTGAAGCAGCAGCTCCAGAATATCGTCATGCTTCTGAAATTTTGTCACGCAAATTCCTCAAGCAGTCTTCCTGCCAGGGATACAGCATCCTCCGTAAACAGGTCTGCTCCAATTTCATCTGCGTAAGCCTGTGTCACAGGTGCACCGCCGATAGCAACCTTCACACAATCTCTGACACCTGCTTCCTGTAAGGCATCCAAAACCACCTTAAAATATCCCATGGAGGTTGTCAGCAAAGAAGACATGCAGAGTACATCCGGCTGATAGGTCTTTACAGCCTCCACAAACTTCTCGGCGCATACATCAACACCGATATCAATCACCTCAAAGGATTTCGCCTTCAGCATGAGTGTACAGAGATTTTTCCCAATATCATGCAAATCCCCCTGCACCGTTCCGAATACCACCCTTCCACTGAATTTTTCTTCTTTTTTCACAAGATAAGGCTCCAGTATTTCCATAGCACCATTCATACAGCGGGCACTGATTAGAACCTCCGGTATAAATGCCGTTCCTTCCGCCCATTTCTTTGCTACGACATCCATGCCCTCCAATAATCCACCCTTCAATATTTCCTGTGGCGATATCCCCTCCTGCAGGGCACTCTCCACCAGGGCATTCACCTCCTGCATTTTTCCAAGCGGCATCAGCTGCTGTATCTTTTCCAGCTTATCACTCATTTTCCTTCACTCCTTCAATCGCTGCACCATACCGGTGGGCTTCTTCAATGAATGCGATAAAATTTTCAATCGGTACGTTATCCTGCATACGGTTATTCAGCGTAAACACCATACGCCCCTTTCCCCGCTGATGGAAAACATCAATGAAATGTCTTGTTTCTTCCCGTACCTCTTCTACGCTACCAAACGGCAGCACACGCTGAAGGTCAATTCCAGCCCAAAAGGAAATCTGATTCCCGAAGGTGTCCGCAATTTCCTGTTCTTCCATCGCATACTTCTGAATCGGATGCAGAACATCAATTCCACTTTTAATTATATCCGGCAACAGCTTTCTCACATCACCGCAGCTGTGCAGCCAGACATGCAGACCGAGGGAATGCGCATACTCACACAGCTCAACGTAATACGGATAATAGAATTCCCGAAACATCTCAGGTGACATGAACGGCCCCTTCTGCATCCCAAGATCGTCGCCGAAGGCTATACCGTCTATATGCGCCTCTTCGACACCGCGCTTTGCGGCGCGTTTAAAGAAATCCACAACTCTTCTGCATACATGATGCACATCCTCTGGATTCGTATATAAATCTATTAAAGAGTTTGTCATGCCTCGATAGTCCCACAGTCTTGTCCATGGACCATCGGAGAACCATGCAAGACGATAACGTCCGTCTTCAACCGGCGCATTGCAATACATTGTCGCTTCTTCCGCATCCGGCAGATGTTCACTGATTCGGCGAATCACCTCCCAGTCCAGTGCATGCTCCTCATCTACACCTACAATTTCTTTACGACCGATAGATGGATCGGCCCCTGCTACATCACACCATGTATAACGATCTCCATCTTCCGCAAACAGCTTTGGCTTTTTTAAATAAAACACCTGCATATCCTCCGGAAAACGTTCCAGCAAATCTTCTACCGGCTTTTGATCCTGAAAAGCCAGTTCATCAATATGAAGCCAGTTTCCACATGCCACACCGACGCGCGGTGTACCATTCCCCTTTAGCAGAGATATCATTTCTTCTCTTGTCAGCGGCAGCATTTCCGCCTTTGGAAATTTCCTGCGATCACATACCATATGGTAACCTCCGTTTACTATTCACCTGTTCCAGTGTCTTGAAAAATCTCTGTATATTCTCCCATTTTGCCTTGGGTGGCAAATCACAGCCTGTCGAAAGGACGAAGTTGGAATATGCACCGCATTCTTTCAACAAAGCCCTCTCCTTTTGTTCCAGCTCATCCGCACTGCAGCCGCAGAAGCAGCCAACCGGATCCAGATTCCCCATAATCAGACAGTCTGCCGGTACCTGTTCCAATATCTTTTTCAAAGAAACAGCATTTCCAAAATGCCATGCCCCGCAATCGGATGATAATATTTCCGGAAGGCTCTGCACAGTATTCGGGCCGCAATTATGATAAATGACCGTGAAGGTATCATCCTGCAGCTCCTCCGTAATTTCTCTGATATAGCTGCTGGAAAACTCCTGAACCATCGCTGGTGACAAAAGACCCGCCAGTGGTTCCGCCAGTATGACACCTGACGCACCCACATCCTTGTATGCCTGTATATACTGCTTCAAAAAAGTGGTAACCTTCTGCAATACCAGATGTACAAGCTTTGGATCCATGATGCACTGCATCATGATTTCACTCACATCCATCAGTCTTCCTGCGAGTGAATAGGGCCCGCAGACACCGCCGAATACTGGACGGTCGCTTTCCTTTGTGATATTCTCCACACCTGCCAGATATACAGACATGCGCCCTTCTTCCATTTTCGGAATACGCAATGCTTCACCATCCTCTCGATTTTTTATGATTCCGCTTGTTACAGCAGGAATCTCTCCCTCATGAAAGCTGACAGGACAACCGAATGCCTGCGCCTCTACAGACAGATCCATCATACTGACCAGCGCTTCCTGCAAAGGAAATTCTTCTTTGATTCTGCGCATGACAGCACTCTGCATTTCAGCGTTCTGTACCAGCTCCTGTACGGTAGTAGCGCATTGTGTAACGGCAGGAAATGACAAGATTGCCATGGCATGCACATCCTCATCCATTAAATGCTTTTTCCATTGCGTATAACTGTAATTCATAAGCACCACATCCTTTCTACCTTAATGATAGAAAAAAAGCGGCAGTTGAACATGGTATATCTTGTCGGGTATCTTCCCAAAATTGCGGTTTCACCCAGTTGCATCAGAAGCTTCCCATTTTTTCAGGGACAGTATGACAAAAACGCTGCTATGCCATATTTAGCAGTGAAACATGGCATATTCGTTTAAAAATGGTTCCACATGCTTTTTTTATATGAGAAACGTAGATATTATCAAATCGTAATTTTTAGCACAAATTTATGGCCGGCCATAAATTGGCCATATTAAAATATGGTTGAAAGTGAGTATACTAAATCTAAGAGGTGATTTCATGAAAGAATCAAAAACACTGGAGTTCAAAGAATCCATAACAAAATCATTTTTGAAAACAGTAAGCGCTTTTTCAAACTATGATGGTGGAGAAATCATTTTTGGAATTGATAATGATGGAAATATAAAAGGTCTTTCCGATCCCAAAAGCACTTGTCTTGATATTGAGAATAGAATCAATGATAATATTGTTCCTCAGCCAGGCTACAGTCTTAAGACTGACGAAACAAATAAAACAATTTCACTTGTCATTAAAGAAGGAAAGAACAAACCCTATCTATACAACTCAAAGGCCTATAAGCGAAATGATACTTCAACAATCGAAGTGGATTCCTTCGAATTAACAAGGCTGGTTTTAGAAGGAAAGAAAATCAATTTTGAAGATTTACCTTCATCCAATCAAAAAATGGACTTTCATTATCTGGAAAACAAATTAAAAGAGCATATTGACATTAAAATATTCAATCAAGATACTTTAAAAACTCTGAATCTTTACAATGTGCAAATCGGGTACAATAATGCTGCGAATATTCTATCAGATAACAACTCATTTCCAGGAATTGATATTGCTAAATTTGGCGATAGTATCAACATTATAAAAAAAAGACTACTGCTGGAGAATATGTCTGTGTTAGAAATGTATGATGTTGCTGTCCAAACTTATAGAGATTATTATCAATATGAAGAAATTGAAGGCAGCTACCGTAAAAAGGTCGACCTTGTACCAGAAGAGGCATTCCGTGAATCTGTTGCAAACGCACTCATTCATCGAGCATGGGATTTAAATGCAAATATAAGGATTTCTATGTATGATGATAGAATAGAAATAACTTCACCAGGAGGATTGATAAACGGTATTACAAAGGATGAATATATAACAGGAATGATTTTAATGCTTAGAAATCCGATTATCAGTAATATATTTTATCGATTAGGAATCGTTGAAATTTTTGGTACCGGCATACTCAGAATATTACATGCTTATGAAGAAAGTATTAAAAAGCCTATTTTTAATGTAAGCACAAATACGATACAAATCATATTACCTGTTTTTGATTCGAATCCTGTTTTACAAAAAGATGAAGAACATCTATATGCGGTGTTGAGTAAAACAAAGCCTAAATCGATTAGTGAAATATTGCCACATGTAACGTTTAGCAGGTCTAAAGTAAAAGAATTATTGAAAAAAATGGAGAAGGACGGTATTGTGAAAATCAAGGGAAGAGGTAAGGGAACAAAATATTATTTATAAATAAGTTTGAAGAAACATCTTAAAAATACCATTCGTAAGGGGTAATCTAATGCTTTCTGGTTTGTTCAAACAATAATCAAATAAAAAATATACGATAGATACAACGCAAAAAATCTTCAGGACCATAGTCCCGAAGATTTTTATGTATAGTTTCATCAAATGCAGGGAAATCACGAATGAAGATGCTTTAGAGCTGAGTCCATCTTCGTACCTTAATCACATTGTCGCACATTGTGTACCCTATCATTCGTCTCTGTTTGATTTTATTAGGTTGGCACACGCTGTGTACCCTATAGTTCTGATCCGTTGGTTTCTATCAGGTGAGCATACCAGTAGAAGGAATCCTTTTTCAATCGCTTCTGGCTGCCCTTTCCGAAATCATCACGATCTACATACACAAAGCCGTATCGCTTACTCATTTCCGCAGAGGAGGAAGATACGATATCAATCGGTCCCCATGCACAGTATGCGAAGATATCCACTCCATCCTTAATACATTCCTTCATCTGCTCAATATGCTTTTTCAGGAAGTCAATACGGTAAGGATCATGAATGCTTCCATCCGCTTCCACGGTGTCCAATGCACCGAAGCCGTTTTCTCCAATCATCAGCGGAACCTGATAGCGATCCCAGTATTGAGACAGACAGTTATAGAATCCCAGCGGATCCATTCTCCACTCCCATGGTGTCGGCTCCAGATTTGGATTTTGTTCCGCCTGCATCGGCGTCATATCATTTTTATCGGAATCTACAACTCTGCTGTAGTAATAAGAGATCGCGAGGAATTCCATCGTGTTGTTGCGAATAACCTCTTCATCCCTATCCTCCATCTGAATGTTGATATTTCTTTCCTTAAAATAGCGTAGTGCATATACCGGATATTCTCCACGCAGCTGTACATCGGAGAAGAAATACTGCATCCTGTTTTTCTTCATGGTCAATACAACATCCTTTGGACGGCAGGTTGCCGGATAGAAGGTACAGTCTGCCAGCATCGTACCAAAGACAGCATGCGGATCAATCTGATGTCCGACCTCCTTGATTTTTGCACATGCCACAAACTGATTATGTACCGCCTGATACATCAGCTCCTCCATGTTTTCCGCCTGATCATCATAGATACCCAGAGAACCAAACTGCACCGTCGGAACCAGATTTACCTGATTGCAAACAATCCAGTATTTTACTCTTCCCTGAAAGCGCTCTACAAGCACTTTTCCGTAATTCACGAAGAAATCAATCACCTTTCGGTTACCAAAGCCGCCATATTCGGTAACCAGATGCAGTGGTATATCATAATGAGACATCGTGATTATCGGCTCCATACCATCCTTTATGATTTCATCAATCAGATCATCATAAAATTTCAATCCTGCCTCATTTGGCTCAGTCTCATCCCCGTTTGGAAAAATGCGTGACCAGGAAATGCTTGTACGAAAGCACTTAAATCCCATTTCCTTCAGTAATGCAAGGTCATCCTTATAAGTATGATAGAAATTGATTCCGTAGCGTTTCGGATAATAGCCTTCTGTATCTGCGGCCTTGCGTTTGATTTCAGCAAGCGTTCCACCGCCTTCTTTTTCTATTTTGGCACGGTTTAAGCCCTTTGTATACTCATGAATGTCACTTGTGGACAAGCCGCGTCCGTCTTTATCATATTCCCCTTCACACTGGCAGGCTGCAAAAGCACCGCCCCATAGAAAGTTATCAGGAAATGTTTTAGGTACCTGTTTCATAATAATATCTCCTCCTCTATATTTATCGTTCTCCGTAACCATTTCAGTCGTTTCAGCAATGAAAGCGCCGCCGTAATCAGCCTGCCAAGCACCAGCAGATTGATAATGGTCACCACACCGTAAGTACCATGCAGTATCATACCGGATACAAGCATACCGCCATCCAGTATCCAGCGAATCACAGGATAGGAAAGACCTGTTCTTTTCATCAAACCAAAGGTTACACAGTCATAGGGATTCTTTCCACAGTCAGCATAAATGCTTAATGCAATGGACATTGCGATAATGCCAATGCCTGTCATGCAGAACAATACACGATGAAGCAGTGTATCCGCATGTATCAACGGTGTAAGAATCCGTATGGTAATCGTCGTAACAACGGGAAATATAATCGTTCCCGCGTGAATCTGTTTTCTATCGATAAAAAACGCTGCCAGCACAAATGTGAAGGATAACAAATTGTTACAGGCATCCACTGATAGCTGCAATGCCTGACTCATCCCCTGCAGCAGCGTATTCATGGAATCTGCACCATTACCGCCTGCAAGGAACAAAACCGCAGCAACTCCCATCAGCATACCGCCGGCAGCACAGAGACTGCATCGATAGAAGAAAGAACTCTGATGCCCGGTTCCTTTTGTGTTCTTTTTCATCCCGGTTGCCTCCAAAGTGGCAAGTATCTGCGTATCGCAACAGCGCAAAGCCTCTGTAGTTTTGGATAGGCTTCCCTCTGCAATGCGATGACGCCAATGTTCAATAAGCCGGGGGCAGGAAATACCTGCACCCTATAAATCAGCTCCGTTAGATTTTATCACCTGCTTGTACCAGTAGAAGGAATCCTTACGAATTCTCGCGCACTCCTTTGGATCATCATCAGTACGGTCTACATAGATAAAGCCATAGCGTTTTTTCACACCGTTGCTGGTTGACAGCAGATCAACCGCAGACCATGGACAATATGCCAGCACTTCTACTCCATAATCAATTGCTCTGTGCATTGCTTCGATATGGTCGCGCAGGTATTTAATACGGTAATCATCATGAACACGTCCGTCCTCTGTCAGGGTATCAAATGCTCCCATACCGTTCTCTGTAACCATCAGCGGCTTGTTATAGCGAGTGTAAATATCGCGGAAGATGTATTCCAGACCTGTCGGATCAATTGCCCAGTCCCAATCGGTTGTATCAAGATTCGGATTCTTGCACATCTCATAGAAGCCCGGATGTGTTTCAAAGCCGGACATGTCGCCCTTTTTGCCTGACCAGTTGACACCGCTGTAACGAATTTCCTTACCTTCTTCCATCGGACATGCCTTTGCACACTCACTTGCATAATAATTCAGTGCCAGAAAATCGGAATAGCCTTCCTTAATCAGCTCCATGTCACCTTCTTCGATGACCGGGGCAAGACCGTGCTCTTCCAGATAAATCAAAGCTGACTTCGTATAAAAGCCCTTAAAATAAATATCCAGATAGAAGGCATTACGCAAATCGTGTGCATTTTGTGCAGCCATGACATCCTCCGGCTTGGAAGTAAGCGGATAGACCGGGGAATACCCGATTGCCGCACCGGCAAGACCACCCGGTACAAGCTCATGGACCAGCTTACAGGCAATGGCATGTGCAAGATTCATATGATGATTGATCTGATAGCGCAGCTGATTGTTGTCTCTCAGCTCCTCCGGTATGTAGCATTTCTGTGTCCAGTATTGAACGATGATGCTTTGCTCATTGATAGTCGTCCAGTATTTCACCTTGTCCTTAAATTCATTGATGACATAGCGGGCAAAGTATGCAAAATCCTTTACTACCTCTCTGCTCAGCCATCCGTTATATTTTTCCACAAGTGCCCATGGCAAATCATAATGATACAGCGTAACAATCGGCTCTATACCGTTGGCCAGCAGTTCATCAATCAGATTGCGGTAATACTGAATACCCGCTTCGTTTACTTCTCCAACTCCATCAGGAAATACGCGTGACCAGGCAATGGAGAAACGATAGGTCGTAAAGCCCATTTCCTTCATCAGGGCTACATCTTCCTTGTAATGATGATATTGGTCACTGGCAATATCCGCAGTAGCAAAGCCGCGCTTTGTATAATTCTCTTTATTGATGATATCCTGCTGGCTGGCTTTCTTGCCATCCTCATAGGCAGCACCCTCTACCTGATAGGCACTGGTAGCAGCACCCCATAAAAAATTATTCGGAAATCCCTTTGACATGGTTCAGCCTCCTATTTTTCTTCTATTTTCTTATTCATGATTTCAAAAAATGCAATCAATTCCTTTGCCAGATTAAGCTCTGACATAATTGTCATCAGCGTATCCTGTGCATGTGCAAACAGCAGACAGGGTTCATAGGTTTTTCCTCTTGTTTCATTCTGAATCACCTCGGTCTGTGCGACATGTGCTTGATGAATACATTCCTCCGCCTCTGCAATTTTCTGTTTCGCCTCATCGAAGTGAAACTGCTTTGCCTGTGCCAATGCATCCTCAACCCGCAGCCGGGCATCACCTGCATGCAGAATAATCTGCATAGCAACATTGACAAGCTCATTTTCCATAATATCCATAGGTTAATCCCCCTTTAGTTCTGAGAAGGAGCGTTTTCCTGTGCTTCTTCTGCTAGCTTTTGTTTTTCAAATACCTTGAAGAACGGGTACCAGATTGCAAAGTAGACAACAAACAATACAACTGCCCATAAAATACCACGCATATCCTGTGTAATCATAACGGTGGAAACCGGTACAGGCACCTGTCCTACCTGATTCAGTGTTGCCGGAATGTTCAGCCATCCAAGGCTCATAACAATATAGACGATAGCAGGTCCAACGATGGAATTCAGCCACATCGGCAGCATCAGCAGCGGATTGAAGACAACAGGCGCACCGAACATGATTGGTTCATTGATGTTGAAAATACTTGGCCCGATGAAGATTCTTCCCAGTGTTTTCAGCTGCTTTGATTTTGAGAAGCACATGAGCACATTCAGCGCAAGCGTTGCCCCCATACCGCCCATGGTAACAAGAGCCGCCGTAAACACCGTCTCACTCGTCGCGATATTCGTAGCAGGAAGTCCCTGTGCCACCATATTGATATTTTCCTGAATACCGGCAAGGAAGATCGGTGTTGTAACCGCGCCAAACAGCCAGGAGGAAATACCCATACTGTACAAAACAGCAGGAATAAAGCAGCAGAGTATGAAACCGGGCATGGTCTGTGCAAAGCCTGCCAGTGGTGAGAAAATCCATAAAACGATTTCAAATATGTCGAAATTACAATATTTTGTCAGAACCATACCCAGACCAAGCGTAATCAGGGTAGGCAGTATGTAATTGATCCAGCCGACAACGAAATCCGGAATGGATGTGGAATCCTCCAGTACATGCAGCTTGGAATACAGATTGAAGATAATGGATGTAAACAGTCCGGCTACGATACCGACAGCAATACCGGTAGCACCCAGACGTCCTCCCTGAATGACCATATTTCCTGCTTCATCTGTTCCCGGAATGATGAACATCATGAAGACTGCCATGGAAACGATACCGCAGTTGGTCAGGTAGAACGGATGATTCAGCTTTTCCATACACTGCTGTCCGACTACGAATGCCAGAATCAAAGAAATCAGTCCGAAGCTGTAATCGGCAATCATGCCAAGATCCGGAAGTGCAGGCAGGTAGGAATGGAATACGTTGTAGAAGTAGATGACAGAACCCGTTAAAATAAACGGTATGATTTTCTGCATGGATGATGATACGGCGGCAATCCAGGGCTTGCTGCAGATTTCATTCATCTTTGGAGCAAACACTGTAGAAAGCCAGTTCATAAACTTTTTCATTTTTCTTTCTCCTCAGTCTTTCCTTTTCCCCATGAACCCTATATAATAATCATGAGGAAATCATTAAACAAACGCGTGATTTTCTTCAAGCTAAGAGTGCCATCTTAGCTTTTTTATTTCCCCAGTGTATCCAGTGCCAGCTGAATCAGTGCATCTCCGTTGAGCTGTGCATAAATATCCTGTGGAATGACAACAACCGGAACATGATACGGGTCACAGAGTGATTTCCATTTCGGCAGCTCTCCTCCGTAATGCGGTCCCAGCATAAGTATACTGATGCTTGACAGATAGCCGCTGACATCTGTATGGGACCGTGCTTCAATCGTTGTGTCCAGCTTGCGTTTTTTTGCTGCCTTGCGTGCCTGATTTGCCAGAAAACCACTGGACATCCCGGCTCCGCAGCACAGCATGATGAACATCTTGTCCATAATGACTCCTTTCCGCTTTTTATGAGCGCTGTACCTTGTACACCCATATTATCTTTAAAATTCACGTGCTTCTCAACTTACGTTTTGCACCGCATGGTGCAAGCTTTTCCCTGAAGGATGTAAACTCCTTGTTTTGTTTCTTTATAATATAGACAGGCAAAAAAACACTGCTGCATAATAAAAAAAACAGACCTTTTAATCGAAACTTAATTATTTACAGCTGATTCAATGTCTGAGAATGAACATTTGCACCATGTGGTGAAATCTTCTGGTTGTACAGTGTTTGCGGGTAAATTATAATAGATATAACAAGTGTCTTTGCAAGGGGAGTTGGTATCATGAAGAAAAAACACGTTGAGCTGCTGCAATTTCTGCTACATCACGCTACAGCGGTTACCAGTCGGCAGCTGGCCGCCGCTTTATCAATTTCCACGCGGTCTGTAAAAAATTATGTCAATGAAATCAATCTGCTCGGCAATCAGAAGGTGATCCTTTCCAGCAAGCAGGGATATACCGTTCAAGCAGCACAGGCAAAGGAGCTTTTATCTGTAAAAGAGGAAAGTATTCCACAGACCAGTCTGGAGCGCGGTTTTTACATTGTGAAGCATATTATGCTGGAGCATTCCTCCCACATGGATCTGTATGACCTCTGCGATGCCCTATATGTCAGCTATTCCACCATTAAAGCGGATATCGCGAAGATGAACAAGGCATTTGCGAATTTTCATATTGAATTCACATGTGAAAATGAAGAGGTTCGCCTGCACGGCAGTGAAAAAGACAAGCGCAGACTTGTCAGCTATGTTATGTATGAGGAAACAGATCAGCAATTCATGGATGCCAATAT
Organism: [Clostridium] innocuum; assembly: GCA_012317185.1. Classification (NCBI taxonomy): domain Bacteria; kingdom Bacillati; phylum Bacillota; class Clostridia; order Eubacteriales; family Clostridiaceae; genus Clostridium; species [Clostridium] innocuum. The sequence goes on along the minus strand of CP048838.1, from coordinate 413,167 downwards.
CATCACCAGCAGCTTTCCTGAATTCCCGGTGGAACAGGTCTCCATGATCATCCGCTCCACCTTCCAGAAATATAACTATTATATCAATGATTTTTCCTTCGTTAATCTGTTACTGCACTTCGCCATTATCATCGACCGTGTAAAGGAAGGAAATTTTGTTGAAACAAGAGACTGCGACTTTCTCATCGAAAGCGAAAATGAACGTGCACTAGTCGAGGAGCTGTGCTCCCGTCTGGAGGAGGCATTGTCCATCAGCTTTAACCGCAATGAACAGTTTGAGGTCTATATGCTGTTTAAGACAAATGCAAATTATTCACTGCCAAGCTCTGAGGATAGTCTGAAAAAGCTGGTTGGCGAGGATATTCTCGCATTAACCAGAGATATCATTCAAAAGGTGAATGACAGCTATTACATCGATTTGAATCATGAAACCTTTCTTACGCCCTTTGCATTGCATTTAAAAAATCTTCTGCTTCGTGTCCGCAATGATACCTACACAAAGAATCCCATGGTGGATGCTATTAAGTCCAGCTGTCCGACAGTTTATGATATCGCCATTTTTATCGCTATGGAGCTGATGCAGCGCTTTCATGTGGATATCAATGAGGATGAGGTTACCTTCCTTGCCCTTCATATCGGTGCGGATATCGAACGCCAGAAAACCAATGACGGAAAAATACAGTGTATCCTGCTGTGTCCGGACTATATGAATATGACAGCCTCGATTTACAATAAGCTGCTGATAGATTTTGGGAATCAGATCAATATACGCAAGACGATTTCCTATGAGCATGAGTTGAAGCATCAGCATTACGATATGCTGCTGACCACCATACCCTTAAAATGTCCGCTGCATAAGGAGGTATGTCTGATACCGCCCTTTCCAAATCCAAACAGCCGGATGGATATCCAGAATACCATAGACCGCTATCGTACAAATAAGAAGAACTATATTCTGAAAAAGAAATTTCACGACTTTTTCTCCTCCTCTTTGTTTCTGGCGAATGAAGACACCCCGAACAGAGATGACGTGCTGCCATTGCTGTGCAAAAGCATGGAAGAACTGGAATATGTCAATGAAGGATTTCTAACCAGTGTCATGATTCGCGAAACAGCCGCTTCCACTGCCTTCGGCAATATCGCTATTCCACACTCAATGGAAATGGAGGCACTGAAAACGTGCATCGGCATTGCAATTTCTCAAAAAGGTATCCAATGGGATAACCATATCGTCCATGTGGTTCTGCTTGTCGCATTGAACAAAATTGACAAACAGATTTTCCATGATCTCTACGAGGCACTGGTGGACCTGTTCAGTAAGGAGGATGTTATGGAACGGATGAAGGAATGCACTTCCTTTGAACAATTTGAGCATATGATGTGCGCAAGTATTTCCTATCAGGAAGAGGAAGCCGCATGAAAGCATGTATTTTTCTCGATATCGACGGTACGCTGCTGGATCATGAAATCGGTATACAGGAATCCAGCAGAATAGCGATTGCACAGGCACAGGCAAACGGACACAGGGTCTGCCTTGCGACAGGACGCCCCAAGCCGGAGGTGGATGATGAAATACAGGCTATCCCGTTTGACGGCTGTATTTATTCCTGCGGTGCTATGGTAGAGAGTCATGGCAAAGTCCTTTTTTATAAGCCGTTTTCGCAGGAGCTGGTACTTCACATGATGTATTTACTGCAAGCCCATGCTATCGGATTTAATCTGGAAGGCAGCCGTACTTCTTTTCTTGACCCTATTGGATATGACTTCTTTCATTCACTGTTTCAAAGATGCATGGAAGACAACAGTGAGCTGGCAAGACAGTATATGGCAGCGGTCCGCATGCATCCACTTCAAGAGGTAAAGGAAACAGACACCCTGCAAATCATGAAAATCGCAACCTTTATCAACGAGGATTCCCTTTTGCAGGAATTTGACAGACAGCTTCCCGCACAGCTGAAGCACATTCACCATGGTTTTCATGAGGGATGTATAAATGGTGAGATATACCATCATGCTATCACAAAAGCGACCGGTATCGATTGTCTGCTGTCTCACTTTGAAATTCCACTGGAAGCCTCCATAGCGATTGGAGACAGCTTGAATGATGCGGAAATGATACGGCATTGCAATTTAGGTGTGGCGATGGGAAATGCCTGTGAAGAGCTGAAGCTGATCAGTGACATGTTTACCACGACCAGCAAAGAGGATGGAATTTATAACTGTATGAAAAAATTGAAACTTATTTAGCAAGCTGAACATAAAGTTTGCTTTTTTTTCTGAAAGTATTGCTAATTATAGTTAAATGCCGTACAATATAAATAGATAAACACCTACAAAAAATTGAAAAACCATATAATTATAATTTTCTCAAATACTTTGAAACTTTTTCTCTGTTTCCTTCGTTTATATTATAGGAACAGGTATTTCTTACAGTTCCATTACACTTTGGTAACATAAGCCGATGAACCCGCTCACTGTGTTAATATATAATGGAAGAGCAGGATACAGGCTGAAGGAGATAAAGAGTATGACGAGCAGAAATCTGATGAGACAGCAACCGACAAAACCGATGATTCTGAAAAACTGCGCAATCTGCAGACAGATTATCAGTATGCGAAAAATTCTAATTATGGCGGGAATCATGCTGGCATTTATTTTCAGTACCTATCTGTTCTGATCTTGTTGATTTCCTGCATAAATCGTGGTAAACTTTTCCGTATCCAAACTGTAAGATTCTCTGCTGGTGCTGTTCATCCGGGCATCACGGTGGAGATTTCTTCTTTTGGACAAAAATTCTTAACGTTTCTTACGATTTTATGAGTTTTAATACAAAAGCAGTCACTTATGCTATAATGTGATTGCAGGAACAAAAGGAAAGAGATTTTGCATGTAAGGGGTGAGATACCATGAATGAGGAGAAGCTTTCACCGCCAAATGGCGTTGAAGAACATAATTTGAGGGAAAAGAAAGAAATGGAACAGGATACAGGAAACTATACGTATGACTTCTTTACATTCCGCAATGTACTGATCAGTGCGGTTGTGCTGGGTGTCATAATCCTCGTGATTTCACTGGTTCGCTGAACCATCTGAATGCAAAGTCCCTTAGAGGAAGCCGTGTGCTTCTTTTTTTCTTTTGTGAATGGAAAAAGAGTATTGCCCGCTTCCTTTACTAGAATATTTTGCTACCTCTATTGTACCCATGATAAGCAGCTTGTATATGATTTCACAGTCTGCCAGACCTTATATAAGCGAAAGGACTAAGACTCTTTGCCCCAAATTATATCCCTAAATCAAACTGTAACACCCCCTAATATGTAAAAAATGAAGATAAGCTTTCAACATGTTCCCAATGCATGGATAATTCATGTTACAATATATAAAACCAAGAGGAAGTTCTGACATGAACATACATCATATTTCAATTTATCAGAAAGGCCTCATTTAAAAAGCCGGCACAGCTTTCATCTGTATATTATTTAATTTTTTTATCATATGAAAGTGAGGTCTATTATGACGATAGAAGAAATTATGCAGGGTGAATCTAAACATATGGAATATAAAGCAGCTCTGCCGAAGCGCAGTGAAACATACATAAAAACTATGATTGCCTTCACAAATACGAGTGGTGGAACACTCATTATCAGAATTGACGACTCCAGCCGTTCTGAAATTGGTGTGGATAAGGATTCCGTGTTTCAGAATATAGATTCCATAGCGAATGCTGTTTCGGATAGCTGTGAACCACAAATAGTGTCGGATATCAGCTTCCAAACAATAGAGGGTAAATGCATTGTTATAGTTGAAATATATGCCGGAACCAACCGTCCTTAAACATACAGGCAAGGAAAACGGCACTTATATCCGTGTGGCAGGAACTTCACGCCAAGCAGATGCTGTCAAGCTCAAAGAGCTGGAGCTGGAAGGAACGTATGCTTCATGGGATGAACAAATCTGCAATGGCTATGAAGTAACAAAAGAGGCCATAGATAAGCTTTGTCAGGATATACATAAATATATGAAGTCCGCTATAGATTCATCGGAAGAAAAAAGAAGTATTCCAGTAATTACAGTAGAACACCTTCTGAACTGGAAGCTTCTGAAGAAAAGCGGAAATCAGCTGCTGGCCGCCAATTCCTTTATTTTGCTTACAAGCGATTATTTTAGATTTGCAAAAATACAATGTGCGTTATTCAAGGGGAATGATCGTGATGAATTTCTTGATAAAAAGGAATATTCCGGACCCCTGTATGAACAGATTGAAGAAGCTTATCGCTTTGTACTCAGACATATTAATCGAAGCGCTGAAATTAACGGGCTGTTGCGTAAAGAAAGATACGAACTACCGGTTGGGGCTATCCGCGAAATGATTATTAACGCACAGTGTCATCGCAGCTTTATGGATTCCTCCTGCGTTCAAGTCGCGTTGTATGACGATCGCTTAGAAATCACTTCCCCCGGTATGCTGTATGGCGGATTAACTCTGAAGGAAGCTGTGAATGGTCGTTCAAAAATAAGAAATAAAGCGATTGCGGAAGTATTCAGCCGCATGGAGCTTATAGAAGGATGGGGTACAGGAATACGTCGCATCATTAAAAGAGCAGAAGAATATCAGCTGCGTACTCCCGAATTTACAGAAATAGGAGATACCTTCCGTGTAAATTTATTTCGTAAAGAAGAAAAAAAGCCGATAAAAAGCCAATAAAAATCCATTATCCGAAGAACGACGGCAGCTAATTAAAGAGTATGTCCGCGAACATGGCTGTATTTCCAACCGGGAAGCCAGAAAGCTGCTAAATCTCGCTGAATCTACAACCAAAAGACTCCTGAAACAGATGGTCCTTGATGGCTGCCTGATTGAACAAGGAGAAAAGAAAAGCCGTATTTACCGCCTATGTGCATAAGCAGTCAGAGAATACAGTCTTGCCCTATGTGATATTAAGCTGAAAAAATTATGAATGAGCTGCTTTTTGAGATATGAATATAGTCGTAGAACCGCTCTTTTCTCTATTTAAGTTATTTTATATTATGTTTGATTGCTTCTAATTTCTATGCTTGTATTCATATCTTTTATCTATCTTTAAGGATTTTTATGTAGCTTTCATGATATTTATTCGTCTTTCGTGCTGTTTGCTTTTTCCTAATCATTCGATATATCTGACCATTTCTATTCCATAGGAGCCATATAAAAGCTTCCGTAAAACTCCTCCGTATTCAATACATTAATAATAATCCTCGGATCTGCCTCTCGCAACAGATTCGCAATATCAGCAACTTCATATGAGGAAACGACGGTATGCAGCAGATACATTTTCTTTTTACTATACCCGCCATACCCTTGTATACAGGAAATCCCGTGACGATAGTGATCAACATACAGATCAATAACAAGCTCAGGTAAGGTTGTCGTAATTTGCATGGTTACACGCTCATAGCGATGGTGAAATGTAGAAATCGTTTTTGTTGTAATAAACTGAAAAACAATGGAGTATCCTGCGTACAGCCATCCAAACATAAATCCGAATATGCATAATATCAAAGCATTAAAGATAAAAACCTGTTCCCAAATAGACCTGCCGATTTTATTGGAAACATAAAGAGCGATGAAATCCGTCCCTCCCGTTGACGCGCTTCCCTTTAAAGCGATGACAACACAAAGACCATACAAGAATCCTCCGAAAACAACATTCAGCACCAGGTCATGAAAGAGCGGCTGAAAACGACAGAAGTTTAAAAATACAGAAGCTAAAACAAATTGAATGGTAGAAAGTATGGTGAATTTTTTACTGATGCTTTTAAAACAAATCAGTGCCACCGGAATATTTAACATCAGGATAGCGATGGAGGTTGAAATATGACAGCCATATAAAGCAGCTATTTTATCAATCAAAATAGCAACGCCGGTAAAACCGCTGCTCAATAGATTACTCGGTGTAATAAAAACCTGAATGACATATGCCTGCAATAATGCTGAGATAACAACTGCGATACAGCTGAATAGATAACGTACTTTTTTGTTCTTCAATGAATGTGTTAACATAAACGATCCCCTCTTTAATTTCTACATTATTATAATTCCTTTTCATTTGAGAGTGGCTAAAAGGGTTTCCTAGGCGGTAGGAAAAATGCATTCTTCTGCCGCATGTGACAGGCCGCTTCATCGCACACGAACCGAATCTTTTCCTGAATATGACATATTGCAGCTAATCAACAGGATATTGATAACCTTGAATGCGGGTTACAGAAATAGATCAAATGCTTGTAGCAGAGTTCCTTCAATATTTTAAATGCATGGCATACAGACCTGAGGAATAACATCCTTCTGTTTATCCCTTATGCAGGCATGACCTTCTTTTCAAACAGAGCCGCATAAAATCCTTTATCGCAGGAGCACCGCATAGCGTATTTTAGGTACTGTGACTTAGCCTATCCATTATGACACTCTTTATCATAGTATTAGAGGAAAAAAGCATATCTCCTATTCAGCTATACTGCTACGACAGCAGTCTCAGCCCTGACTATACAGAAAGACCAGTTGTACTTAAAGAAAAGAATAACGCTTCTCTTTTCCCTCTGCTCCTGTGTAAAAAAGAAAATTTCAATAACCAATTCGCAAAACTTCCTAAGAGTTAGGAAAAAATGTTAATTACTTCCTGAAGATTATTCTATATAATACTATTTAGAGAGGATTGACAACATGGGACTAAATAAAAGACAGGAAAAAATCATCATGATGATGAATGACTCTAACGATTGGATTACAGGTAAAGAATTGTCCAAGCTTCTAAATGTATCAGATCGTACCATACGCTCAGACATTGATTCCATTAATCGTTATTATGAGAATGCATTGATTGAGTCCAATCTTCGCTATGGATATCATTTGAATCAGGAAATTCTTCGGACGCTGAACATTGAAATCGAACAGCCAATCGCACAGACACCGCAGGAACGATGTATATATATCATACAGCAGCTTCTATTTCAGCGAAATGAACTAAGCATCACCAATTTACAGGATCAGGTATTTGTTAGTGAATATTCGATTGATAATGATATTAAACGTATAAAAAGAATGATTGAGCCTTATGAGCAGTTAAGATTGGTACGCTCTAAGAACTTTATCCATTTAGAAGGTGATGAAGAGAGCAAGCGCAAGCTGTATAAAGATTTATTAGCCGAGGAAACACAGGGTAATTTTCTGAATTTGAATAACCTTGCGGCATTGTATAATGATTTCGATTTACTGATTGTTAAGGATACACTTGAAGAAACGTTTAACAAATACAATTTCCATGTACGTGAAATGGCATTTCCGATGCTGATGGTTCATGTGGGAATCGCAATCGAACGAATTTTACGACATAACTATATACATACGGAACGCAATTATGAAGAATTAAAGAAAAGTCAGGAATATGAGATAGCACGTGAATTTTTTCAGAATACAGCCAAGAAGATACGTATAGAAATAGTTGAGGATGAAATCGCGCTGCTTGCATTGTTATTGATGGGAAAGAAAGGAACCAGTTACTCAAAGGATCTGGTTCATGAATTTCATGATAGCTTAACAAGTGATGATATTATCGACGGCATGTTAGAAGTTATTCATGATGATTTTGATATTGATTTCGCACAAGACAGTGATTTGCGTATCGGTTTAAAAATGCACATGCAGTCACTCATGGAACGCCAGATAAGAAAACATGATGTATCCAATGTATATCTGCAGGAGATCAAACGTAAATATCCTCTGGTATTTGAAATGGGAATACGTGTTGCCCGGTATCTGGAAGAGCAATTAAATGAGGTGATCGGTGAAAACGAAATAGGTTTTCTATCGCTGCATCTCGGTGCTGCCTTCGAGCGTGCGAACCTGTCGGGAAAATACCGGGTTATTATGATTTATCCACACGATCAGGCATTAAGCAATATGTGCGTCAAAAAAGTAGAAAATCGGTTCGGTGAGCGAATGGCCATCGTGGAATGTCTGAACTTCTTCGAACAGAAAACAATTCTTAATGCACGGCCTGATCTGATACTGACAACGCTCCCCCTGCAGCATGATCTGGATATCGCCACGATTCAAATTTCATTGTTTATCAATTTAGAGGACGAAAGCCGTATTTTCCAGGCGCTGAACCTATTGGATAAGAAGCATTTTCAGAAAGAGTTTGAAGAAGGTATATCCGGTATGATAGAACCACGATTCTTCTATACAGATGTTGATATAGCGACGCATGAGGACGTAATCAATTATATGTGTGATAATTTGCAGGCATCCGGTTATATACCGGATGGATTCAAGGAATCTGTCTTGAAAAGAGAATCCATGTCCGCAACCTCCTTTGCCTACAGCTTTGCCGTACCGCATAGCTTCAATGTAATGAGCATTAAATCCAACATATCCGTTGCTATTTTGAAGAATCCGATTCCATGGGGACCTTTTGAAGTAAAGCTGGTCATACTGCTCGCGATCAATGATGCAGACCGCTATATGCTGAAGCTGTTCTTTGACTGGCTGAGCAATGCAGTGAGTGATGCCAATCGGTTTGCGACACTTTTAGAAAGTCATGATTATAATGACTTTATTGCACGTATCGTGGAGTGAGGAGAGATATTATGATTGCGAAAATCACTGAAAATAATAAGAAACCAACAAAACATTACAGAGAAAAGAAGCTGGGGCTCATTGATCGTTTAAGCATTGCATTATTGAAAAAGCAGGATACCCTTGTAAAAGATACAGAGCATTCTCCCGTGTCGAATATCAGAAGATTTTTCGGGTATCTGATGGATTTCATGCTTGCCAATATATTCTGCGTAATTCCATTGGTCATCATCCAAGCTTCCCTCACCGGCTCGACGAATACTACACAAATACTGGCTGGCATTCCGTTGCATTGGGCATATATTATCACATTCTTTGTATTCTTATTCTATACGTTTTATTATGTGTATATACCATTAAAAATATGGCCGGGACAGACACCCGCAAAGCGTTTATTAAATTATAAAATCGTAATGATGGATAATTCAAAAGCTACAGCCAAAGCTTTATTTATGAGAAATGTCATTGGGATGACCTTCCTTGAGCTTGCGGCCTTCACGACCACCTATGTCGTGCAGCTGATCGTTCTGACTGCCAAAATTGATTATCCCGCTTCCTTTGGCTACATTACCTATTTCATGACATTTTTATCTTTTATCATCACCCTGACAAATTACGACCGCCGTATGCTTCATGATTATCTCGGTAAAACAAAAGTATATATGCTTCAAAAAGAAGATGTATCCGACTACCATGCTTTATAGCCGCAGCACTGTCGACAGGGATGAGAATCCCTGTTTTTTCTTAATTTTTCACTCTAAAATCCTTTTCTGTTTTTTTAGTCCTATACTTCGATATCCTTCTTTTCTCCGCTTCTTTGCCCCTTCTTTGATATCCTGCTTTTCGCTGCTTTTTCAGTTCTTCATGCCGACATCTTACTTATCGCTGCTTTTTCCAGTTTTTCACTTCGATACTCTGCTTTTCTCTGCATTTTAAGTCCCTGACCCTGATATCTTTTATTATCCCTGCTTTTTTAGTTCTTCATTCCGATATCCTGCTGTTCCCTGCAATAGATACATTTCCTGCAATATATCTATATTTATGTTTTCCATCACCGTCAGAAAAAGTGGATTTCCTATACCTTAGGAAATCATTTTCATGTTGCGAGCAGTAAACTTTTATTATAATTAGATTGTAAAAAGTTTAGTGCGCACGATTAAATTTTTTAAGACAAAAAAGAGGAGGAAATAAAATGTTTAACAAGCTTGAGAAAATACTTATGCCAATGTCTGATGTGCTAAGTAAAAACAGAGTCTTGATTGCCATTCGTGATGGCTTCTTAATAGCCACGCCATTACTGATCGTCGGTTCGATTTTCTTATTGATCGCCAATTTTCCGATACCCGGATGGTCTGACTTCTGGACAGGAGTATTTGGGGCAGGCTGGGAGGAATGGTTTAAAGCCGTATCTCGCGCAACCTTTAACTGTACCGCTTTACTGACTTGTTTGGGTACTGGCTATGCTATGGCCAGAGAGTTTGGTGGAGATAAAATACAGGGCGCTGCCGTTGCCTTAGTTTCATTTTTCATCCTGCAGCCGGTCATTCATGATGCGGTCAATGACGCGGGAAAAGTGGTTTTAGAAGGTGCATTTGCAGGTTTATCCTTTGATAATATCGGTACGAACGGTATCTTCATGGCTCTGTGCTGCTCTATACTCTGCGTACTTCTGTTTATCTGGGTTTACAAAAAGGGATGGACAATCAAAATGCCAAAGGGTGTGCCACCTGCTGTAGCAGACTCCTTCGCTGCATTGGTACCTAGTGCCATCGTTTTACTGGTATGCTTCCTGATTCGTATCTTCTTTGAATTTACACCATTTGAAACCGCACAGGGTTTTGTATTCACCGTACTTCAGACGCCTATGAAAGGACTGGGGGATACTCTGGGGGCAAATGCTATTTACAGCTTCATGTGTACATTCCTCTGGTTCTTCGGTATAAACGGTCCTGCCGTAATGAACTCTGTATTCTTCATCGGCAACGTATTAACTGCCGATCAGCTGCTTGCATTTGAAGCAGGAACGCCGAATAATGAACTACCGCATATCTTTACCAATCCGTTCTCAAACTTCTTCACGAACTTTGGCGGCGGTGGAAGTACGCTATCGCTCGTTATTTGTATGCTGCTGTTCTGTAAATCTGAACGTATCAAGGTGTTGGGTAGATTAAGCATTGTTCCGGGTATTTTCGGTATCAATGAACCAATCATTTTCGGATTGCCTATCGTATTAAACCCGATTATGATTATACCGTTCATCTTTGTACCATTATTTAATTTAGTTACATCCTACTTACTGACAATAGCAGAAATTCTGCCAAAGACAACCGGTGTCAACTTACCGTGGACGACTCCAATCGGATTCTCCGGCTGGTTATCAACAGGAAGCTGGATTGCCGCAGTATGGCAGATTATTCTGCTGGTTATCGGATGCTGTATCTATTTCCCATTCATTAAAGCGCTCGATAAAGGTTATTTGCATGATGAAGAAAATTCAGAGGGTACAGAGGAAGAAGATATTTCATTTGATGATTTATCATTGGATGATCTGTAACATACCAGACGCTATTCTTACACAGCTATAGACTGAGCGGGTTTCACATCTGTTGTATTGCACCAATAAGATGCGAAGCCTCTTTTTCTTAGCTGCCCCCCCTTCCAATCTCAATAGATATATATTATGAAAATGTGATAAGCATGAATTACAGCTCTTTCTTTGCGACTCAAGCAATACGATGTTAGCCGGAAATTTCAAGCCCGTTATGACTCCTGTTATCGTGCATTTGCTACCTCTTTTTTGCACGAAAAAAGCTGTGATTAAGTATTGGTCATAGATATATTTCCTAACAGTTAGGAAATATGATTGGTTATATTGCACATGAAAAGGATTTATAATGAATGTATAAGGGAGGATGATGTATGAAACGACTTTATTTGTTCTGTGACCAGGGAATGTCTACAAGTTTACTGGCAAGCCGTATGCAGGACTGTGCTGATAAACACATGCTTCCAATCGAAGTTAATGCATTCTCTTATAAAAAGATGCAAAGCATCGTTGAAGAAAAACATCCGGATATCATCCTGCTGGGTCCACAGGTAAAATATCTTTTTGATGAGACGAAAAAGCGCTTTGATGAGCGAACCCCTGTCATGCTGATTTCACAGGAGGATTATGGGATGATGGACGGTGAAAAAGTATTAAAGAAAGCATTGCTTCTGTTGCAGAAAAGAAAGCGAGGAGAATTATAAAATGAAAGTATTGATGGTATTTGATCAAACGCAGGCAGGACTTGGCGGAAAAGAAAGTCCTGATTTGGCAATGGGAGGAAAACCGATGGCAATAGGTTCATGTCATATGTTTGAAAAGACTTTAACGGATATGGGAGGAAGCATCTGTGCAACACTGTATTGCGGTGATGGAACCTTTGCACAGGATCCGGATACCAACGGAAAAAGATTTGCTGCTATGAGCAAGAAGCTCAATCCGGATGTGGTAATCTGCGGTCCGTGCTTTAATTACGGGAACTATGGAAAAATGGCCGCAAAAACAGCTCAGACAATCAATGAGCTGACAGACATACCGGCGTTTGCTATCATGTCTGAGGAATGCGGTACAGCTATTGATGAATTTAAAAATCATGTGACCATTCTTAAAATGCCGAAAAAGGGTGGTACGGGATTACCGCAAAGTCTGGCAATGATGTGTGAGTTTGCCCTGAAGCTTGCGAAAAAAGAAGATGTCAGTGATATGATCAAGGAATATGCATATCATTAAAGGCCTTATTGATTACATGGAAAGCAGCTGTTTTGCTGCTTTTCTTTTTTCCTAATACATAGGAAGCAATCTTCAAATACATTATTTCTAAAAGGCCTATAATGAATTTATGAAAGAGAAAGAGGTGTATTTATGTTGACGAATGAAACGATTGCTTTAATGGAGGAGTTAACACAGGCTGTTGGTATCTCCGGAGATGAAAGGAATATCTCAAAAATTATGAAAACGCATATGGAGCCCTATGCTGATGAAATTATATACGATAATCTGGGTTCTATCTTCGCCGTAAAGAAAAGCGGAAAACCGAATGCATTAAGAGTGATGATCTGCGGTCATATGGATGAGGTAGGCTTTATGATTACAAGTATTAAGAAGAACGGCCTTGCTGAATTTATATGTATCGGCGGGATGGATGCACAAAGTCTGCATGCACAGCGGGTGCGTTTAAAGGCAGCCAGCGGTAGAGAGTACATCGGTACCATCGTATGTGATAAGGATGAAATAGCCGCCTGCGACACAAAGCATATGCGGATAGATTTCGGTGCGGAAAATGCCGAAATGGCTGCTGATTGGGGCGTTAAGGTTGGAGACAGCGCCGTTCTTGACGGCGGATTTGCCATGCTTGGTGACGGTCATCGCATCCTTTCCAAGGCATGGGATAATCGCTATGGCTGTATTATGGCTATCGAGCTGCTGCAGGCACTGAAGGAAACAAAGCTTGATGTGGATTTGTATATCGGAGCAACCGTACAGGAGGAAGCAGGTATACGGGGTGGAACGACAGCGACAGGACTGATTCATCCGGATATGGGAATCGTATTGGACTGCAGTTCAGCAAACGACATCACCAGGGATGAACAGGCAGTCGGGCAGCTTGGAAAAGGAATCCTGATTCGTTATTATGATAAGGGCATGATGCCAAATCGCCTATTGCTGGATACCCTTGTACAGACCTGTAAGAATCAGCAGCTGCCCTATCAGTATTACTATAATATGGCACAGACAGACGCAGCCTGGATACATAAATTATTTTCCGGCTGTCCAACCTTAAGCGCCTGCATCTGCGCACGTAATGTCCATACGGGAAACAGCATGATTGATATACGTGATTACGATTGTGCGAAGAGTGCACTGCTTGCCATCATCACATCGCTTGATGAAAACAAAATTAACGCTTATAAAGCGGAGAATCGCTAAGGTATGCATATGAAAGAGGCATATGGAACGATAAATCTGGAAATGATCAGAGAGCTGAGCGAAGCTCATGGAATTTCAGGATGCGAAAAGGAAGTTAGCCGTATCATGAAAAAGTGGTTAACCCCTGTCTGCGACGAAATCACATACGATAACCTTGGCTCCATAGCAGGTCTGCAGAAAGGAAATGCTGACGGTCCAAAGGTGATGATCTGCGGACATATGGATGAGGTTGGCTTCATGGTGCGTGAAATTGATGAACAAGGTTATATCCGCATGCTGCCCGTAGGCGGCTGGTGGGGACATGTTCTGCCATCTCAGACATTATATGTAACCACAAAGGAAGGTAGACGATATCACGGCGTCGTCGGTTCCTGCGCTCCGCACGGACTGCCCCCTGAGGTAAAAGAAAAGGTTATAAAGCCCCTTGATTTATTTCTTGACATGGGGGTGGATAACCGTGAAGAGATATTGGAATTAGGGATTCAAATAGGAGATATGATCACCCCGGATACAAAGTTTGAAGTTATGAACAATCCTAATTATCTGATGGGGAAAGCATGGGATGATCGTTTATGTGCAGCCCTTGCTGTCGATGTATTATACCGCATACAGAAGGACGCGCATGAGGCAAACGTCTATGCTGTGGGCACTGTGCAGGAGGAAGTCGGATTACGGGGGGCCCGTACAGCAGCGAACCTTTTGCATCCGGATGTAGCGATTGCACTGGATGTCACAACAGCATTGGACACACCGATGGATAAGGGAGATGTCAAGCTTGGCAACGGTGTGGTGCTGTCTATAATGGATGCCGGTATTATTGCCCATAAGGCATTGTTACGGGAAATGGAAGAGATTTGCAGGGATTTAGGACTCAGCATCAACTACGATATGATGACTGCCGGAGGAACCGATGCCGACAATATTCACAAAGCATATGATGGTATCATAACCATGACATTGAGTATTCCAACACGCTATATGCATTCCCATCACCTGATCATACACCGCAGAGATTATGTGCAGACGGTAGAGGCGATTGCAGAATTTTGCCGCCGTTTATCCTGGGATAAAGTAAGTGCAATGAGAACCGCAATACAGTAAAGGTGTCGAAAGACACTTTTTTCATGAAACTGCAAACCATACCTACCTCTTACTATGGCTGCTTTTATCCTATGCGCTGTGAGCCTTATAACATTGAAATCCATGAATCCTTAAACATGACAGGCAGATTACGTGATATCCGTTCATCCTGAAAATTATTTAAAGTAATTGTGCAATGTACTTTAAGTCAGACAATAAGAAACAAAAAAGGATTTAAATTTTAATGTGGAATAGGATATCCAGCCCTATCCGTTCGTCCTTAACACATGTAAAAAATAATGCTCAATGTTCTTTTCTTCTGTAATGCAGAATAGAAAAAAAGGGGCATATTCTGCTATAAAATAGAATAAACAGCCCTGTCCGTTCATCCTTAACACATGTAAAAAATAATGTTCAATGTTCTTTTCTTCTGTTATGCAGAATAGAAAAAAAGGCATTCTCTTATTATGGCGTTCTTATTCGAACATGGGTATCGCAAATAATTCACAACAAAAAGCACAGGATCAGCTTCATGATTGCGCATGATCTTGTGCTTTTATTATCTATAATCAAATAGTCAAATATGAGAAAGAATCAATCGTGGAATAGGCCAGAGAACTCTTTAATCTGTAACAGATTTATGTGGGTATTGCTTTTTACCATCTGAAAGGCTCACCCAAACTATGCCTCGGTATGCCCTATTACCTCTTTCTTCCATGCACTCCTCCGCACTTACGGAATCACCCAGAATAAGCCCCGTTATGCCCTGTTACAGCATATCCTCTAAGTCATAATCATCATAAGGCCACATCGGTCGATAAATCTGCTTGAATTTTAATAATTCACTTCTCTGATATGTCGGCCCCTGAGTAAGCGCCATCATACACAAATCACCATATGCGTCAAACTCGGCAGAGATATATCCCTGTTTTACCACAACAACATCATATTCCTTTAACACGATACCACAGCGGGTATACTGCTCCGGCTCATAAAACTGAATCGCATCATTCAGAATAACAACGCTTACCGGTGCATGATCTAATCGGACCGTTATCGCAGTCCCCATATCTTTTTTATGCTCGTACCCTTCATCAGGTATACCTTTCGCGATTATAGTTCCTTCAATCGGTACGCTTTTACATAATTCATCATAGTTCATGCCAATGCACAGACTGACATGCTCGCCTACATGTCGGGGATACAGTTTTTTAAAAGCGTTGTGATCAACAATTCCGCTTACCAGATACTGTTTATGGTTGGTATCATGCATTGCGAGAATCTGTCGTAACATATAGGTATTAAAGCCATCTCCTCCGGAGCCTACATTATCTCCTGAATCTGTAATAAATACGGTTCCTCCTGTATGAGCAACTGCCTTATGTAAGACCTCCTGCGGTTCACCGGTATTGCCGTGATAATGAAATTCATGACGCCGTGAATATGCAAACGCACGAATATGATCTGCCACTTCCTCGGCATAGGCTCGATACTTACCGCTCTGCGGTACAACGACAACAGAGCATCCCAGCTTGTCACCATCATGGCGCAGATAGCCGATATGAAAAGAAGCACTCATAATGCGTTCATCCTTTTCTGCTTCATCACACAGCCGGTTGATGGATACCATCGGCTCATCGAGTGATACACTCTTTTCCCCGCCGATTATGATAGGAACCTTTCGGTATACCGGTCTTATGTTCCTTCTGTTCTTTAACAGCTCAACAAATTTTTCTGCGACAAACTGAAATGTCTCCTCTGCATCCGTATGCGGAGAATGACGGTAGCAGCGCAGGATATTCACCTTGCTTACAAGCTCTTCGGACAGATTTCCATGGGGGTCCATTACAAGGGCGATTGGCATATACGGCCCGGTTATTTCACGTATTTCTTTCAGGAAAGCGTGCTCAGCCGAGCCTCCTGACAAGCCGATCACTTTACTGGCGCCATGTAAAAACAGAAAGATTCCATCAATTTCATGAATATGTGATTTCACCTCTACCATCATACGTGAACGGATAAATTCAAAAGCATCGTATGTGACAGGGCCATGCGGGTGTCCGCGGGCAATGATTGCCGGAATCAATTCTATACCGGCATCCTCAAAAACCTTACGGCAGGAAACATGCTGAACGGCCTCTTCACCAAACTTAAAAACAAATTTATCAAAGGTCATCAAACTGCGTGAATGCTCATTCGATTCTGAGCTGAAATAAGCAAATAATACTTTCATAAAACGTTTCTCCTTTACTTTTATCTTTATATAGATTCATAAAATTTGTTGAAAGAGCAGGCATTCGGTTTTTCTACTTATCAATCTCTACATAAACCCTTAAAACGATTTTTATTGGAAAAGCAGATATCCGGACGCTTTCGTTCTGCAGCATCTGCTGTCAGAAAAACAGTTATCCCAATACCTCCTAGCGCAGTATACAACAGCTTCTGTTTGGACGCCTTTTCTATCTGACTGCCGGCAGCTGACGGACTGATACAATCATGCAATTCAGCCCTGATTCTATGCTGTCTCTTTCGCTAATATCAGAAATTCATCCATTTGCCTTATGATGGATTCAAGTGAGGCTTCCCAGAAAGCGGCATCCTCCAAATCTATACCGGCAATGGCCGCTGTTTCTTCTACCGTATGCGTAGTTGATGCCTTCAGCAAGGCGCGATATTTCGGAAGGAATGCCTCCCCTTCTTTTTCATACATCGCATACAGGCCTCTTGAAAATAAGGCGCCGAAGGTATATGGGAAATTATAAAAAGCGATATCTGGGATATAATAGTGTACTTTTGTAATCCAGCGATACGGATGGAGCCAATTCGGGTCCAACCCATCCTTAAAACATTTCTTTTCCGCCTCCAGCATCAGCTGCATCAAGTCGGAAGCAAACATAAACCTTTCCTCACACTGTTCAAATACAGATTTTTCAAATGTGTAGCGGGTTGTGATATCACAGATATTTTGACAGAGTGCAGACAGCTGCGTATCAATCAAGAACAATTTATTTTCACGGTCTGCATCATTGATTAAAGCACGATACATGATATTCTCATTGAATGTAGATGCCGTTTCTGCCAGCGGCATACAATATTCTCTATTTAGAGGCCGCTCATTTTCAACCAGCATTCCATGATAGGCATGTCCTAACTCATGTGCCACCGTGATAACGTCACTCAGGGTATTTCCATAATTGGTAATGATTCTGCTCTGTTTGATCCATGCCAGATTTTCACAGAATGCCCCGCTCTGTTTACCCGTATGGCTTGGATAATCAATCCAATGCTCATCTATTGCCTGCTTTGTCATATCATATAAATCAGTGGAGAAATTTCTGAAATGCAGTTGTATATACGCTTCACAGTCTTCGATCGTAAAGGACATATCGCACGTACCGAGGGACGCGTAAATTTCATACCACGGAAGTCCGTTATCATATCCCAACAGCTTTGCTTTTGTACGCAGATACTCATGAAACCTAGGTAGATACTTATCAACAGCGACATACATCGTGTTCAATGTTCCTTTCTTCATGAAGGAATCCTGCAGCATTTTATCCAGGGGATCCTCATACCCCCGCATACGTGCTTCCATCAGCTGTTGACGCTTGATGTTATTAATGGAAAAGGCAAGCGGCTCTTTGATGGATTCATAGGCCTTCATTTCACACAGAAAGGCTTCCTTTCGCACGTCTCTGCTAGTTGAATGACATAAATTTTTCACTTGTGTCAGAGTCATCGTTTGCCCCAGACACTCCACGGAGACATTTGCCGTCAAATGATAATACATATCACGAAATGCTGCTGTACTTGTCTGCGAAAGCTTTGCCAGCAGCGCTTCTTCCTCTTTGCAAAGAGAATGAGAGGCTTTATCTTTTAATGTAAACAGCAGAAAGGAATACTCCTTCAGCATTTCGTCCTGCTGTATGCAGGAGTCCATATGCTTTATATGTGCCAGATAATCCTTTAACTGCGAACAATAGACGGAATAAGAGGATATTCTCGAATTGATGATATTCAAATATTGCAGAGTCTGTTTATCATTGGTATCCACAGATTGGCGTAAAATCGTGTACATGTGCAGACGGCCGGATAAATCATATTCCTTTTCCAAAAGCTGAAGGATTTCTTTCACCGCACAGCATTCCTCCAGTGTGTTCATTTCTTCCGTCAGTGCAGAAAGCTCGTCGTGTAAATCATGATACTGTTTCAAATCATTTTGAAAAGCGGGGTCATCGTAGCCTTTATATAAAGCATCCAGCGACCATTCATATCTGTTCATTTTTAAAACCTTCTTTCCTGTACTCATTATAAGGCACTGAAATGCAAAGAGACAGTAGAACGTTTTCCTAACATCCTAGGAAGTACTATCACTCCTTCATAATCAATTTCCTAATGATTAGGAAACTGTGTTAAAAGTATTTTTTTCAATGGCTAGTATAATAGAAGTGCGTGATCAAGATCACTTAAGAGGAGGGTATGAGTAATGGAAGGTTTGGAAAAGCAATGCTTTCAAATTATCTCTGCTGTAGGAATGGCTCGCTCCAGCTATATAGAAGCAATACAGGAAGCTAAAAAAGCGAATTTTGAAAGGGCCAGAGAAATGATTGAAGAGGGAGATAAAAGTTTCCTTCAAGGACATGAAGCTCATGCGAAAATGATTCAGCAGGAAGCAGGCGGCAAAAAAGTAGAAACCGGTTTGCTTCTGATCCATGCGGAAGATCAGTTGATGAGTGCGGAAAGCTTTAAAATCATCGCTGACGAAATGATTCAGAATTATGAAAGAATCATAGCGCTTGAAAGCAAGATTAAATAGAGCAGAAAGGAGAACGATATGAAGAAAATTTATCTATTTTGCAGTGCAGGTATGTCTACGAGTATGCTGGCTCAGGAGATGCAGAATGTGGCAGACGCTCACGGCCTTCCCTTAGAAGTAAAGGCATATTCTCATTCTAAAATCGGCGATATTGTCGAACAGCTGCACCCTGATTGTATTTTACTTGGACCTCAGGTAAAATATCTGTACGAAGAAACAAACAGACGATTCAAAGAAACTGCTCCGGTAGCGGTGATTGACGCCTCCGATTATGGTATGATGAACGGAGAAAAAGTCCTGAAAACCGCAATCAAGCTGATTAAATCATTTAAGAAATAAGAATACCCCAATAGCCGGGCTCTATCTCACGCTCGATTGTTTCAGTTTGTGGCTATCCGGCACGAGATTACAATGTAATTTTGTGCCTTTTCATTTGCGATATTGATCTGCACCTGGATAAGAACCTAGCGATATGGAAACAGATTTTTCTTTTTTAATGCTTGTTTTAAGGAACAGTATATAAGATAACCTTTGCCGTTTGCAGAATACCGGAAGTGTTATAAGTGAGGGCATTATACGCACAAATAATATGACGGACATTGCACCCGTTTTTTGAATGAGGTGCTGAAGAAATCGCCACGATGCTTTTTATTCCTAGCATTAGGAAACCGTATACGCGATAACCTATGCAGCCTGCGTTATAATAGAAGTATTATAAGGAGGGCATTTTATGCACAAATTAGGTATCAGCGTATATCCGGAGCATTCAACCCCTGAAAAAGATCAGGCATATATGGAATCAGCAGCCGGATACGGATTTACAAGAATTTTTACATGCTTGCTTTCAGTACAAAAAGCAAAGGAAGAAATCATTACGGAATTTACTGATTTCATGAATCGCGCTCATGCACTCGGCTATGAAGTAGCCGTCGACACCAATCCGGATGTTTTCAAACACCTGGGCGCAACACCTTTGGATTTAAAGGTATTTCATGACATGCATGTGGATATCATTCGTCTGGACGGTCACTTTGACGATTTTCTTGACCGGGCGATTACCCATAATGAATATGGCATTAAAATTGAATTTAACGGAAGTGCGGATTCCTCAATCGACTATCTGCTGAAGCACGGCGCAGATCCGCATAATGTTACAATCTGTCATAATTTTTATCCGGAACGCTACAGCGGAATCGGCTGGAAGCTGTTCATGAATTTAAATGAGAAATGGAAGGGGCTGGGACTTCATACAGCAGCCTTCGTGACCAGCCGGGAACCGGATACCTTCGGTCCATGGCCGGTATCTGCCGGACTTCCAACCGTAGAGCTCCACCGTACGAAGCCGATTGATGTACAGCTGCGCCATATGCTGGCCTGTGAGCTGATTGATGATATATTGATTGGAAATGCGTACGCCAGTGAAGCGGAGTTAAAAGCGATGGCTGCTGTCGATCTATCAAAAACAACAATCCGCATGGAACTGGAAAAGGATATCTGTGCGGCTGAAAAGAAAGCACTGTTTGACTATCCGCATACCGGGCGGCAGGATGCCAGCGACTATTATATCCGCAGCTCCCTTCCGCGTTTCTTTTTCAAAGAAGAAGCAATACCGCAACGGATGAGTGAACAGAGAATGTTCCATCGCGGAGATGTTGTAGTTGTAAATGACAATTTATCGCATTATCGCGGAGAAATCGAAATCCTGTTAACAGATATGGAAAATGACGGTGAGCGTAATCTCGTTGGTCATATTGCAAATGATGACATGATGATTCTTGATGAAATGGAAAAACACCCCGAGCATTTGTTTGGCTTTATCGAATAAAAAACTCATCAGTCCTTCGTTCCCCCTCTTGTAGTACGGAGGATGAAGCTGCTGGGCAATTACAAGGAACAGTATGCGTAATTCACCAAGGCTGTGCGGATATGATCAGCTTTCAACAAGAAAACACATACTTCCTAGGCTTTAGGAAATGATCTTAGAAACGATATACTGAAATGGTATTATAATGAAGGAGAATATGATAGTTGATGAATGCGAAAGGAGAGAATGAATATGTGGGGTATTATAGCGACCTGGAGAATGGCAGCGGAAGGAATCGAAAAAGCTGCCCGAATATTGGAAAACGATGGTATCAGCGGTGATGCTATCGAGACGGCAATTAAAGAGGTAGAGGATTTTCCATACTATAAATCCGTGGGCTACGGCGGTCTGCCAAATGAGGAAATGGAAGTGGAACTGGATGCGGCCTATATGGATGGAACAACCTTTGATATCGGAGCAGTTGCCGCAATTAAGGATTTTGCGAATCCTATCAGTATTGCCCGCCGGTTAAGCAAGGAAGCCGTAAACAATCTGCTGGTCGGTGAGGGGGCGGAAAAATTTGCACACAAGGAGGGCTTTGAACGTAAAAATATGTTAAGCGATCGCGCGAAAATTCATTATAAAAATCGTGTTAAGGATGTGCAGGAGTTGGAAATCAAGCCGTACAGCGGACATGACACGGTGGGTATGGTTTGTCTTGACAGTCACGGCGATATGACGGCAGCCACCTCTACCTCCGGCTTATTTATGAAGAAAAAAGGCAGAGTCGGCGATTCCCCGATTTCAGGATCCGGCTTTTATGTGGACAGTACGGCAGGCGGTGCCAGCGCTACAGGACTCGGTGAGGATTTAATGAAGGGTTGTATCTCTTATGAGATCGTCCGGCTGATGAAGGAGGGAAAGCATCCGCAGGAGGCTTGTGATATCGCTGTTTCAAAGCTGGATCAAGAGCTTACAAAACGCCGCGGCAAGGCAGGCGACATTTCGCTTGTCGCAATGAACAATAAAGGAGAATGGGGCGTTGCCACAAACATAGAGGGATTTTCTTTCGCAGTCGCAACACAGACACAAAAGCCGATTGTATATGTGACAAAAAGAGAACATGGGAAATGCGTACATCAAGAAGCCAGCAGTGAATGGCTGGAGAATTATATGAGTACCCGCATGGCACCATTGATTGAGAAATAGCATGGAAGATAAAATACTGGCGGAGATTGACAAAATCTCAGAGGAAATGATACAGGGAATTTTAGAGGTCGTAAGAATAGATAGCGTCAAGAGTGAGCCGCAGGAGAACGCTCCCTTTGGAAAAGGCGTAAAAAAAGCACTTGATAAAGCCCTGGAATTAGCAGAAGAACTCGGCTTCGAAACTGTAAATGTGGATAATTACGTAGGATATGCCAAATATGGAGAAAGTGAGGACTATATCGGTGTCATGGGACATTTGGATGTCGTTGAAACAGGCGAAGGCTGGACACATCCTCCCTTCAGCGGTTACATGGATGAAAACGGGCGTATCTTTTCCCGCGGTATCCTTGATAATAAGGGACCTGTCCTGAGTTGTTTATATGCTCTCTATGCCTTGAAACGATTGCATATACCGTTGTCCAGACAGGTACGCATCATGTTCGGCACGGATGAAGAAAGTGGTTTTGAGGATTTGACATATTATCTTTCAAAAGAAAAACCGCCTGTTATGGGATGGACACCGGATTGTAAATACCCTGTTGTATATGGAGAAAGAGGTCGTGCAAATCTGCAGATTCGTGCTGATCAAGTGCATCTGCAGCAATTCTTTTCATTCGTTACCACGTATTTTCTGGAAAGTGCAGCAAGCGGTAATCGTTTAGGCATTGATTATCACGATGATGAATATGGAGAAATGCAAATGCGCGGGTATGCGCTGCGTACAGAGCAGGAGGATGTCGTATTTCAATTTACTCTCAGTTATCCTGCCTGCTGCAGCATTCAAGACATACAGAAACAAATACGTACCAAGCTTGATTCCTGCTGTACACTGCAGCTGCTTCACAATTATGATCCTGTTCGATTTGAAAAGGACTGTTTCATGGTCAGAGCGTTACAAAGTGCATATGAACAGGTAAGCGGTCTGGATGGAACACCGGTAACAACAACGGGCGGAACATATGCAAAGGCAATGCCGAACATCGTTCCATTCGGACCAAGCTTCCCGGGTCAAAAGGGAATCGGACATCAGCCGGATGAATGGATGGATATCAAGGATATTATCATGAATGCAAAAATATATGCATTAAGCTTGTATAAGCTGGCAAAATAAGGCGGCATTAGGAGGATACCTATATGAATACTCAAATTGAAATCTGCTGCGGCAGTTACTATGATGCGCAGCAGGCAGAAGCCGGAGGTGCAAAGCGCATCGAATTAAACAGTGCATTGCATATGGGCGGCTTAACACCGAGTGTAGCAACACTGCGCTTAATAAAGGAACATACAAAGCTATGCGTTATGACGATGATACGTCCCCGCGGGGCAGGATTTCATTATCTTTCACAGGATTATGACGTTATGGTAGAGGAAACAAGAGATATGATCAAGAACGGTGCCGATGGAATCGTATTCGGCTGCCTGGACGCATACGGGAATATTGATACAGAGCAGAGTGGGCATATTACTGCACTGGCAAAAGTGAACCATAAGCAGGTGGTATTCCATCGCGCTTTCGACTGTGTGAAAGATCCATTCAAAGCAATAGAAACCCTGATCAATATAGGAGTAGACCGAGTGCTTACGAGCGGTACTTACCCCACGGCATTTGAGGGAAAGGAAATCATACGGCAATTACAAGAGCGTTATGGCGATCAAATCGAAATACTCGCCGGATGCGGTATAGATGCCATCAATGCAAAGGAGCTCATAGCCTATACAGGAGTAAAACAGATTCACTCCTCTTGCAAAGACTGGCTGCGGGATGAAACAACCTGTGGCGAGCGTGTTACTTACAGCTATGGACCGCAGGGTCATAAAAGCGATTATGAGGTTGTAAACAGTAAAAAAGTCGAGCATTTAATCTGGAGCGTTCAATAGCCATCTGCTGAATAACGGAAAATCAGTTTTCCATGTTTTACAGCTTCATAAAGAAAAGAAGTTCCTCATTCTATTGTTTATAGATGCGGAGCTTCCTTTTTACGTATCCGATGTTCACTCTATCTATCTGAAATAAAGGATATCTGACGTATTATGAGGATAAAGCCATTTTCTGAAATACGTAGATTTTAACTGACACAGCGCTCTTTATCACCTTTACAGCTGATTCCTCTGTTTGCTGATGAAAGAAAATCGTTAACAGTTTTCAATCACAGCTACAATACCTCTTTCCTTCTATGCTGTAGGAATACCTGATAACTATATCCGCTTTATTCCATCCTGCTCAGCTTGCAGTATTCCCTAACTCCTGCTTCCAGTACCTCTTCATCGAAGTCAAAATTGTGGGCATGCAGGGCAATCCCGGTACCTGTCCCCAGAAAGAAGAATACGCCCGGTACCTTTCGCTGATAATGGGCAAAATCCTCGGAAATCATTTCGGGCTTCTCCAGCAGCACGATATTCGGATCCAGCTTCCGCACCTGATCCACAAGGGCAGCGTCATTCATGACTGCGGGATAGCCGGTATTGATATCAAAGGAGAACACTGCCCCCTGTTCTTCATACGGCTTCGCCAGCTCCAGCATACGCTTTTTCAAATACTGATAGGTTTCATCCTGAAAGGCACGAAGGGTTCCTTCCATACGGGCAGCATTTGCCACAACATTACGAACTGTACCGCTCTTCAGTAAACCAAAGCGCAGTAAACGATAGGTTTCCGCTGACAGCTCCTCCTGTTCCATCGTATATAAATCCAGCAGATAGCGCGCCGCAATCTCCATCGCGTCAATGCCTTCCTGATACTTTGCCGCATGTGCGCTTTTTCCGGTAATATCGATATTCACCTCACTGGAGCGTGCCATAAATTCGTTTCTGCGTGTGGCAATCACACCATTGTCCAGCATCGGCCATACATGAAAACCGAAAATCCGTTTGATATGATACTGTTCAAAGATACCGCTTTTGCACATCGGCTCCGCTCCGCCCGGTGTTTCCTCTCCCGGCTGAAAAATCAATACCACGTTGTGCGGAAGCTCTTTATAATACGTAGACAGCTGGTGTGCGAACTCCAGCAGCATTGCCATGTGACCGTCATGTCCGCAGGCGTGCATGCGGCCTGCATGTCTGGATGCGAACGCTCTTCCGGTAGCTTCTGTTACCGGCAATGCATCCATATCACTGCGAAAGGCGATGCTTTCCTTTCTTCCTGCGTCAAAAAAAGCCACAACACTGCTGGGAATCGGTGAGCTTAACGTACAGGGAAGATCCCTGAGCGTCTCTTGCACATAGCGTTGTGTTTTCGGCAGCTCCAGCTCCAGCTCCGGTATCTGATGCAGGTCCCTGCGAAATTTCTGTATTCTCTCTAACATATCCTTCATCCTCCCTGCTCTATGTTATGTTTATTATATAGGAAACCATCCCTCATGTAAATATTTTCATTTTATGAAATTTTATCATTTAATTTTCATAAAACGGTTGTAATTTACCTTAAATAGTGATATGATACAGAAAAATAGATAGAGGCGCGGGAGCGACTACATCAGCTGGAGTCGGCAGACACCTGACAGCTGGTTTCAGCAATTCCGCCGAACTGCAGTCTTAGGCATAGGGCTGTGGTGGGCTTATGGAGAAAATCCATAAGACTGTCTACCATCAGTAGATGTGCTATCATTATTGTCATAAGGTTTTCAGCGATGTCAGTAAGGGTACACTTCCCCTGCTGGCATTTTTTAATGAGGTGATGGAAATGAGTAAAAAAGTGTTAGAAATATCCGGAGTTTCCGTTGAACAGCTGGCCAATGCCTGCGGTACTCCGTTATATGTGTATGATGAGAACAAAATCACACAGAAAATGAGCCAGTTTCACGAGCTGTTTCAGAGCGAGGATTTTGAAACCGAGGTTCTGTATGCGTCCAAGGCGTTCTCCTGCAAGGCGATCGTTCAGATGGCGGCAGCTCACGGCCTGTGTCTGGATGTCGTCAGCGGCGGTGAGCTGTATACTGCCATGCAGGCCGGCTTTCCGATGGAAAAAATCTACTTTCACGGCAACAACAAAACATGGGATGAGCTGATTATGGCACTGGAAGCAGGGATCGGCTGCGTTGTTGTCGATAACGCGATGGAATGCGAGCTGCTGGTAAAAGCGGCACAGCGGGTTGGTACAACCGTTCGTACACTGATTCGTGTAAATCCGGGCGTTGAGGCACATACCCATAAATATATTGTAACCGCACACCTGGACAGCAAGTTTGGTATCTCCATCAGCCGTATGGAGGATATCCGCAATATGATTCAGACGCTGACGAGTATTCCCAATGTCACCTTTGAGGGATTCCACTCGCATATCGGATCCCAGATTTTTGATAAGGATGCCTATGTGGCGGAAATTCAGACACTGATGAAATTTGTGAACGATATGCAAAAGGCATACGGTATCACCACGAAAGCATTAAATCTGGGAGGCGGCTTTGCGGCTTACTATACGAGTGAGGATCATCCGATTCCCCTGCAGGAGGTATGTCAGACAATTCTGGATACCTGCAAATGGGAGCGTGACCGCTATCAGCTGCCGTTAGAAAAGCTGATGATTGAACCGGGGCGAAGCATCGTTGCGGAGGCAGGCTCCACCCTGTATCGCATCGGCTATCAGAAACAGACGGAAAATAAAAAGTATATTTTTGTGGATGGCGGTATGTCGGACAACATCCGTCCGGCACTGTATCAGGCAGCCTATGCCTGCGATATCGCAAACCGCATGGATGAGGAAAAAAGCGAAACAGTTACCGTTGCAGGAAAATGCTGTGAATCCGGAGATATTCTGGTGGAAAACGTACAGCTGCCGCACGCACAGACAAACGATCTGTTAATATTGTATACGACAGGTGCCTATGGCTACAGTATGGCAAGCAATTACAATCGTCTGGGAAGGCCCGCGGTCGTATTCGTAAAGGATGGTAAGGTTCGCTTTGTGGTAAAACGTGAAACATATGAGGATATGTGCAAGCTGGAATGTGATGAGGAAATCAAGGTATGAATGTTGTAGAGAAGTATGGAGGAACAAGCGTCGGCACGATTGCGCAGATCAAGGCAATCGCAGCACATGCGGCAAAGCTGAAGGCACAGGGGAATCAGGTGGTCATCGTGGCAAGCGCCATGGGAAAGACGACCAACAAGCTGATAGCCATGGCGAAGGAAATCGGTGAGCATGTTAATGAGCGCGAGCTGGATTCCCTGCTTTCCACCGGTGAACAGAGAACAATCACCCTGCTTGCGATGGCCATTGATGCGCTGGGTGTTCCGGCAGTTTCTCTAACCGGATACCAATGTGGGTTCATAACCAGCGATCATCATTCCCATGCCCGTATCATGGATATTGACATCACCCGTTTGAAGCAGCATCTGAATGATGATAAGGTTGTCGTAGTTGCGGGCTTTCAGGGAGCGAATGAGGTCGGGGACATCACGACGCTGGGGCGCGGCGGCAGTGATACGACTGCGGTGGCACTGGCGGCCAAGCTGGGCTGGGAGTGTCATATTTTCACCGATGTCAACGGCGTGTATACCATTGACCCCAGAATGTATCCGCATGCGAAACGTTTGCACAAAATCACATATAATGAAATGATGCAGATGGCATGTCTTGGTGCAGGGGTACTGGAAACAAGAAGCGTCGAGCTTGCCAGCAAGTACGGAGTGCGTCTGTATCTGGGAAGAGCACTGGAAGAGAATTTAGACAAAGGAACGTATATTATGGAAAAAACGAAGCATCTGGAAGACATGCCGATCACAGGGATCAGCATCAAAGAGGATTATGCAATTATGAGGGTAAACGACCTGCCCAATGACGGAAAGTTTCTGAACTCGCTGTTTGCGATGATATCACAGCTGGATATCAATCTGGACACCATATCCCAGCAGCTGACTCATGACGGTAAGGTTAATTTTGCCTTTTACTGTAATAAACAGCAATCGGATGTGATTCTGAAAAATATTGATAAGCTGCATTCCCGCTATCCGATCTCCCGTCTGCTTGGCTTTGTGAAGCTGTCCATTGTCGGAGTGGGGATTTCCACACACAGTGGTATAGCCGCGAAGGTTCTGACAACACTGAGCGATCACAATATCCGCTATTATCAAATCACCTCCAGTGAGATTTCCATTTCCCTGACGATTGAGGAAAAGGATAAGCTGAAGGCGGTTGAGGTGCTCGGAAAGGCCTTTGACCTATGATACCGATAACCAAATATCATGGCTGCGGAAATGATTTTATCATTACCGACTGGGAGCTGTTAAAGGATCGAAGCATTGAGGATTTCGTCCTGCGCGTCTGTGACCGCCACACGGGAATCGGTGCAGACGGCTGTATTCTGGTGAAGCAGAAGCCGCTGGAAATGGTGTTCTACAATGCGGACAGCTCTCGTGCACCGATGTGTGGAAACGGTATCCGCTGCTTTGCGAAATACTGTTATGATGAAGGCATTGAAACCGCTGAGGAATACGATGTGGAAACACTGGCAGGCAGCAAGCATGTGACACGGGTATCTCTGAAGCCGTTTCAGGTACGTATCGATATGGGGACCTGGGATGATGATCCCAAAAGCATTCAGGTGGATACGCTGAAGGAGCCGGTCATGGGATATGAGCTGTGTATTGGTGATAAAAGCATACCGGTTTACAGCTTCTTCATGTCAACGGTACATACCGTTGTGTTTGTATCCGATGCCTTTGCCTTTGATTATAACGACATCGGGCATGCAATCTGTCACCATCCCCTGTACAGAGAACAGACAAATGTCAACTTTGTGCAAATCGTGGATGCGCATACCCTGCAGATGGTAACGTACGAGCGGGGTGTCGGTATGACGCTGGCATGTGGAACCGGTGCCTGTGCCGCAGCACGCATCGCCCACGAGAAAAAGGGCTGTGCCGCAAATCTGAAAATTATAGTAAAGCGTGGAGAGCTGCATATTGATATCGATGATCAGCAGCACGTCCACATGTTTGGTCCTGCCGAAAGGATCCTGAAAGGAGAAGTTGCATATGTTTAATGTTAAAGGAAGTATTGTCGCTCTGGTAACTCCGTTTCATGAGGATGGAAGTGTGAATTTTGATAAGCTGAAGGAAATTCTGGAATGGCATGTGGAAAACGGAACGGATGGTATTCTGGTTCTGGGTACAACCGGTGAATCCAGCACCATGACGCACGAAGAGGATGATGCGGTCGTGGAATGCACCCTGCAGACAATCAAAGGAAGAATCCCTGTAATTGTCGGCAGCGGCTCCAACTGTACGGAAACTGCCGTTGATAAGAGCAAGAAATATGCCGCTATGGGAGCCGATGCACTGCTTGTGATTTCTCCCTACTACAACAAGGCAAATGCACAGGGGATGATTGCCCATTTTACTGCCGTGGCGGATGCTGTGGACAAACCGATCATTCTCTATAATGTGCCGGGCAGAACCGGATGCAGTATCAGCGAGGAAGCAGTCAAAGTGTTAAGCAAACACCCGAACATCTGCGGTATCAAGGAAGCAAGCGGAAACATCGCGTATGCCGCAGGCATTGCACGGTATCTGAGTGATGATTTCGTTATGTTTAGTGGAAATGATGATATGGTCATTCCCCTGTTATCGCTTGGCGGCAGCGGCGTCATTTCCGTATGGGCAAATATCATGCCGAAGGAAGTACATGAAATGGTGCACAATTACCTGAACGGGGATACAGAGGCGGCGTTAGCGACACAGTTACACTATCTTGATCTGATTCACGCCCTGTTTATCGAGGTCAATCCGATTCCTGTCAAGGAAGCCCTGAACATGATGGGCAAGGCTGTCGGCGGATACCGTCTTCCGTTATGTGAAATGGAGGAAACACACCGCAAGGCACTGTTACATGAAATGAAAGAGGCCGGTCTATGTTAAATGTACTTGTTGCAGGCTATGGGAAAATGGGAAAAATGATTGTGGAAACCATTGAGCAGAGCGACGATATGAAGGTCGTTATGATTGCCGACGGTACCAATCATCCGGATGTATCCACCCTGCAGGAGCATGTGGATATCATCATTGACTTTTCTCATCCGGACAATCTGACCTGGATCAAGCCGTTTGTACTGGAGCATGCATGTGCCTATATCTGCGGCACCACCGGGCATAATGATATTCAGAAGCGCCAGGTGGAAGAGCTGAGCAGTGTGGCACCGGTTGTATTTCAGGCAAATTTCTCTCTTGGAATCGCAGTTTTTCAGGAGGTTCTGCAAATGATTACACCGATGCTGGAGGAAAGCTTTGATATGGAGGTTGTGGAAAAGCACCATAACCAGAAGCAGGACGCGCCAAGCGGTACCGCCAAAATGCTGGTAGCTGCCATGAACAGGGAGCATACATACCGGGAGGTACACGGAAGGAACGGTTTTGTAGGGAAACGACAGAAGGAAATCGGTATACACGCCGTGCGCGGCGGCACAGTTGCAGGGGAGCATGATGTTTACTTTTTCGGAGATGATGAAATCTTCGAAATCAAGCACACTGCCAACAGCCGTAAAATTTTTGTGAACGGGGCATTGCGCGCTGCACGCTTTGCCGTTACACAGAAGCCGGGTATGTATACCATGAAGGATATTCTGTTCGCATAAGGAGGAAGTCATGGACGCAAAGGAAATTATCGCATTTATACAAAACGCAGAAAAAAAGACACCGGTAAAGGTGTATCTGAAGGAAAAAAAGCCGGTTGCTTTTCCGGACTGTAAGGTATTCGGGACCGACAGCAAGGTCATATTCGGTGACTGGAAGATCATTGAGCCAATCCTGAAGGAGAATGCGGAAAGCATCGAGGATATGGTCGTGGAAAACGACTGCCGCAATTCCGCTGTACCGCTGCTGGATAAAAAATATATCAATGCACGGATCGAGCCTGGGGCAGTCATCCGAGATCAGGTGGAAATCGGTGACAATGCCGTTATCATGATGGGCGCTATTATCAATATCGGTGCCATCATCGGTGAAGGTACCATGATTGATATGGGTGCTGTGCTGGGCGGCAGAGCGACTGTTGGAAAGCATTGTCACATCGGTGCAGGGGCCGTTCTTGCGGGGGTTATCGAACCGGCAAGCGCAACTCCTGTCATTGTGGAGGATGATGTATTGATCGGTGCAAATGCCGTGGTGATCGAGGGAGTGCATATTGGAAAAAATGCCGTGGTTGCGGCAGGTGCTGTGGTCATTGAGGATGTTCCTGCCAACAGTGTGGTCGCAGGATGCCCGGCTCGCGTCATCAAGGAAAAGGATGCAAAAGCCACAGAGAAAACCGAGCTGGTTGACGCATTGCGCAGTTTGTAGAATCTAAATGAGAAAAGCGGATCGAAGCATGACCCGTTTTTTTTCAGCTGTTCGTGGCATCCGGTCAATATCCCTTCGTATAGGCAGCACAGCTTAGATACAACAACGCTGATTCTATTTGAAAACATGCATCACAAAACTCTATTAAGCATTATCATAAATAAATTTCTTGTGAAAACAGTACATCCGATAATACGCTTTGCGCAATGATAGGCCTCAGTGGAATGACTCCCATCAGTGTATCTGCAAGATGCTGTCTGAGCATAGATACCCTGCTGGAACTGTGTTATAATAATCGGGTAATCCGGAGGTATGTTATGAAACGTTCATTATCCTGGCTGGAGCTGTTATGGTATCTGCCGCTATATATCATCAGTGTATATTACCACCTTAATTCCGTCATGGTTTTAGTCATCGTGGCTGTGGGGTATACCATATCGCATTATCATAAATATACAAGCAGTGCGGAGTATCGCGAGCACTATAAAAAATCCTTCCTGTTTGTTCATACAAAGGATACCTATGCCACCCTTCAAATCAGCTGTATCTGGGGGATTTTGTTTTCTTTGGTATGCTGTGTCTATTTCTTTCTGCACGATACCACAGCCGGTTTCTACAGTCTGATTCCTGCCGTTTTGCCGCTGATTCTGCTTCTGTATATCCGCAAAGCAAACAAAAAAACACACTGATTACTGTGTCAGTATCCAGTGTGTAATATCCTGATGAATGGCTTTCTGTACGTGAGAGTCATTTTCTTTTGTATACAGGCTGTTTTGAAGCAGGGAAAGCAGATTACTGTTCTCATACAGATCCAGCAATGTAATCGACGATTTTTCCTTTATATAAGAAGTATTTCGCAGCTGCGAATCGTTCATTGCACACAAAATCTGCTTCACATAGGCATCATAGATTCCAAGCTTTTCCACATCCTCTCGCTGTACCAGCGGACGCAGATTATTCTCCAGCAAGGTGTTTATGCCCTCCTGTGAGCGTACCAGCTGTAAAAAGGCAAAGACAGCATTGGGATAGCGTGTCTTCTGATTGGCCGTAAAGCCGTATACATCCAGCATGGGACGAAGGGATGTATCGTCATAGGACAGCATCGCCGTAAACTGGAGATGCATATCTGCATATGCCGTTGAGCTGTCAAAGCTTGTATCGTTCATAATGAGGCCACTCACATAACGTCCGTCCTCATAAAAGGCTTCATCATCTAGTGTATCATCATGCAGATCCAAAGCCGTATGGAAGCTGCGGTATCGGTGCAGCCGTTCTTTAAATAACGACGATTGTACAACGGTTTTCATAGATACTGCCGCGTCCTCCTCATCCTCACGGTCAAAGAAAAACGGTATGGTATAAGCAAGCGTGCGATTCTGATAATATACATCCTTTTTTCCTGCAAGGCTTTTGAAATCATCAAAATCACCCGCTGTCAGTCCCCGCTGCTTCGCGGTATATGTATTATAAACAAAGACCAGTCCTTTTCCGCTCACAGGAAAGAAGCTGTCCTTTATAGCTGTTCGCTCAAGCTGGGCGGGCCAGGGATATTCCAGATGCTGCTTAATTCCGGTAAGTGGATAAGCGGGAGCTGTTTCATTCAATGCATCCGTATCCTTGACCCACACCAGATCATGAGCCTGCAGGGATTTATCCTCCTGTGAAAAATGCAGTGCATTACGATATTCGGGGTAGGTCTTATTCCAGAGTGCTTCCAGAGCATCGGATAAGCCCTCATCCGGCAGATAGATATTCAGGCGTGCCCCCGGTTCGATTTCATAGCGGTCCTCCTTCATATGGATATCCGCAGGCTGTGAAGCAGCGCCACTGCAGCCCTGCATCAGCAGCACCGGTATGCACAATAAAAGCTTCTTCATATGCATCCTCCTCGTGATGCAAGTATAAAAATAATACACTGAAAAAAGTGTCGAAATCGCTTTCTTTTCTCAATTAACGATTGACATTTTTCGCCACGTATAGAATACTATACGTATAAGGGGGTTTTCACATGAATTATTTAAAACGCTTATATGAGGAGCTGGAAAAGCAGTGCAAAAGCCATGCAAAGAAAATTTACAATTATGCAATTCCGCAGTCCTGGAATCTGTATGGATACCGTCCAGCAAAGAGCATCCGCAGCAGAGAGCTGCTTGTACATCCGTATGAGTTTTATCTTTTCACTCTGCGCAATATCCTGAAGGATGCGGATGGAAACTGGAAACAGCCGCAGCTTACGAAAGAGAAACCCTCTGATAAAAGAGACTGGCTAAAGCATGCCAGTGTGTATTCTCTCATGGTTCGCACAGCAACCGCCTGGGACCATGATCGCGACGACCGCCTGGTGAGTGACAATCTTTACCATCTCAACGATAACGGAACCTTTCTGAAAAGCATCCTGCTGCTTCCGCTGCTGAAGCGCATGGGTGTCAACACTCTGCTGCTGCATCAGATTTTTCCGCTTTGCAAAACGCAGAATGCACATGATTATCCGGTCAAGGAGGCCGTCACAGACTTTCGAAGCATCGATGCGCTGCTGCAGGACAAGCTAGTCAGAAAGCTGGATGCCAAAGAACAATGCGCCGCCTTTCTGGAGGCCTGTCATCTGCTGGGATTCCGTGTAATTCTGGAATACTGTCCCGGCAAGCTGGCAAGAGAGAACAGCTATTATAAGGAACATCCGGAGTGGTTTTTCTGGTATGACAGCGATCAGCAAAACGCTTATCACCCGCCTCGCTGCAATGCACTGCCCCAGAATACCCTTCCCTTCACCTATGCCCTGAAGGATTTTTACCGAAGTGCGGATGTCCAGCAGCATATCGCCCTGTTTCAGGAGGCTCCCGCTGGTTTGCATAAGTTTGAAAGCTTAAGAGAAATCGAAAGAGCCCTGCATACAACAATTGCTCCATCCATGGTGGATCAGATCAATGCCGCTATCCCTGCCGAGCTGGATACGACCATATGGCGCATGTATGAGGACATTCACACGCAGGTTCCCAAGGATATAAGAGCACAGGCCAAGCCATACCTGATGCAGGATATCATCCGCTATGACCTCCATCCGGCGAGAAAGCCGATGACAGCGTTGTGGGATTACCTGTGTGAAAATATCAGCTGGTATCAGCAGGAGCTTGGTATAGACGGCATCTTTCTGGAAAAGCCGTATCTGCTTCCGGAAAAGCTGCAAAGGGCTATGGCCAAAGCAGCAAGAAAGCAGAGGAAATCCTTTGTCATGATAGCCGAGGATACGGTGAGTGACAACAGTACGTTATGGCTGAATAAAGGCTATGATGCCATATCCGGCAGCGGGGCCTATGAGGAAAGTGATGTATGGAATTTTAAATTTCACAGCTTCAGCTATCGACTAAAGGGAAATGCCTGTTTGATGTTTGCGGCCTGTGAGTCCTTTGATTCCCGCCGTATCGTCAGTGTGGAGGGTAATACCGCTGCGATTATGCTGACGGTGATGAATCAGTTTCTGCCAAATGGAATTCCGTTCATGATGAATGGTGTGGAGTCCTTTGAGGTGCAGCCGATGCAGCTGAGTGAATACGGCGATTCCAAATATCTGAACGCATTGCCTAAGGAAGATCCCCGGCATCGCAGACAGGCATATCTGGATGAATACTGGTTTGATTACCGCAATCCGAATCTTCCTGTGCTTCCTGCCTTGCTTGAGAAGACAAGCGCTATCCGGAAAGCCTATGAAGAAGCTGTTACGGATCCGAATGCCTGTATTCCCGTATGGTTTGACTCTCCAAGAGATTACGGTATCGGGTTCACCTACATAAGTGCACAGAAAGCACTGCTGGTTGTATGCAATACCAACGTGCATGACAGTGTACTGTTGCACATACATACGGAAAACATGATCTGCGAGCTGCCGTTTACCCCGGCCTCCCTGCAACAGATTTTTTCTACAAAAGACCCGTTTACTCATGATATCATGATGGACAGCTTCCAGAATATACCACTGGAATTTGATCCGGGAGAGGTAAAGTTTATAGAATTAAAGCCGGAATGACTGGAAACGTTTGTTTCTTCAAACCGGCTTTTCTTTCGCTCCTTTATCCGTTATAATAAGCATAGGTGATCGTATGTACAGATTAAAAGAAGATACCATGGCAGAGCTGGAAATCAAAAAAAGCAGATTTCTCTGTTATCTGCATAAAAGCTTTTCCGAAGCGGATGCCAAGGAGTTTATACAGCAGATCAAAAAGCTTCATCCAAACGCAAGGCATCACTGCTATGCCTTTATCATCGGAGAACAGAATGAGCTGCAGCGAAGCAATGACGATGGGGAGCCACAGGGGACAGCCGGTGTCCCCATGCTGGAATGTCTGGCAAACCGTCAGATGCAGGATACCGTTGCGGTAACCGTCCGCTATTTTGGCGGTATTAAGCTGGGAGCCGGAGGACTGATTCGTGCCTACTCAAAAAGTGTATCCAATGCACTGGATCAAGCCGTCATTACACAGAAGCAAAAACGCCTGGTGTATTCCATGACCTTCAGCTATGAGCTGATTGGAAAGCTGGATCACTATTTCCGGCAAAATGAGGTTACTGTTTTAGATAAGGATTACGGAGAACAGGTTACCTATCTCTGGATGTGCAAAGAGCCTCTGGATGCGGATATGGCAGAGATTACAAACGGGCGCTTTCTGCCGGAATTTATAGAGGAACGCATCGTTGATGTGGAAGTCTAATGCTGTCGCCGTCTGATATCTTGTGATGATTGTTGGAAGGATTGATGCTGTGACCCAAAGGGTATACGGTTATATTGAAGAAGAAATGGACACAGAGATTTCTATCCTGCATGAGCAAAGAATTTAATAACTCTCTGCAAACTCGGATTTCAAGCTTGATTCCCGCATGAAACAGGAGTGTAAAATTCGCTCAATGCTATTTGAAGAACATGACAGTATTTTTACAGGAAGCTATGGAAGCAGTGGTCACCTGTACTTTTATCCTTTCTATGCCGATAGGTTCCCAGTATAAGAAGTCCGAGGAACATACGGAGATGAATGAGAAGATTTTCAGCTTTGACGGTCCTACATGTGCAGGCGCATGCAGATTATTCCAAAGCAATAACAGCCAAAATAGCAGGAGTCATCATTGATTTCTGCTTTTTTATCGTATCTCCTGAAATGCTGTACGGGATAAAGCAGTATAAAAAAAGAAGAATCATCATCCTTCTCTTATACGATTAACAATGTCTGATAAAGAAATGCTCTGCATCCCGTTCATAAACCGACAGGAAATTCAAAAGAAAGCGCTGTGCCAGAGAAGCCGGCTTTACCGAAGCCTTTGCCTCATCAAAGGTAAACCAGGCAGCACGGTCCACTTCCCATGTACTTACATTCTCCAGGCATTCACTGTCAATAACCACAGCAAAATTGAAAATCAATGTGTTGGTTTTCGGGAAATACTCACTGCGCAGAAAACGGTATTCCAGCACCTTTCTTCCAATCTCCTCCTGCATCTCCCTGATCATGGCATCCTCTGCACACTCTTCCTTATTGACGTAGCCTGCGACCAGTATATTATTGGGCTTTCCATACTGCTGTATCATCAGAATTTTATCCCGCTTCGGATTCAGTGTCACCATGGAAATCGCTGTACTGAAAATAGGAAATCGATATGCGCGACAAGCTTCACAAAAGGGAACCATCCCCTCATGCTCCAGCTCCTTCATATGCAGCTTCTCTCCGCATTCATAACAATATTTCATAACGTCACCTCACAATCATATCTATTATACGCCTGTTTATATTCGACATGCAAAAGAAAGAAACCTCTCGGTTTCTTATCTTAGCTCTTTTACCAGCTTCCAAAGCTCGCTGTAGGATACAAAGCCAATGGCATCACATTTCTCCTTTGCCACCTGACGCTGCTTCTTGACATTTCCTTCATGCACCCTGTTCAGATTGTTCTTATCCATCATGTACTGCACATAGGAGAATTTTTTCAGCAGGAACCAGTTTGCGATGATGTTGTTAATACATTCTTCCTTATCATCGCATTTCGCAAGAATGTCTCTCAGATTTACCAGCTGGTAGCTCGCGATCTTCTGAGCAAGTTCATACATTTCATCATAGTTCAGGAACAGCTTTGCATCAAGCTCTCTTTGTACAATACCAGCCTTGCGGTTTCTCTCGAAAAAGCTTTCCACCGTATCCAGCAGGGTATCAACACTTTCCTTGTTTACACTTAAGGCGATAATCTCATTCCGCGTTCCTTCATATTCATTCTCCGGTTCGCTCATGACATAATACAGCGCCTTTGCCATCACATATTCCTCTTTATCTCCCAATGTAAGAATAATCGCCTTCTGGTGTTCATCAAAGCTTCCATATACAACATACGGACATTTGATTGTTCCCTTCGGCAGTTTAAATGAATCCTTGTAGCGTATAATCTGATTGGCGATCGCATCCTTGTTGATGTTCAGCCTCAGATTTGCACAAATTTTCAGATTATGATCCTTTTCAAAGAGCTGCGAAAGGATAGTGTAGTCGTCCTCTTTTCCTTCTGCTGTTTCTATGATGGAAAGATAATCTTCTAGGAAACCATTGAATTCACAGATACCGGTATCTGCTTCTCTTACGTCTTTTACTTCACATAAAATATCATAAATAGCCATAGTTCTCTCCTCCTTTCCCTGTCGTATTTTACATTTGAAGATAAAATGAACTATGTATGTCTATATGGATACAGATTCACCTTCATAACCAGTATATGATGTTTATCTGCCGAATTATTCCTATTTCTTAAAAATGTAAGGGGATTCCTAACTTAATTTTACAACCTTTTGAGAATTTTTCAACATATTTTTCCATAATTGGTCGTTTTCTTCTCATATTTCTTCCGCAATCCATCCAGAACAGGGGGATTACTGCCTATATTTTGCATATGCTTACAAATGGCAAGGTATATGTAAACAGGAAGGGATCTTCGGATTCCATAAGAAAAGAGACTGTAAAGCACATAAGAAATACTTTTCTGCCAATCATGTGCATACCGCCTGAAAAGAAAAAGACGGATATCCGTCCATTCTAATTATGTAATTGCCCGCAAAAGCTGGGAAGCAGAGCGCAAACGATTTCTGCCGATATCGCGGAGGCCGCAGCACAGTTTTTCTCAAATTCCCCGATTCCTTTATGCCCCGCCGTATCGGTTATCGTGCGTATGGCCAGAAAGGGAAGCTTGTTCACATAACAGACATGGGCAACAGCTGCTGTTTCCATATCGGTGCATAACGGGGTAAAACCAGTCAAAATCTGTTCTCTGTTTTCCTAGTCACACGCTGCTCACCGCTTACCATTGTTTCAAATAAAATCACCTGCTTTGTTGTATTGCTGTAGGCTTTCGCAGACTGCAGTAGGTTTTCATCTGCATAAAAATATACACTGTCCATCCAGGGATGAAACTCTGTCAGAATATCATCCGCCACATCATGATAGGCGATTCTCTCGGAAATTACGGTATCAAAAAGCTGCACTTGTTCCTGTATGCCCCCTGCAGTACCTGCGTTAATGATACAGTCCACTGCAAAGCAGTCAATCAGCAGCTGTGCCGCAATTGCCGCATTCACCTTACAGACACCGCTGTATAAAAGGACCACTTCCACACGATCAATGTTTCCGCAATGAAAGACGAGCATCGCTTTCTCGATTACTTCAGTCTCCTTTACATATGGTAAAAATGCCGCCAGCTCTGTATCACCGGCACACAGTATTCCAATTTATTTCATATATGACTCCATTTCTCCGCTTTCTTATTCGGATACAAATATCACATGTAAATTATTTTAAATTGTTTATTTTATCAGAGTTTCTTTCACGCTATTCTTTCCTTCAGCTTCCTTCCCCATGCTTTGTTTTCGTATCCCTTTTCATGCAGTCCTGTTCCTTATCTCTGTGTATTCCAAACCAGTCTGCTTTTTATATTATCAATCCTTAAAATACCAGTGATTGTCCTCTAACGTACGTAAATCCTGTGGATATAGGGCCGGTACTTCCAATAAAACCGTCTTTGATGTTCCTGCATCCCATGTATAAAAGCGATACACCGGTATAACATATGGCAGATAAGAGACATATCCTTCCTTTCTTCCGCCATAGGACAGCTCCACATGTAAAAATTCAAGTTCACCAATAGAAAATTCAGAAGGCTCCAGCGTGCTGTAAAACCCTCCCTGACGCATTACCTGTTCTGCCTCTTTCCTGCTCATGATAGTAAAATCCTGCAGCTGCTCCAAATTTTTATCATATGGAAAACTCAGATAATATACACCATCTCCCGCATTTGTTAGTGTGGCACCCTCTTTTACCTGATACAGCAGGCTCTTTTTATCATCATCCTCTGCCTGAAAGATTTCCGTTTCGCAAATCATTGTTCCATTTCCCATACTGATATTACAGCTCGTTTGAATATCTCCTCTTTGAAAGGAGAACAGCTCAGGATATGTCTTTATCAGCTCTTCTGCAATCTTTTGCTGTTGTGCTCTTGTACCTTCCTTCTTATCTGTATGCAAAACAAGGCGCAATTCCCCGTCTCCATCTGCCATAATATCTGTGATGTTAAGTATTTTCGATGTTTTTTTCTTAATTATCTGAAACAGCTCTTCCGCTTTCTTTTTCTGCTTCTGCATTTCTTTTTCCGGGATAGAGTCCAAATTCGCTCCATTACCATACTGTTTTCTGAAAACAGGTAGGGTGCTTTGTATATCCAGGCGATCCTTCTCATACGGCATTTCTTTTATTTTTTTCTTTTGTATGAAAGCCTTATCCGTAACCCCCATCCCTCCTATCATATACGTCTTTGTCTGCGGCTCATAGGTTTCCTTTGGTATCACACGATCCTGTGCTGATCCGGTTTTACTTTCCTTTGCCTGTTCCTGCACCGTACCCGGTACAGCTTCATCCGCTGCTTTATTTTTTTCTATGCTGTTCGCAATCTGCGCGGCGTTTTCCGGCTGCTGTGATAGTGCATTCCTATCATATACATTGAAGCAGATAACAATAACGACACACAGGGCTGTACAGCCATAGATGAAGCGCAGCTGCTGTTTCTGACGGCGCTGTGGATGTTCCTGCTTTGCTGCTGCATTACGTATCCTTTGCTTCAGCTCCTCACTCATATGTATCTGATTCAGCTCCTCACGATATTTTCTCATTGCTTGTCACCCTCTTCCAGTCTGTTTTTCAGCTGCTTTCTTGCCCGATGCAGCCATGTCAGAATCGTCGCCTCTTTCCTTTGCAGTATATCCGCAATCATAGCGACGCTCAGCTCCTCATAATAAAACAAATAAATAACATTGCGATACTTTACAGGCAGCTGCATGACCTCATACAGCAAACCGAAATCTGTATTCTCTTTCACTTTGGCCAGATTTTCCTGCAGCTCCACCGTTTTGCGAAGCCGCTGGTATTTCCAGTAATCCTTGCAAATGTTAACAGTAACCCGTAGTATCCATGCCTTTTCATGGGTTGTTGATGTAAACTGCGGCTTCTTCTTCAGAATACGCAGAAAGACGTCCTGTGCAACATCCTGCGCATCTGCGATATTCCCCATATTCTGCTGGGCAACCCGATACACCATATCGCCATAAACCTCCAGCAGCTCATCCAGATCCCCGCACAGCTGTTCCCTTTCATCCATAAGTTTTCTCCTTCATGTGTAAAACGATCAGCATCCGCATAACATTTCATAAATTCCAATTTCACTATTGAAAATGCACTGCGGTAACTTTCAGCCTATCTTTGGCTTTTCCTATGACTGCGTGCAGACTATACGGCAGCTTATCCGTATGCACACCCCGTTCTATCCAATCTGCCACTTTTATATGACTGCAATACATTTTAATTTCCTGATATTCATATTTTAAAGCATATGTTAATACCGCCTTACTTGCAAGAATTTCTCCTCCGACAGCACCTATCTTCTTCATCTTTTCATTTTCATGTATTATATTTTTCATTTTCATCACGATGCCATCCTTTGAAGCAATTATCCAAAATGCATAAAACCTGCGGGTATCCGCATGAAACCCTCCACATACATACCCCGCAAGACTTCCATTCATGATGGTTTTGTTCTCATACTGCAGACTTTGATTCACACGATAACAAAAATCATTCCAAAGCTCATTTATGGATGCTGTGGAAGCTGCGAAACAGCTGT
This sequence comes from [Clostridium] innocuum, assembly GCA_012317185.1. Taxonomy (NCBI): domain Bacteria; kingdom Bacillati; phylum Bacillota; class Clostridia; order Eubacteriales; family Clostridiaceae; genus Clostridium; species [Clostridium] innocuum. The sequence continues at coordinate 371,221 of CP048838.1, read as the reverse complement.
CTGCCAAGTAATCGAGAAAAAAATCCTCCGCCTGTGCATAGGAAGAAAACACCCTGCCAAAAGCATTGGAGTACCCTATTATATTACGTTCATAGTCATTGACGGTATCGTATATACCAGGCTTATATCCTCTTAAGACAACATAATATTTCCGTTGGTCTTGCATGCTTGTAACATTTACATAATTTCTGCGTATTTCCATATATTTTTTTAAATGCCAGTAAAGCTCACAGCCCATTTTTCTACCATACTGTTTTATACAGTGAAGATAGATAGCTTTGAAATCTGAACAGGAATTACCGATCTGATCGTATTCAAAATCAAAGAGAGCGTGATAGATGGTATCCCTCAGAATTATCCTTTTTCTGATATCCGCTACATACATCCAGTATTCACACAGTGCCTGAAAGCCTTTATCCCCGCTTATAACTGCGATATCCTGTTGCATCCCCTGTCCGCATAGCTCTCCTATTTTTGAAGCGATATAAAAATCCAGCGCATTCTTTCCCCTTTTATACAGGACGACAGATTGAATGGAAATGCCTTTTTCAGCTGCTTCCCTTAATTTACCGTTTTCAACATTTTCTTTATCCCCCATATTATAAAACACGAATATTCTATCATCCTTCTTGAGCATTTCTATACCATATAGACCTTCTTCATGCACATTCTCATAATCTATCATATACCACATTGCCTGCTCTCCCTTCAATTCAATCATATGTTTGCCCGTCATTTTTTTATTATATCAGAATTTGTACTGCTATAAGCTTTACATTCCTGGATTTATAGTGTAAAACACATCAATATAGCTGCTGCCTCTATTCAAACATCATTTGAATTTGTGATAAGATTCGCAATACATCAACTTTTCACCTTTTTGTTTACTTCATAAGCATCTCGGTTTAAAATATAAGTATTATGCGAGGTGATAAAGGATGAAAAAAGAATTATTGCTGTCATTGCTGGAAACAAACGCAAGATACTCCACCAGAGATTTGGCGGATGTATTGCTGGAGGATGAGGAAAGTGTCATCCACACTATGAGTGATCTGGAAAAGAAAAAGGTCATTTGTGGCTACCATACAATTATCAACTGGGAAAAGACCAATAAGGATAAGGTCATGGCACTGATTGAGGTGGATGTTACACCGGAGCGTGATTTCGGCTACGATCGCGTTGCCAAAAACATCTACCGCTATCCGGAAGTCGATACCATGTATCTGATGAGTGGAAAGAGTGAATTTATTGTCATTATCTATGGAAGAACCATGCAGGAAATATCTAACTTTGTCGGTGCCAAGCTGGCAACAACAGAAAATGTCGTTTCCACATCTACCTTTTTCGTGCTAAAGGAGTATAAGGTCAACGGTATTGTTCTGGATGAAGAGGAAAAACCGAGTGAACGACTGGTGGTGACACCATAATGTATGAGAAATTTTTAAGTAAGCACGTACAAACCATCAAGCCAAGCGGCATTCGAAAGTATTTTGACCTTGCCAGTGAAATGGAGGGTGTGATTTCTCTGGGGGTAGGAGAACCGGATTTTGACACACCGTGGCATATTCGTGAGGCTGCCATATATTCCATAGAAAGTGGAAAAACACACTATACAGCAAATCAGGGCCTTTTGGAGCTGCGTGAGGAAATCTGTCTTTACCAGAAGCGCCGGTTCCAGCTGGATTATGACCCTGTGGATAATGTCATTGTCACGGTAGGCGGTAGTGAAGCCATCGATATTGCCATGCGTGCCATTGTAAATCCCGGGGATGAGGTCATTTTGATGGAGCCAAGCTATGTAGCCTATACACCGAGTGTTGAGCTGACCGGCGCAGTACCGGTGCATATTAAGCTGGAGCACGAGGATCAGTTCAAGCTGACCCCGGAGAAGCTGAAAGCCGCAATTACACCAAAGACCAAAGCAATTCTGATGAATTTTCCGAGCAATCCGACCGGCGGTGTGATGACGAGGGAGGACTATGCAAAGCTTGTTCCCATACTGAAGGAGAATGAAATTATCGTAATCAGTGATGAAATCTATGCAGAGCTTACCTATGACGGTACCTTCTGTTCACCTGCGAATTTCAATGAAATCAAGGATCAGGTTATCATCATCAGTGGATTTTCCAAGGCGTATGCCATGACCGGCTGGCGGCTTGGCTATGTTCTTGCGAACAAGACCTTTACGGATGCGATGAATAAGATTCATCAGTATATCATCATGTCCGCTCCGACAGCTGCACAATACGGTGCCATTGATGCCATGCGCAACGGTGATATCCATGTCGCAGAAATGCGGGAATCGTATATGACAAGAAGAAATTTCATTACGAAGGGCTTCAACCGCATTGGCCTTCCAACACACCTGCCACACGGCGCCTTTTATATCTTCCCGGATATTCGCGGTACCGGTTTAACCAGTGATGAATTCTGTGTTCAGCTGCTCGAGGATCAGCGTGTAGCCTGTGTACCAGGCACTGCGTTCGGCGATGCAGGCGAGGGCTTTATTCGTGTATCCTATGCCTACAGTATCGACCATATCCGTGAGGCTATTGAGCGCATTGATCTTTTCATGGATAAATTCCGGCAGAAATAAATTTACAGACCTTCTGCATGCATAACGAGGCATGTTTATGCTTAAACACTGAAAGACTCAGACAATCCTTATAGGAAGGATAAAGCCTGAGTCTTTTTATTTATCTAAGTTTTTTCTTACGGTATGTTTATCAGCGGAATCAAGCTTTACAAAAGTCTGCCGTAATGCCCTGTTTCTTATGCATTACAGCTCCAGCTGTTCGATTTCCTTTTTCTCGACTACCCTCATGCATGTTTCTCCTGCAAGCGGAGCCTCCAGACGATCGATGAGAAATTTTACATTGGCAAATGCCGTTCTGCGATACTCCATCAACGGCTTCACATATCTTCGAAATACATCCCTGGAAAAGAACTCCTCTGCCTGTTTATCGCTGCCATAGCTTAGATTCCATGCGGTAAGTGCCAGCTCCAGAAAGCTGTTTTTCTGATCCTGACCTGCATTCCACAATATAGCGTTTAAAGGATTCAGAAAATCGGAGAAAAGCTCCTCCTTCTTTTCCTGCATATTGCGCTCCAGCACCGAGAAGGAAGCTGTCTCATGCTCTGAAAGCAGCGCACCTTTTTCCATAGCAATACTGCGATATTCCTCAAAAAGCTCTATTACGAAGGATAGATCCGCAATTGCCTGCGTGTTTCCGATACTGTCGAGGATGAAATGATTTTTATATGGCAGGATGGCATACTGCACCATGCAGGGTAGTGTCTGATTGCGCAGCAGGAAGCTCAAAGAATCTGTAATCCCCTTTACGCCATACAGCGTTCTGCCCCTGCGATCCATTACAAAGGTATATTCCTGCTCATACATCATGACATACAGCTGCTGCTTACGACAGCCTTGAAACCTTGCAATACAGGCAGCGTCCTCTTTCGGCAGCTGAGGATGAAGCTTGAGGTATTGTGAAATGAGACGCCTGCTTGACTGTTCATTGCGGAACACGATCGTACTCCCCACATGGCACAGATGCTCCATATTGTCCATGGTTACTTTTGCCTTCTTATTCTTTGTCCGATATGCGTACAGGAACAGTCCGCTGAGCAGATTGATGACATGCTTTGCCTCCTGTGCAGGTAAATGATCCATACGAATTTCTCCCTTACTTTTTATATGTATATAGTAGCATACTTTCAAGCATTATGCGCCGCTTATTTCACATTCCTGTTCCCTGCGGACAAGGACATGAATCCATTTCTTGGAGCGGAAGCGCCATAGTGTAACCATAGCCTTTACCAGCTCATCACTGAAGGACAGTGCAACAACCCAGTGAAGCGGCAGCCTCCAGACAGCAGCCGCAAGAAAGGACATGGGGATTGCGACACACCATATACCGATCAAATCACAGAACATACAGAACTTCGTATCGCCTCCGGAGCGCAGAATCCCGCATATATGTACATATGACATCATTTTCGGTGTGGTATACAGCGCATAGGCGATCAATGTAAGATTCAGCATCTGGCTTGTGGCAGCATCATAATTGTAGATATCGATAATCCTGCCTTTCATAAGAAGCAGGGCTGCTGTCATAACCAGGCAGAAGCCGATATTGATTCCAATGAAGACTCTTCCATACGAATACGCCAGCTTTGTATGATTTCTTCCCAGCTCATTCCCGATCATGACAGCACAGGCATTCCCCAGTCCGAAAAACACGCATTGAAACAGGTCATTGATTACACTTGCCACCTGCACAACGGCAACTGCACTCGTTCCCAGCAGACCGTACGCTATAAAGCAGACCGTCGTTCCGATACTCCATGCACTTTCACTCATAGCCACCGGAAGAGCAGTTTTCACTACACGCTTCATCAGTGGTACATCCAGTCTGCGAATGGTCGCACCGTCAACTGCCAGCGGATGGTCTTCACTGAAATAAACATAGCCCAGGATTAGCAGCATTTCCACAAATCTTGCGGTCAACGTAGCGATAGCAGCACCCTCAACGCCCAGCCTCGGCAGATGAAAATTGCCGAATATCAGTCCGTAATTCAATACGGTATTGACGGTTATCGCCAGGACGCTGGCAAGGGTAGGTACCTTCAGATTATGAATGGCACGCGAATTAAAGCTCATAAGAAAAGAGAATGCAGTCATGAGATACGTAAAACAGGTTATACGCAGATAGGAGGCACCGATTGCCACAACATCCGGTTCTCTTACAAACAGATGCAGAATCTGCGGTGCAAACACCAGCGCCAGCCCAACGGTAAACAGGGCAAGGAAAAATCCGATGCGCATTTCGATTGCAATCACCTTGCGGATATTTTCTACATCGCGGATTCCCCAGTACTGGGATACATAAATACTCGAGCCGCTGTAAATCCCAAAACAGATAATGGAGAATATAAAGTATACCTTATTTGCCGCCCCTACAGCTGCCAGCTCACCCACACCGATACTTCCAATCATGAAGGTATCGATCATATTCAGACTCAATGAAATAATCTGCTGTAAAACAATCGGCAGTCCGATTGTCAGAAGCAGCCGTACAAAAACCTTTCCGTCTATCATGCTATCACCTCAAACTGTGAGTAATTTTACCATACTTTTATGCTGGCAGGCAATGATGCTTATAAGCATAGGAGCGCTTTTTGTAAGAATTAAAAAAGAAAAACCGTTTCGACAGGCTGCTGATATATGTGATGGAAACCTGATGCCGCAGGGCTTTCCTTTTTGCTTCATGTAAGCTTTTGCGTTTGAAAAAAGGACGGCGCAGCGTCCTTTTTCATGTATCATGCTCAGACTTCATGATACAGCGACATCTGTAAACAAAGGATGTCAATCGCCATGGGATGATAACATCATTCCTGACATCTTTATTATACCGCAGAATCATGAAAACACCTACGTACAATTTACCGCAATAATACGGTAATTTTGGACGAAGCTGTCCTTTTTAAATTGTGCTATACTGATGATGTGATGAACTATGAAACCTTATTTTTTATATCCGGTACTGGAGCAGCTGATCGTCTCTCCCTTTTGCACAACCTTTCAGCTGGCGAAACAGGTCGGACTGTCTGAAAAAACCGTACGGACGTATCTGAAGCAGGCAGATGCTTTACTAGCCGCATTCTCATTGACGCTTACACGAAAACCCGGATGCGGAATAACACTTTCCGGAAGCAGGGAAAATATGATGAAGCTGCAAACTTATCTGCTTGATGAAAAAACGCGCTGTCCTCTTATATTGCCAAGGGAGCGTGTCAGCTACATCCTTTACAGTCTGCTTCGCTTTTCACGTCCACTGCGCATGTTTCAGCTGGAGGAAACACTCCATATATCTCGCAGCTCTCTGTATGCAGACATACGAAAGGCTGAGCAATGGCTGCGGACCTATCAGCTGTCCATCTCCCATACAAGAAGTGGTATACAGATATTGCAAGGAGAAAAGCGCATTCGCAAAGCATTGGCACAGCTGGTTAACGAGCTGCATGAAGCCCGTACCATAACCTTCCACAAGCCGCTGAATGATTTTGTTGAAGCATGCTTTTCAGACAATACCGTAAAAAGGAACATCCTGCTTTATATCCGTCAGTTCGAAGTATGCAGCTTTTTACAGCTGAATCAGGCGGATAAGGAATATGTCAGTGTGTTGTATTATATTGCACTGGATCGTATATCCAGAGGAAATCATGTGCATATGCACAGTCCAAATCCATTGCAAAAGACGGCGCTGTTTCAACAGTTGATGCACCTACGCAAAGAAATAGAACATCATCTGCAGCAGACAATTCCCGAGGAAGAGCTTTCCTATGCCTTATCTGTCCTTCTGACATTGAAGAACACCAATACCGGTTTATTGCAAACGCCGGAAATACAGGCAGCCTGCAAAGAAATCCTGCGGCGGTTCACACCGCCGATTTATGCACGTTACCCTAAAATCGACAGTGATACGTTTGAAAAGCGGCTCTTTCAGCATTTATCGAATGTTCTGGAAAAATCCGTCTATTATTATGAATATGACAATCCGCTGAAGGATGCTATGAAAGCTAAATTTCCGATTCCCTACCAAATGGCTTCCTCCATGAAAGAGATTGTACAGGATATCTGCGGCCTGCAGCTTCCGGAGGATGAAATATCCTACATCACCCTTCATATAGCTGCTGCTTTGCAATACACACTGCAGCCGCTGGAGGCAGTCTTTTTATACGAGCATCGCTACAGTGAGCTTATTTTTTCCTTACGGCTGCTGCAAACGCATATCCAGGAGGTGAAAATCCAACGTGTAATACGATGGCAGGAGGTTAGCGAGCCGGATAGTTGGATGCATTATCCTGTCATATTTTCCACCTTTCCCCTTACCGTACCGCCATCTGTTCACTGGTATCAGATTCCCATGCTGCCGGATCAGACATTTCTACAACGGCTGCGGGATGATATCCAGAGTTTGTTCAATCATCAGAATCATTTCTAAACCACAGAAAAAGGGACTGTACATGCAGCCCCTTTTTCTCATAAAATATACCGCTGTATTGCTTTAGCAACCCCGTCATCCATGTAATCTGCAGTTACAATATCGCAGGATGCCTGAATTTCCTCAGCAGCATTTGCCATGGCTACAGTAAGTCCCGCTTCCGCAAACATGGGAAGGTCATTCATGGCATCACCGAAAGCCATAAATTCCTCCTTCTTCAAATGCAGGGATTGCAGTACAGCTTTTATAGCATTCCCTTTATGAACACCACCGGCAGTGATATCAAAGCTGATAGGCTGATAATCGGTTACCGTGATGTTTTCTATACATTCTATCTGTTTTCTGGCTTTTAATAGCCGATCCGTCTGCATATCATAGACCAGTATCTTCGCAATATCATGAGTATGGTGCTTCAGCTCTTCCCAACTCATGCCGGTAAAGGATGTTACCTGAACATCTGCCGGCAGCTGATTATTTATATGATCGTAGAGAAATCTCTCATCATAAGGCTCATGCGTAAAGAATTCGTGCTTCCCCTTGAAAAAGGCACGTGCGTGTGCATGCTCCTTCAGCACATCAATAATCTGATACAGGACATGCGGCTCTATCGTATGCATGATACACTTCGTCCCTATTTCGTATATCGCTCCGTTAGAGGAAATCACCCTTACGGATGGATGAATTTTTTCCGCAATCATCCTTGTAAAGCAGTAAGGACGTCCGCTGATCAGATATATCTGAATGTTTTGTTTTATACATTCCTGCAATGCACTAATATTTTCATCACTTACCGAGTTGTCCCTTCTCAGCAGGGTTCCATCCAGATCAAGACCTATGAGGCGAATTTCAGGCATAGGAGTCTTTCAGAATAGCCTCCAGCTCCTCTCTGCTTCCGAATGGCAGATGATCCAGAACTGGAGATGCCAGAATTTCCTGAAAGTCTTCCTCACTGACTCCGAAATCCTTCAGCTTCTTGTGAAGCCCGATTGTTTCCAGGAATTCAATCATTGCCGTATATAAATCGTCACTGCCAAACAGCTTTGCGACATCCGCAAAACGCTCCTTGTTTTTATCTGCCATATGCTGAATGAAGGCAGGGAAAACGACAGCCAGTGCTTCCCCGTGCGGCAGATGTACAATTCCGCCAATAATTTCAGAGAGCGGATGCGGTGCACTTGCACCGGAATTAGCCAGTGCGCGGCCAGCCAGTGTGTCGGCAAGACACATGTTTGTACGGAATTCCAGATTCTGCGGATCTTCCAGTACATGTGGCAGATGATCAATCACCAGTCGCATTGCCTCCATGGAATCCATTGCGCTGTAAGGAGATGCATTGGCATTGATGTAGCTCTCAAACGCATGGGTAAACGCATCAAAGCCGGTAGCGGCACTCATGCGCTTTGGCAGGGTCAGCATCAGCTGCGGGTCCAGAATCGTTTCCTGTGAAAAGTTATCCGGATGAAAGAATGTGATTTTCTCTTTTCCTCTTGTGATGACAGCCGCCTGTGTTACCTGAGAACCGGTTCCTGAGGTTGTCGGTACACTCAGCAGGGGCAGGTGTTTTTCACTGTAGGAAGGATAATATGCAAACGGTGAGCTGTATTCGTTAAACAGATGATCCCAGTCAATCGACTCTTTACCATTCGCAAATGCAATCGCCTTTGCTGTGTCAATCGAGCTTCCGCCCCCGACTGCCAATACAAAATCGGCAGGCTGCTCCTTCAGCATGGCAAATCCCTGTTCTACGATTTCCACACTTGGATTGGGTTCTACCTTATCAAAATGAATAACGCTGATACCTTCCGCATCCAGCAGTTTCTTCACACGTTCATATAACGGCTGCAGGGGAGCATCCGGTGTTGTTACAAGAAAACAGGTCTTTCCATAGCCTCTGCAAACATGCCCCAGCTCATTCAGCTGACCTGCACCGAAATGAATCTTTGTAGGCTGATAATAATGAAACATAATACATACCTCCTCTTTACAGCTTCATTATACGTGTTTTTTCACCGCTGTATAGAACACAACTATACAGAGTGCTTCCATAATGATACGGAAAAAAATACAGGGAGATATTTACCGCATCCTTATGGAAACAAAGGTTGCATGATGAAGGCCCTAATATGCACAGATTTTGTATACTTAAGAAAAAGAAGAGGAGTGATGGTATGCTGTATCTGATTGACAGCGGAAATGCACAGGAAATAGAAGAGGCTTTGATGCTGGGCGCAAGAGGTGTAACAGCCAACACAAGTATGTATCGCAAAAACGATATCCGTCTGCATGATTTTGTTAACGGCTATTCAAACAGGGAGCTTGATTTCCTAAGTGGAGAGGTCATCGGAACCTATGAGGAAATTCTGCAGCAGACAGAGGAGCTTCTTGCCCTATACAATGAGATCGTTATTAAAATCAATTTTTCAAAGGATGGTCTGCATCTTGCAGACACGCTGCATAAACGTGGAGTTAAAACGGCAATGACACTGATTTTCACCATGGGACAGGCTGTGGCAGCCATCAATGCCCATGTGGATTATCTGTTTTTCTTTATCGGAAGAAACGAGGAGTACGGAAGTGATGCCATGCGTATTCTCAGCAATATTCAGGAAATGATAGCAGCTAAGAGATATCCGGTGAAAACCGTTGCCGCATCCATCAAGAATCTGGCACAGCTGGAGAAGCTGGCAGCAATGAAGGTGGACTATGCCGCGATTCCATACACATTGTATATGAAATCACTTGAGCATCCGTTAACCGATAGCGGAGCACGTACCTTCGAGGATGATTTTTATCTACGATAAAGGAAATGTAGAAAATCCGTTTGTCTATCTACTATAAGAAGGACTGTCATCATATAGACACAGTCCTTTTCTTTGTTTCCTATCCGAATTTCAGTCTGCGTCTTCCCTTGCTACTTTATGCACCGATCACGCAGGCATGACGTATACTATCTGGCTATCTGCATTCAGAAATAGTTAGCCACCATTGCTATTTAACGGATTTCACAAATGCCTTCATCATCAGCATAGCAACGCAGGCCCCCGGATCTTTCAGCGAACGGCTCAGTTCTCCTCTGGTAGCCGCCCTGCCATGAACCGCCAGCATGGTAGCAGTATTTTCATAGCCTGCACATGCTGCCTCATATGCTTTTTGTGCGAAGCTTTCCAGGCTCTCATGGTTTTCTAGGCTGCTTCTCATACTCTGTACAGCAGGGTCAATACCATCAAGGAACGTTTTTTCGTTTATGTTTGCTTTTCCTCTGTGCATCACACCAGCTTCATATGCCTGAAAGAACTGTGCTATATGGTTCAGATCGAGCTCACAGACACCCTTTAACGCTTTCCCCGCCTGCATAAATCCACTTGCCATCAGGGTACCCATTGTAGAGGGTACGGCAACAGACATCGCTTTTCCTGCCATATATAATAGCTTGCCTGCATCTGTTTCATCGCTTTTGCGTACAGCCTCCGCAGCAGCCTGAAAACCGTCACTCATCGTTAAGCCGAGATCCCCGTCTCCCACGATACTATCCTGTTCAATTAAGAACTCTCTATTCTCCTGCATAACCTCTGCAAAACAGTTTAACAGGCTTTTTATATATTTAACATCCATATTAAATTCTCCTACAGCTGTTTAAAGAACGGGGTATTTGCCGGATAATCAATCAGCTCTGTAAGCTCTTCGTCAAGCTTCAGTAAGGATATGGATACTCCTGCCATTTCCAGTGAGGTTGCATATTCCCCCACATAATAGCGGTGAACAGCTATTCCTTTATCCATGAGAAGCTGATTGATTTTTCTCGTTACGATATATTGTTCATCCAGTGGAGTCGCCCCCAGACCATTTACAAGTACCGCAACACGATCGCCAGGTGCATAAGGAAGATCTTCTATTATCTGATCAGCTGTTTCAATCTTTCCTCTGCGAATACCCGTTTCTCCATGAATTCCCATTCCGATTTCCATTTCATCCTCTTCGATATGAAAACCGGCATGCCCGACACGGGGGACGACACAGGATGTTAAAGCAACACCCAGCGTCCTTGTGTTCCAGCTTGCTTTTCTTGCAATGCGTGTCACAGTGTCAAGGCTCATCATTTTATCAGCAGCTGCTCCGGCACATTTATAAACAAAGAAAATACCTGCAACACCCCGCCTTGTTGTCTTCTCGTCCTGCGAAAGCGGTCCGATACTAGCGACGTCATCTGCACCAAGCACTGTTTCCACACGAATTCCATCCTCAAAATCCGCCATTTCTGCCGCCATATCAAAATTAAATATATCCCCATTGTAATTTCCGTAAATATAGAGAACTCCGGCACCTGAATCAATCTCTTTTGTGATTGCATGCATCTGTTCAGCGCTTGGAGACTGAAAGACATCGCCTACACTGCAGCCGTCCAGCATACCGTCACCTACATATCCCAGAAACAAAGGCAGATGTCCGCTTCCTCCACCGGTTGCGATTCCCACCTTCCCTGCTTTTTTTGTTTTGGTAACCAGACATTGCGGATCATCATTTACATATGTCAATTGATTTTGATGAGCGATATAGATCCCTTCCAGCATCTCCGATAGATACTTATTCGGGTCATTGATAATCTTTTTCATAATAGCCTCCCTTTGTAACATATTCTGTTGAGTTGATGCATTCTACCGTGTACCTTCCCTTATGATAGCCGATAATTGTCACACTGCAATTTCCAAACCTCACTTCATTCCTCAGACATTCTTCATAAACTTCCTTATCCGCAGTATGCAGAGCAGCCAGTATGGAAATTCCATGACTCACACATAGAATATTCCCATGTCCCCCTTTATTCTCTTCCAATATTTGTCTCATTGTCTGATGGATTCGCTGGCAGACATCCTCCAGATTTTCTCCACCGGCAGCCTTCCATGGAAACTGAATTCTCTGTAGATAGGTTTCACATCCGGCAAATGTATTGGCCTTGGTTTCAAAGGTACCGAAATTCATTTCCTTCAGACCCCTGCACATGGTTATCTCCATATTTCTTTTTCCCCGTATATAACAGGCAGTATCATAAGCGCGTTCACTTGTTGATGAATATATCTTCTCAAACGGTGTATTTGCCAGTCCTCTTCCCAAAGCCTTTCCCTGTGCGATTCCCTTTTCCGTCAACGGAGTATCCGACCATCCCTGCAGCGTATGCCATATATTGGATAGTGTTTCCCCATGGCGCACAAAATAGAAATACATCATATCACTGCTTCGGGAATTTGATTTCTTTTGGGTATTCCCATTTCTGTAATTCTTCCTGAGCGAATGATTTTGGTTCCTTGCCCTGTAAAACAGTAACTGCATTATAATAAAGCTGTGCCAGTTCCTCAATATAAGCGGCCTTCAAAAAGGCTTCATAAATATCCTGAGAATCAAAGGCTACAGCGCCATGACTTTCCATCAAAAAGCTTTCAGCTTCCATGCATGCATCAACCACACTGTTTGCCAGCTCCATCGTCCCCGGTCTTCCATAAGGCGCCACCGGCACGCGTCCCTTTGTAAGTCCCATATTTGCGACTTCATATACGATAGCAGGAATCGGCTTATTTAATAATGCAAACGTAGTTGCATACATAGAATGGGTATGTGCAATAGCATTCGCATCCTTTCTGGTCTTATAAATGGTAATGTGCATCAGCGATTCACTTGTCGGTTTTAAACCGGACAGGTTTTCAATTACATTGGCCTCCAAATCCATCACGATCATATCTCTTGGAGTCAGCAGCTCACGATCCACACTTGTCGGTGTAATAACAATATAGCCGCTTTTCACATCACGGGCTGAGAAATTCCCTGATTTATGCTTGCATAATCCATCACGCTGTGCTCTTTTCGCAATCTCACATACATCTTTTTTTAAATTCTCTAACATACCTCGTACCTTTCTTTAGATATTATATCTAATATTTCCGAAATGGAGTCTGTAGACTTCATCCGATTAAAATCTTCTTCATTTTCTACGATATCAATCAGTGCATACAGCGCCTTTAAATGAATTTCACGATTTGGTGTTGCCATAACGACAACGATAACAGCTTCCATATAACCATTAAAGCAAATACTTTCCGGCAGCTTTAGAAGGGACATGCCCAATGCATTAACCCCCTCCTCTACACTTGCATGTGCCAGCAGCAGACCATCCGCAATCGTCCAGATCGGTTTATCATATTTGACGCTGTAAATCATATTTTCTATATATTTCGTTGTAATACAGCCATTTCTCAGCAATGGTTCCGATGCAGTTTGAATAGCTTCCATCCAGGTTAGTTCATGCCCTGCTATATGCACGGTTTCCGGTGTTAACAGATCATGAAGATTGTTTGTGTCCATTTGATGGCAATGCTCTGTCAGAACCATTTCCTGCGTGGTTTCACCAAGATAGCTTTTTAATGCCGTCAACAGTCCTTTACGGTCCTTTACATCCACATATTTACCAATAACATGAAGTAGACTTGCTGAGTTAACCTCATAAATAGTTTTATTCAAAAGCTCGTTGAACACCTTTTTGCGAAGATTATGCAAATCGTTATCATCCATAATCGGCTTTACCAGAAATTGTGGTACCGCTGTATCAAGATGAACGGTAGCAAATACAACATCATATTCCTTATGGTATTCGTAAAACTGCCGTGAGGATAAAGAACAAAGAAATTCAAGCTCAGGGAATGCCTCCTTCAGCTTCAGAAACAGAAAATTGGAAATGGAAATACCATTGGTACAAACGACAATAGCTCTTCTTTTTTTCTCAAGAAAATCCAGTGTTCCTTCCTTTGTCATCCACCCGCCAAACAGGATGGTGATATACGCCATTTCCTCTTGCGGAATAAGAATATGGAACATCTCCTCAAACGGCACCATTGCATGTCTTGTGATTTCAAATAGATAGGAATGATGAGGAAGTATCATATTGAGAATATTGCCTTCGATATGATACTGATAGCGTATTCTGTAAAGGGCCGGTTTCAGATGCTGAATCAGAGCATCCAGCAGGGCCTTACGATCCTGAAAACGAATACAGACGAGATTTTCAAAATTCTCAAGTGTCTTCTCTGCCGCTTCCGCCAGTTCCTTTTCAAATTTCTTACTGCGGCTGTCTTCAAAATTAACACTTGATATCTGAAACTGTGATACCAGATATAATTTATCCATTGTATTCTGGATATCATATTTAGCGAAGATATTCATAATAGAGCCATATTCACTGGTACCTGCAATATGCTGATAATCCTCCGGAAGCACATCCAAAAATTTCTGAGCCTCGATTCGAATAAGAATGAAATATAGGATAAAGGGAATCTCCCGTATCCGTTCATCGGTATAACGTACTTTCAAGGTTTTTTCTACTTCCTCTACATCGGCACAAAGCATCCGGATCCGTTCCTCATCAATTTCAAGTATGGAAAGCAGAATAGATTCTCCGCTCAGCAACGGCAGGATGCTTTGAATCATGCGAATCATCAACGTACGCTTTTCATATTCCTTGCCAACCAGATAATATCCCTTGGAACGATCATACCATAGCTTCAAATCGAATTCCTGTAAAATCACCGTCTGCAGTTTTTTCAAATCATTCAAAACCGTATTCTTGCTAATCCTCAGGATCGAGGTGAAATGGTTAATACTGAGCTCCTCTTTATGCTGCAAGAGAATCAGGGCAATCAAGTAAAGACGCTCTTTTTCTATAAATACATACGCACCTTCATCAAAGGTGAACTGATTTGTTTTATAGGAATTGATAACATTATGGGGTATGATAAATTTCCCCGTCCGCATTCTTCCGATTTCTTCAAATCCATTTTCCTTCAGATAAAAATTTATCTTCGCTAAAGAATAACTAAGCTGTTTTCGTGACAATCCTGCTTCTTTTTCCAGTTGAGAACCACTGATCGTCGGATTATTTACAAGCAGTTTTAAAATATTCAAGCCTCTTTCATCCAACGACATTGCGATTCCTCCTTATAAATAACGTGATCAGCAGGGCAGCATCATCCTCTACTGATCCGCACAGCTTTCTCAAATTTCATTTTATAGTGATTGCCGGTGTATCAACAGGAAAATCCAGCAATTCTTTAAATTCTTCCTTCATACGCATCACCGTCAGCGCAGCTCCACTCATCTCCAACGAGGTTACATAATCACCTACAAAGGAGCGATAGACTGAAATATCGCGTTCTGTAAAATAATTCTCTATCTCATCATAAAGAACATAAAGCTCCATAATTGGCGTTCCGCCCAGCCCGGATACGATGACAGATATTTCTTCTCCATGCTTCAGCTTTAAATCTGCTTCTATTTTCTCACAGAGTACCGCGGCGATTTCTATTGCGCTTTTCAATGATTCTACAATCAGCCCGGGCTCACCATGATGTCCGATACCATATTCCATGGTACCTTCCTGAATCTCAAAATTAGCATGACCGACAGCAGGTATTGAGCAGGGGGTCAGCCCTACACACAAGCTTCTGGTTTCATTTACAGCAGCCTGTGCTGCATCGATCACTTCATCCAGCGTACCGCCAAGCTCTGCCTTTGCACACCCGATTTTCCACATGAACAGACTTCCTGCAATTCCATGACGCTTCTCTTTTTCATCCAACGGTGCGCTTGCAATATCATCATTGGCCGTAACATAGCGTACATTTACCTGCTGCATTGCCGCCATTTGTACTGCCATTTTCACATTCATATTATCGCCGGCATAATTGCCAAACAGACAGGCAACGCCTGCACCGGTATCAGCCTCTAAAAATGCCTGATGAAACGCAGTGGCAGGGGGAGAAGAAAATACTTCTCCTACTGCTACAGCATCCAGCATGTGTTCGCCGACATAACCAAGAAAACATGGCTCATGACCGCTTCCCCCTCCACTTACGATTCCTACCTTATGCTTCCTTTGCCGGTTTTTCACAACTACATGATCGTTCTTTTCACTGATATGAAGGATATCCTTATGACATTTCACATACCCCTTTAACATATCATCTACAATCATGTCCGGATCGTTAACAAATCGCTGCATCTCCAGTCTCCTTTCGTGAAGCTTTTTCCAACGCTATTATCGTTGAGCAGAATGTCTGCAGAATCAGGCAGCAGGAGGTTGCCCCTGCATCCTGATGACCGATTGATTTTTCTTTCAGACGTGATGCTCTGCCTAATTTAGCCTGCATATCACAGGTCGCCTGCATCCCCTCTTCTGCAGCCTGTGAGCAGGCTGTAAGAGCAGCGCATGTATCCTGTGTTTTTTCAAAGACTGATGCATACGCTGAAACAGCAGGAGCAAGGACATCTACCAATGTTTTATCTCCTGGCTTAGCCGGTGAGATCATCTGAATATTGTCATAGGCCTGCTTCAGCATCTTTTCAATGATTGCACCGTTAATGTATTCTGCATTTCCCAATGCGGCCTGCATTCCCATAAAAATTGAACCGTAGAGAGGCCCCATGGATCCTCCTATTTTTTCCATAAGCACACAGGAAAGCGTGCACAGCGCTTCACTTAATGTCTCGTTTTTTTCCACCTGTGACTTTGCGATCGTTACTCCTTTATTCATATTGATACCATGATCGCCATCACCGATTGCACCATCTATTTCACTTAGGTAATCCTTATGCTTTTGTATTGTATCTATGATATTCAATACGATAAGCTTACCTTCTTTATTAGTAAAAGACATGCCTACTCACCTGCTGCTTTTGCATTACCATCCTTCGCCTCGGCAAGCTTGTTTTCTTTGCTTAATGCGCGGTAGTAGAATGCATAGCAGGTAACCCATACAAACAATACGATAATCGGAATCCAGTTGCCGTTGATCACATCAAATACCTGTGAAATTGCATACGTGAATACCGGCCCGTCAATCGAGGAATTGGAAATCATTTCGCCGGCCTTCAATGCTACCGCACCGGTTGTGTTTGCAAGGTCTGTGATAAAGGGAGCAAATGCAGTACCTACCCACAGGAACGCAGGAACTCCAAGTGTGCATAAAATAAGCATTCTCGGAAGATTTCCCTTTGTTACAAGATAAGCAGGAACAGCAAGTGCTATATTGATGATTCCTGCAAACGGCAGTATCGCATTACCCGGTAAAAGCATTGCACAGATCAAGGTTACCGGAACAGACCAGATGACTGCCAGCCATATTTCATTGGAACCGCCAAGGAAAGGCCAGTCAAGACCGACAAGCAGTGTTCTTCCCTTGAATTTTTTATTCATAAAGTCAGATACCGCTTCACTGATTGGTGACAGCGCCTGCATAAAATATTTTGTGATGACCGGGAACAGTGTTAAGGCTGCGGCACACTGAATAGCAAGCGTCAGTGTTTCTGCGACAGGATATTGAGCAAGCAAACCGAAGATAACGCCCAGAATAAACCCCAATACATGATTCTCAGCAAAGATACCAACTTTATCCTTTAATGCAGCCGCATCAAATTTTTTGTTAAATGCAGGTATCTTTTTCAACAGGCAGTCAATCGGATACATCAACGCTCCAAACAGGACCATCTTATGTGTACAGGTTACGCCTGGAATACCGGATAATTCTTCAATTCTGCGCTGGTGCACATCCGCTGTTTTTAATTCAAATACAATCTGTATGGCGGCTACCAGAAATGCCAGCGGTACGCTGCCGGTAATTGCCACAACGCCAACCGCTGTAAAAATTTTACCCCAGACATTCCATAAGTCCGCATTGAATGTATTTGTTTTTTTAATAACCAGCATGATTATATTGATGACAATCATGAGTGGAAACATTAGGAACGCATATGGCCAGGACCAAGAAATGGTTGACATTGTGGTCCAGCCACCATCTACGATTGGCAGAGATATCCCTGTATTTTTCAGCATCGCTTCCGCAGCCGGTGAAATTGCCCCCGTCATAAAATTGATCAGCATCGTCATCCCGGTAAACGCTACCCCGAGTGTAATACCTGCGGATATTGCATCCTTCAATTTCATTCTAACAATCAAACCGGCAATGATAATGATAATAGGAACAAAGATTGCTGCGCCTAAGCTTAATAGATAATTAACAACATCTGATAAAATTTCCATTATATTTCCCTTCTTTCTCTTCCTTCAAAGTTCTATTTTCCGTTGTTTATTGCCTCAATCAATTTACTCAGTTCCGCATCCTGATTCATGCCTGTCAAAAATGCGATTCCGTTGATTACAGGGATTGGGTATTCCTTTGTGACCTTTGTTATTGTGATATATGCTGCAGCATCTACAAGGTAACGGTCTACCGATTTTAAATCTACGGCATCTACCTTTGCATCAACGTTTTTTTCCTTCAGCAAACGATTTACCTTTGATGCCACTGTTTGACTTGTAGCTACTCCGCTTCCGCAAGCCACGATTACTTTTTTCATAATGTTCTCCTTCTACCTGTTTTTTATGATTTTGATAAGTTCTTGAAACGCTTCTTCTTTATGCTCTCCTGAGAGAAAAGCAAGTCCGTTAACAGTAGGAATTCCATAATCCATATGACTATTTGTAATATCGATATAGGCAAGAGCTCCATGAAGCTCTCTTTGTAAAGAGCGCAGGTTCACTGCCTCCACCCTGACATTGGTGATATTCTCTTTTTCCAGCATGCGATTGATACGAAAAGCCACTGTTTGAGAGGTTGCAACCCCATTCCCACAAGCAACGATTACTTTTTTCATTAGAGTCCTTCCATTTGCTTCACTATTTCCAGAAATTCTTCCTTTGTTGCGGCCTTCAGCAAGCTTTCCATCGTGTCCTCGTTCTGAAAGTTCTGCAGCAGCAGCTGTAGAATTTCCACATGTCCCTCTTCTCTTTTAAAGCCCAGAAGAAACACAATTTGTACCGAAAGGATGCTGTCATTGTTCGCCATTTCACACCAGCTGATTGCATTTTTCAAACGAACAGGTGCAATAAACTGCTTCACGATGTTGATGGGATCGGAATGCGGTATTGCAACCGGATAAGGCTTTACCGGCAATGCGGTAGGATAATCCTGTTCCCGTTTTTTTATGGCTGATAGAAATTGTTCTGTTACATAGCCCAGATCCTTAGCCTTTTTGCTCATGACTTCAAAAAACTCATCTGTACTTCTCACATCTAAATCAAGTTCACAAAGCTCATCACAGATCAATGTATCATTCATCTTATCAAACCTCCTTTTGTTAAAGGAAAATCATATTTGCGCGCAAGCTCTTCCTTACAAAATAAGTATATTTTATAGAAACCGTTTTCACAAGAATTGTTAGGTACTATGTTTGGATATACATTTGCACATCACTATGATGAGCATTCACGTTGTGCAAAAAATAAAACGATTCTCTTTGAATGAGATACCAGCAAGTACGAAAGTACATTCACCGGCAATGATGAAATGCCGGCACATAGCTTTTAATTGGAAATTTACAGGAAGTCTATATTCTGAATAGATAAAAGCAATAGGACATGCGTGTGAAACATAAAAGAGCCACGCATTAGCCCATACCTTATGAGGATATTAAAAAAAGCAGATATATCCGATTCGACGTATCTGCTTTAAGTAAATCTCTGTTTATTTATGGATCAAAGGCTTCCCCGGCACCTCATGGCAATGACGGCATCTTGCCTCGTACTGCTCACTTGCTCCCACCAGAATGATTGGATCATCGTAGCGGGCGGCTCTGCCGTCAATCAGCCGCTGGCTTCTTGTGGCAGGTGCTCCGCATATTGTACACACCGCTGTCAGTTTTGTAACGAATTCCGCATGTGTAAACAGCTGCGGCATGACACTGAACGGCTCCCCGCGAAAATCCATGTCCAGCCCGGCAACCATGACACGCTTTCCATGATCTGCAAAATAATCGCATATCTCTACAATCTCTGCATCGAAAAACTGTACCTCATCGATTGCAATTACATCATAGCTGTCATCTATGTAATCAAAAATCTCATGTGCACGGTTTATCACAAAGCTTTTTGCCGTGCTTCCGCAATGCGATACAACACATTCCTCACTGTAGCGATCGTCGATTTTCGGTTTAAATACGGCGATTTTCTTTTTCGCATATTCCAGTACCTTGATCCGGCGAATCAGCTCCTCTGTCTTTCCTGCAAACATACAGCCGGATATTACCTCCAGCCATCCTTCCTTATACTGCTGATACATAACGACACTCCTCACTAACATTACGATTTGTATTATATCATAAAGTGATTCCGGTATGTGCAATTTACATCTGTTACTTAACTTTCATTTTCTTTCATCCTATATCTCAGCTTTTAGGTAAACCTTTATCCACTTCCTGTAATTCAGAAAATATAATACCTGTGAACTACCGCCAGCTATAGAGCAAGCGGCTTCTAATGGATGCCTGCGCATTCATCAAAACATTTTGTTCGTGTTCAGATACACGTAACTGGTACGTTCACAGTACCTCTACTCCATCGCTCTCGCTTTGGCATACATGGATATACTTTTCGTATGATATTGCTTGCTCCATTGATATCGGCATTCATTAGAATGCCGTTTTTACTTCTGTACAATCCTCGCTTGATTCTTTTCCCTGTGAAGGTATGCGTTACATCATTTCCATAGACTGGTATTTGATCCTCGTCAATGGAACTAGCCTTCGATTGTATTGCTTCTTCACAGACTACGACTCTGATTCCTGCCGCTTCTCCTTTATATTTGATCATTTCGATCAGCGTATGAAACGGTATCTGCACAAATGTCTGATTGTTCTTCTTCCCCATATGGATACGCTTCTTCCAACCCGCATTATTTCCTACGACGATAACTTCGATTCCTTCCTCCACACATAGATCTATTATTTTTCTTGATGCTTTGTGCAGGATATCCTTTACACGTCGATTTCGCTTTTCGCTGATACGTTTCATTCGTTTTGTTTGATGGATCCCTTTGCTATCCTTCTTTCCAGTTCTTAGCAGTGAGCGATAATGTGCAATCTGTTTGTTATAGAATTGATTGACTGCCTTTATTTCATTTCCTTTTATCAGCACAGGGTGGTGCCCACTCGTAAACGCAATCGCTGTCAGATTATCGACACCAATATCTATACCGGCTACTCTGGTTGCCTCATGGATTGTAATTGTCGGTTCCTTGATTTCTATCTCGCATACGATTTCAAGCTTGATAGTATCTCCATTGGGAATCAGACGTACTTCCTTCAGCTTCTGTTCATGCAGGTCCATCTTACCAAGATCATATCGGTCACGTACACACCCTGCCTGCAGCATTGCCTTAGGAAACTTTACATACCAACCATGTTTGTCTTTTCTCAGTTTGCATATTTGATTGGTAAAGATCAAGGGTTTATAACCGTTTTTATCTGCATATCGAGGGATATGAGGGATTGCTTCATATTTGTCAGGATGTGCTTTGTAACCCGCTAAAGCAGCAAAAAAGCTTTTCCAGTCACGATACAGCATATGCAAAACATTCTGATTAGCCTGCGCAGGAAGAGCACGGTAATCGATCTGGTTACGCAATTTAAAAAAAACATCCAGATGCTGCATGGAAACAAAGCGATGTTCATGATCAATGATGTGGAATGGTGTGCTATGATGCTTTTGACGTATGACATTCAATTCATCAACGACACCATTGAGTTCTTCCAGGACCTGTATCTCATGTGGAAAGCGATCCTCATTTGATTTGATGGAAGCACTGTACGCATTTCTTATATAGAACGAAGCAACGTTGTACAGATTTTTAGCACGATGTGTAAGAGCAGAAAAGCCGGGGGTTTTGCGGGTGATTAGCAGATAGGATACTAGAATATGTGCGATATGATTTCATGAAGGAAAACCTCCTTTTGTTGACATCATTATACCACGAACGCGAGAAAAATTTAAGAAACGATTCGTGAAAAATAGAAAGAAAACAAGGATGAATAGAAATATGGCTGCATTCACGCCCGCAGGGTGTACAGAGTATCCCCCACCTGTTCATCGACCACTGAGGTGGGGGTATTCTGCCTGCTTTTTAGATAAAAGAAAAGAGGCATATGCCCCTTTTCCACTGTAGTTGTTATTTAAGTCCGTATTTTTTGTTGAATTTTTCAATACGTCCCTGTGCAGCAGCGAATCTCTGACGTCCTGTATAGAAAGGATGGCAGTTTGAACAAGTATCAACACGCAACTCTTTGCTGGTTGAACCAGTTTCAAATTCAGCTCCACAAGAAGTACATTTTACCATAATACGGTGGTACTCTGGATGAATTCCTTTTTTCATTTTAACTCTCCTTCCGCCTTAAACCTCAGGTGGGTTTAAAGTAAGTGCTATACAATTATAGCAATAAGTTTCTGCGAAAGCAATAGGTTTTTAGTAAATTCACATAAGAAATACATGAAATATTTCGTGTGAGACATTGCGAATCGCAGGACCATCAGATGATTTTCATTTACTGTTTGAAAATAAAAAATCGTATTGCATATTGCTAAGGAAATCCTTTAAAAGCAATGCCAGTATAGTTAAATTCCTTTTAACGTGAAAAATAACAAATTTTATCAATCATTCGTGGATTTTTTAGGAATTTGACAGATTCCATACGTATAGAAGGAGTAAGGAACCCTTACAGAATGGAGGACATATAAATGTCAAATGCAAGGAATCAACTCAACTACAGTAACGATCTATTTTTTAAGTACGCCCTTTCCCGTGAGGATGAAGGCTCTGTGTACGCCCGCAACACCATCATTGAACGTGTTACCGGAATCAAGGTAAAGGAAAGCACCGTCCTCAATCCGAATCTGGATCCGGGCATCATCGGAAAGAAGCGCATCATTCTGGATGTGCATGTAAAGGATGAACAAAATCGTCATTTCAATATCGAGATGCAGACGACCTGTAGGGGAATAGCGGAAATGATGCGCTTTGAATTTTACGGTGCCAGAGCATTGAACAATCAGCTGAAAAGCGGTGAGTTTTATGATCAATTAAAGCCGGTTTATCAAATTATCTTCATTGATGAGTATGCATGGAACAACAGAAATCTGATCAATCAGTATCAGATGCGCAATGAGCAGGGAGAGAATGAAAGCTACTATCCACTCATCCTTCGCACCTTTGTTCATATGCCGGCAATTAATGACATCGTAAAGGAGAAGGAAATGCAGAGGCTGAATGACTTTGAACAGCTGGTATACCTGTTTGAAAATAATGAAAAAAATGATATACTGAAGTCAAAGGAAAGGCTGGTGAAGGTATTCATGGACAAGTACGAGGAAATGCGGAAGGATGATGAGCTGTGGTCAACCGCAATGGCGATTCAAATGGGAGAAGCACGTTACCGCAACGGCTTGCGTGACAGCTTTGAAGAGGGAAAAGCTGCCGGAAAAATGGAAGGAAAGATAGAAGGTAAGCTGGAAGGAGAGAGGCAGCTCTTACACAGACAGATGCAAATCAAGTTTCATGAGGATTGCGCAATGTGGCTACAGGCATTAACTGAGGAACAAATGCATATAGTATCCACATTGGTTCTGGAATGTGATACCTTCGAGTCTGTAAAAAAACGAATAAGCAAGTCCGACACGACGATATAAGCTGTCATTTGTAAGCAACGCCTTTTAACACCTCTCCATACATACATTGTGTGTTACTGTTTTAGATGTACAACGCAAAAAGGCTCTCTGCACACATAAGTGCTGAGAGCCTTTTGCTTACTATAAGAGGTATCGCAATCCCCTTGCGAATTGTGTACTCTATTATGCAATAGAACCCCTTTCATCCAACAGCAAAGCCTTCCTTTTGTGGTAAAAGAATGACTTTTTTTCTTCATACTTTCTATGAACAACAAGAAAGATTTTCTTACTTTCAGCTCATTTCTCAATGCTGCATAACAGAGAATTTTTCCGTATGCTTCAGCTCTTCCATCAGCTTTTGTAGATAGTCCTTATTCTTTTTATTCATTTTTAGTGTATAGTTTCGAGAAACCTGAAAGTTATCCTGCTTGATATAGGAAATGCTGATATAAAACGCATTATCATAAAAGTACTCCTTCACACTCCTAGTACTGACTTCCTTTTGCACATCCAGCAGATCTTTCATGGATTCCTCATCCTGAACAGAAGTACCATATCCATCATAATATTCTTTATTCTTCGCATCATAGAACTGCATAGCGGAATCATTTTCAATAGAAGATGAATTCACATCAATATTTACACGCTTCATATCTGTCAGCGATGGAAATTCCTTTACCATCCCCAGCCCTTTTGTCTGCGTATACATATAGCTAAAGCCGAAAGTTCCGATATAAAGCAATGCAAATACGATTACGTGAAGCTTTTTTATCTGTATCTTTCGATTGGAGAAGAATATCATACAAAAATATGCAACCAGTATAATCAGGCTGGGAACAACGACACCGCCATTGATATTCATGACGAATAAAACCATACAGAAGGTGATAACCGTGATAATCACCGGGTATCCGAATAAGGTAACAGTTCGCTGCTCTGCATCCTCAGGCTTTCTATCCACAAAGGATTTCCAGCCAAACCAGAAGCATAGCACACCGATGACTCCCCAATATAGAAAGTACAGCCAGTTAAATGCGTTTATCAGAGTATCAATTCTATGCATTTCCGACGCCATGGAAGCTATCATATTAAATAGAAAGGCATAAATTGTGCTCGGCATGGAAAGCAGCATCTGGATCATTCCCATATTGATAAATTCACTTGGTGATGCGCCGATATCTCCAAGAATTGTCGTTATCTGATTACTAAAGAAAATCGTCGCGGAAAGCATGACAATAAACGGCATGACAACGTAAGCACCGTTGACAAGAATACTGTCAATCAGATTGTTGCATTTCACGCTTAAAAAGGTGAAAATGGAATACTGAATCAAAAGCAGGATGGATAAACCGAGAAAGAAGATTAACGGTATCAGCATATAGAGCGGTCTCTCCCGATATCCGAGCCCCAGCATTATAAAGTAGCCCAGAAGATAGTTCATCAGCAACGGGACCAGTACGACAAGCAGCCCGCTGATATAGTTGTATAGAAACAGATGCTTTCTTTGTATCGGTAAAGAGAAGTACATCTCATGACTTCTTTTCTTATACAAATAGCGAAAATTATATATTGGTAACAAATATGACAGGATACAGCCTCCAGCACAGGTTGCCGCTCCCAGAGCAATGAAGCCCATATAGAAGGTATCCAGTGAATACGGGTCGCGCGGCAGTCCCATATAATTAAAGGTAAAGAATGGCATTATCAGAAACAGAATGATAAAAACCAGTATCAACAGCCGTTTATTGCTGTTTACATAATAGCGCAGATAGGCCTTAAAATCATTCATCATAAACACCATACCCCTTCTTTTCCATTTCATAGATGAAGACCTCCTCCAGATTGACATTCAGCACTTCCATCATCAGAGGGTCCATCGTATTCAAATAATTTTTAATTTTTTCAATATCTCCCTTAACAACCAGATTCACTACACGCGACTGCACATGCATCGACAGCAAATCCAGTGCCTTAAAATCATCTTCACGTTTTTCTTCTTTAAACGCAAGCTGAATCTTGTGGATATTTTCCTTCGTTTCATCCACATAGCCGGCAGTTCGAATCGTATTATCCTCCAAGATACCGAATGTATCGCAAATATCCTCCAGCTCACGCAGATTATGACTGGATATGATTACAGTCATTTCCTTTTCCTCGATCATTTTACTGATTGCCCGTTTAAAGGTCAGCCGCATCACCGGATCCAGACCGTCAAATGCCTCGTCAAGAAACAGATATTTTGGTGAAATTGCAAGTGCCAGAACGATAAAGGACTGACGCTTCATACCCTTGGAGAAATTCTTCAGTGTCTTATTTTCATCCAGCTTAAAGATAGCACGATATTTCTCGTAGATTTCATCATTGAGATTTGGATACCATACACGGTAAAATTCCTTCATATCCTTTAACGTGGCATTAAAGAAATAAAACGGATCATCACTGATCAACAGAATATCACGTTTCACTTTGGGATTATCAAATACCCTTTCATCATCAATACAGATACATCCCAGATCCGGCTTCATAATACCGGCCATGATTTTCAGAAGTGTGGATTTACCTGAACCATTGGGACCGATCAGACCAAAAACACTGCCGCTGTGAATATCCAGGTTTACATCCATCAGCACGGTCTTTTCTTTAAATTTCTTTGTCAGTGACCTGATTTTAAGCATGATCCTTTCCCTCCTCATATACGGAATCCACCACTTTATAGAGCGCTTCCTTTTCGATATGATGCTGCTTCATATCAAGAACTGTTCCCTTAAAGTCCTTCAGCTTTTCTTCCTGTATCAGCTTATCGGATTCATTGTCTGCCACAAAGCATCCCTTTCCTTTCTCCGAATAAATATATCCATGCTCCTCCAGCTCCTGATAGGCTTTGGCAACCGTGTTGGGATTTACACCGATCTGCGAAGCCATGGCACGGACAGAGGGAAGTTTGTCGTTTGGTGACAGAATACCAATTGTAATAAACTCCAGTATTTGCTTTTTCAGCTGTTCAAATATCGGAAGTTTGCTTTGCGTGTCAATTACAAACATCAATTGCACCTCCAGTGCATTAGTGTACTAACTACAGTAATACACTATCATGGTATTCGTATTCTGTCAATAACAACTATATCGGATATCTGTTTTCTCAAACTATTTATGACTATACCGGTTACCATAGGACCAAATGAATATGAAGAAAAAGGTCCGGACAATCTGAATTCAGATCATGTCCAAACCTTATGTTTGGTATAAGTTATATAGCAGATATACAGTAAACAGAGTGTGAATTTCCATAAAAACAGCTGTTATTAATTCTGCTTTTCCTCTTTTTCAAGCTTTCCTTCCCGATTGCGCACAATCACCGTACCAACCGGCTCGTCAAGAAACGGGATGATTTCAGGATCATAATTGCATACGGTATTTAAAGCGAAAACCTGCGTATGTTCAATATCATCAATATACTCCTGTGTTTCATCTCCGGCGAAGATTCTCCAGCCGCTGTCCGGATTGTCTTTGGAGGGCTCCTCGCGTACCATATAACAGATGGCATCCTGATCTATGCTGACACGATCCGTCACAAAGCAGCCCAACGTGCTGTTAAACAGCTTTTTCCCTTCTTTAATGCCCGGGAAATACTTCTTTCCCTCCAGCCAGGAATAGCGGTTCCATACATTGGTACGATTTTCAAAAAACAGCTTTTCAATCGCCTGCAGCTCATTTTGAAACATCATACTTCCATAATCGTTGTTCATCCCGGAGCTGCGGAACATGAAATAACACCCTCCGCACAGATAACTGAGCGCATATTCCTCCCAGCTGTCAAACTGCCGGAATGCACGGGTTCCGATATCCTGCAGCATCATGTCCGCCGTTTCCCGATCCAGAATGTCCACTGCATAGCATTCCCGTATCATGCGGACACATTCTCCATAATCAAAGCCGGCAAAGCCCTGTTCCTTCAGGAACGGGTAAAACTGCTTCGCAAAGGTTTTGCAGCCCTCAAAGAACAGCCTTGCTTTTTCATCCAGCTCTTCCAAATCGAACTGAGGCTCATCCCTCCAGAAGCCCAGAAACTGCTCGTACTGCCATTGCACATTATCATTCAAAAAGGCTTTGATTGCCCTGATTGCACTCTCTTTATCGGTGATTTCAAACTGTTCCTTCAGATGCTTTCGCAATGCCTCACGGTTGATGTTTTCACCTACCTCAAGCGTTACCAGATCGTATCCGTTTAAAATTGAAGGTATTCCGGACAACAGAATTTCAAATTCTTCTCTTTGTATAGCGACCTTGCCCTCAAGGCGTTTGGTCTTCATCTTTTTTTCCAGCTGATGCAGCAGCTTGATATAGGTAATTTTTTTCTGTGACATATCCTTCGTCTCCTTGTATGATCAATATCACTATTATACAACAGTTTACCCGGTAGGGAAACGACGGATGTATAAGATTATCTTCGTATTCAGCTTAGCCTCTGCATGAATACGAAATCGTTCCGAATTTGAATATGAATAAGCCCATTGCCGCTTTCCATATCTTTCTATCAAAGCATCTGAATTATGATTTATTGCCCTATGGGAATAGAAGGGTTGCACATTCTGCGATAAGTGCAGCAATACAGAGGGCATCCAATATGTAAAATATCAAAATGATCACCTTGAGCAGCGTCATATTACGCAGCAGCGCAACCAGATGTGTTGTCAGTGAATACGGATGATCCGTAGTTTGCAGTGATAAAATTTCCGTATAGTCGCCGGGATTCCACTCCTTAGACTGCCGGATATGAAACAATATGTCATCCACCTGCATCTGATTTTTAAGTAAAGCATCCTTGGATATCATAAGCTGTTCCTTTTTCTGTTCCAGCAGAATCAACAGCTGTTCCCGATCCATGACTCCC
Source organism: [Clostridium] innocuum (assembly GCA_012317185.1). NCBI lineage: Bacteria > Bacillati > Bacillota > Clostridia > Eubacteriales > Clostridiaceae > Clostridium > [Clostridium] innocuum. The sequence goes on along the minus strand of CP048838.1, from coordinate 342,789 downwards.
TGCTGAAGCTTTGTGATTTCCTCTAGACTTAGGCCCAGTACCTTCCATGCAAGGATACATTTCAGTTTTTTCTTTGCTGCTTCATCATACACACGAATGCGCCCCTGATAACCGCTGGGCTTCAAAAGATCAATCTGATCATAATACTGTAGTGTCCGTACACTGATATTGCAGGAATCCGCAAGCTCACGTATGGTAATCATTACAGAATTCCTCCCTTCTCCAGCCATGCAAACACCAGTACAATTACAAGAATCGCACAAAACAGCCGTGTGGAAATAACCGCATGCCGATAGGTCTTTCTGCTGCATCGATAGTTATAAATCTGATAGATGGAATTCCACTTCCAGATCAGCATCCCCTCCATACAATCATCGTCATGCTGTTCATCCGATACCGCTGCAGTGATATCAAATTCCTCATGCTGCCGGATCGCATGTATAACATTGTTTACAGCCCTCAGCTGTTCCTGCTTTTCCTCCAGCTTTTGATTCAGCTGCTTTTTATGTGTCATAAGCAGCTCCTTCAAACATTTTTCACTGCTGCCATGCAACAGCTGCTGAATCTGTTCCAGAGAAAACCCAAGTCCACGATAATAGCTGATACATTGCAGCCGCACTACATCTTCTTTATTATACATTCGATTTCCCTGTATCCTATCCGGATGCAGGAGTCCTTTTTCCCCATACAGACGAATCGCTTTTCTGCTTAAATGACAGCGTTCGCACACCTCATGAATCTGATACATATTCTTCACCTCTTCCCCTATTGTAGACTATTCCCCTGCGTCACCCGCAAGAGTTTTCAAAGAAAAAACCGCCATATTTGCGGTTATCGTATTCCTATACCATCCTGCTTCTGTTTATATTGGGAATAGCGCAGAAACAGCAGCTCTGCCAATACAAAATACAGATTTGCCGCCTCATGCAGAATATGATTGCCAATCATCACCTGTGAGGTTGTGATGTAGATGCTTTTCGTGCATTTATGAGCGAGCTCATTATTTTTCAGTCGCGTCATGGATATCGTTTTGATGCTTCTTAGACGAAGCTGAGAAGCAAACTCATTGATCAGCTCCCCTTCTCCGCGCAGGGAAATCAGAATCACAACATCATCACGGCTCAAGAAGGGCAGAACCATTTCCGTTTCCTTTTCGCCGGATAGAACATAGACAAATTCTCCGCAATATAAAAACATACGCTGCAGCTCCCTTGCCACAGAATCCTGCAAGGCTCCTGTTCCATATACGAATATGCGTCCAGAGTGATACAGCATTTCACAGATATCCGTGAAATCACGCTCCCGCAGCTCATCAATGGCGTATTTGCTTGTATCACATACATGCTCAATCAGATGCTCATCAATCACCATATCCCCGGATGGCCGGTTTTCCCAGCTCAGATATACCTTCAATTCACTGTATCCCTTCAGCGACAGCTTCTGGGCAAAGCGCAGGATCGTCGTTTTGGAAACATGGCAGCGCTGTGCAAGCTCAACGATAGACAGATTCTGACATTCCTTTCCATGCGCCTGTATATAGTCCCAAATGTACAGGTCATTGGAGGACAGCTCCTTATAATGCTGATTGACTAGCTCTGCAAGTTTCATGATCCTTCACCTCATTCTCTACGATTATATCATGAATTCCATCATAAACCAGCAATTCTGAAAAAGATCACAGCATTCCCACGCAGTTACAGCAAAAAAACACCCGTATGCATAAGCGTATGCAACCACGGGTGTTCTCTTCTATAATCTATAACATAAGTTTCAGATTCTTATTTTAATTCCGGCCAGTAATCCTTATTCGCCTCGATCAGATCATCCAGAATCGCTTTTGCGACGCTTGCACTTGGTACCATGCGACTCAGTGTCAGGGCCTGCCACAGCTTCTGATAGCTCTGTTCCGCCCATGCTTCCACAACCAGCTTTTCCACAGCGACCTGCTGCTCCATCAATCCCTTCTGGAACCGTGGAATATCCCCGATGCACAGCGCCTGCGGTCCATCGCTTCCCACCAGACAAGGCACCTCAACCATTGCAGTCGGGTCAAAGTTTTGTACAGCACCGTTGTTTTCCACAATCAGCAGCATTTTTTCCTTCGTATTGTATGCCAGTGCACATGCCAGATCGACAATATAGGATGCATGCTCATCAATATGCAGATCCGCTCCCTCACTGCTCTGTGCCTCTGCTATCTTGCGGCATTCTCCGAATACGAATTTTTCACGGCCATCCATAACCTGGTTGGCACGGGTATAGGCAGGATCGGTATGTTCCACTACATAATCCGGGTAGAAGTAATATTTCAGATAGGTGTTCGGCAGGGTATCCGGATCCAGTGCATAGACATCTCTTGCCTTGCGGAAGGTATCTGTCCAGCTGTCATCCGTGTGCTGATACATCTGTGCTTCCACACAGTATCCCTTTTCTTTGATATGTTCCTTTAATACAGGCATCAGATCATTTCCCGCATGATCCTTAATACTCGTCCACCATCCGAAATGGTTCAGTCCGTAATAGGAGATGTCCATATCCTTTCTGGAATCCAGATGCAGGATTTCCGCCATATGACGTTCAATGCCGATTGGCATATCACAGATATTGAGAATACGGGAATCCGGGCGCAGCTTTCTTGTCGCCTCCGCTACGATTGCGGCAGGATTGGAATAGTTCAGCATCCATGCCTGCGGTGAATATTTCTCCATGTAGTCAACCAGCTCCAGCATCGCACCGATGGAACGCATACCGTAAGCAATTCCTCCAGGTCCACAGGTTTCCTGTCCGACGACATTATATTTCATCGGTATTTTCTCATCCAGCTCACGCATTGCATATTTTCCCGCACGAATATGTGCCATGACGAAGTCTACATCCGTAAAGGCTGTTTCCGGATCGGTAGTTGCCAGAAAGCTGATCTCCGGATTCCGCTCACGAATCAGGACCTCGCATGCATCCGCAACAATTTTCTGACGCTCTGCATCATTGTCATAAAACTTGATAGAACGAAGCGGAAAGCGGTCCAGATGGCTCAGCAGCATCAAAACGATACCCGGTGTATAGGTGCTTCCTCCACCTGCAATCAGTATTGAAAATTTCTTCATATCAGTATCCTCCTTTATCAGCCTTTGTTAAGGGCTGTCGTAATAAACTATACTCGTTATTCTCTTCCAAGCAGAAGCTCTGCCTGTTCTCTTACCTTTGGTACATCCAGACCGATGATGACCTGAATGGAGGTGCCGTTTTTCACAAGGCCGATTGCCCCGTATTTCTTAAACTCTTCCAGGCTCTGTACCGCCTTTTCATCCTTAACAAGCAGACGCAGGCGTGTCGCACAGTTGCTGATTTCCAGAATGTTATCTCCACCGCCAAGGGCAGCTATAATGCCCTTCACATCAAAACGGTCACTGCCAAAGCTTTGTTTCTCATCCTTTAATGCCTTGTACTCATCCTTTGTCAGCAGCTTGGTATCTTCATCCACCGCTTCCCTTCCCGGTGTTGCATAATTGAATTTCAGAATCATGAATTTGAATACAAAGTAGTAAATCGCGGTAAAGGCAACACCGATGACAAGCATCCAGACATACATCATTTCATGATTTTTAAACAGTGGTATCAGATTCAGGAAGATGATGTTGGGAATACCCTGACCGAAGTTTCCTATGACCCCGAACAGCAGCATGACCACCGCAAGCAGTGCGGACAGTACTGAATAGACAACGTACAGCACAGGCGCCACAAACAGGAAGGTGAATTCCAGCGGCTCAGTAATCCCGGTCATCATCGCGGTCAGACAGGCTGGCACCATCAGTGCGACAACCATCTTCCGTTTTTCAGGACGTGCTGTTTTATAGAAGGCAAGGGCAACACCGATGACACCAAAGATTTTCGCAAGCTCTCCGTTGGAGAAGCCGCCAAGCGGATACAGCTCAATCAGCGGCTTGGAGGAGTTGACGAAATCCGGCAGATGCTGTGCCCAGTAGGATATCGTACCACCATCCACAATAACGTTATCAAACAGAACCGGTGCATAGATAAAGTGATGAACACCGAATGGCAGCAGCAGCTTCTGTAACAGATTATATGTGAACAGACCGGCAGCACCACTCGCCTTGAAGAAGCCCTGCAGACCCAATAAGGCGGATTGAACATGCGGCCATACAAGTGCAATGAGAATTGCGACAGGAATCATGACGAAGAAGCCGATCATGACAACAAAGGCAGATCCCTTGAAGACATCGAGATAATCCGGAAGCTCCTTGTCATAGAATTTATTGTGCAGATAAATGGCAATACCCGCAATCAGGATAGCTCCAATCATTCCGGTATCCAGCGTTTTGATACCGGCGATCATGGCAAGTCCACTGGTACCTCCCACCTCCGCGGCAAAGTCAAAGCCCAGTGAAGAACCGAACTGGTTTAAAAATTCACTGACAAAGTAGTTGAACGTGATATAGATCACAAAGGTTTCCATGCACGCTCTGGCATTCTGCTTTTTCGCAAGCGCAATCGGCAGAGAAACTGCGAACAGGACTGGCAGCTGATTGAACACGGTATTCGCACCGGCACTGATCATTGCCCAGAATTTGTACCATATAGACTCCGGATTCGCCAGATCCCCCATGATCTGCGGATTCATACAGGTCGTCGCAAGACCGACCATGATTCCGGCAAAGGCAAACAGCAGCACCGGTGTAAACATGGCCCCTCCAAATTTTTGAGTCTTCTGTTTCATAACATCCTCCAATTCTCCCAATTACATGTAAAGGTTTTCATTAACACCGCTATTGTATCGTAAAAGGCTTACCATCCACAAGCAATCCGGTTCGTTTCGTTCCAAGGTGACAGAAGTAGGAATTTTTCCCTTTTTACAGGAAATTTCCCAGAGAATCGTTTATGGGTCAGACGGTTATGGAGTGGCACCGGCAGCTATTGATGTTTACAGCGATTTTCATATCACACAGATATATGAAAAACCGCAGATGATTTCTGCGGCTTTTCATAGATTCCCTATGTATTCGTATACTGATTATCTGCTTTTTGGAAATACGTGGCGCATCGCCTTGTATCCAACACCAACCAGAAAGGCAGTGGCAAGCAGAACGGACATCGTTTTTTGTGTCATGCATTCAGCCTCCTTTTGTTAATAACAGTATATCGTAGAAAGCTTATCCATACCATACGATTTCCTTACCCTTCCCTTACAGTTTTGTCATGCTTTTTCTTAACGTTTACGAAACATGTGGTTTCTTATGTCATTTCCCTTCGGATAAGATGAAGAAACTGTCTGCTTGCTATCCTCCTGCAAAATACCAATCTGTGAAAAATAAAATTTCAGAAACAAATAATCACTCCATCGTACCTACAATATCCGTATAGTATATAATTTCTTTTCCTAAAGCTCTTGCGAACTCAATTTCACCTTGTGTACTGCTTCCTATGTAATGATCAATATCCACAACAAGGATTGCATCGGAGATACGTATCCTTTCCTTATGCATGTTACCAAGCAGCTCCCTTTCTTCTCCTGTATACACAGCTATATCTGAATTCGTCGGATATACAATACTTAACATACAATTTCCCTGCAATGTCATTTCCTCTGTGATTTTCATAATCTCATTCCTGAATTTCAGACTACCACATACCGTGATGATTTTCATGTTTTTCTCCTCGTTTTCGTTTTCATAAACTCTGCATTAAATGCTTTGCATTCCATATTCTTATTTTGTTTTTTAACTCATCTTAACTGCAGAAATCTATTTAATTACTGTTTTTATATTATATCGATATATCCATTATATAACAATATCTGTTGTTTCAATAATGGTTACATAGGATGATCAGATACAATCTTTTGATGAATATCCTATTTGGGTATTCTTTGACCGATTTACTTCCGTGACATGAAGTGGTATCATACATAATAAAGAGGAAAAGGAGCACAGATTATGAACATACTTGTTATCAACGGAAGTCCGCATGTGAAAGGCACTTCTGCACTACTGATGGAAGAGTTTATACGGGGAGCACAGGAAAAAGGACATGAAATCCATGTGTTTCATGCCGCCAGAGAGGATGTCCATCCATGCATTGCCTGTGATACATGCCGTAAGACCGGTAACGGATGCGTGTTTAAGGATGGAATGGAAAAGCTGAATCCAATGCTTGCGGATGCAGAGCTGGTTGTGTTTGTAACACCATTGTATTATTTCGGAATGAGTGCACAGATCAAAGCCGTATTCGACCGCTTCTATGCGAACAATACTGCATTACGGGAACAGCAGAAAAAAACCATTGTATTAGCTACCTGCGGCGATACGGAGGACTGGACATTTGATGCATTAAAGCACCACTTTGAAGATGCTTTCCGCTATATGCGGTGGACATGCATCGGCAGTGTGTATGCATTGGGAATGTATGTCAGAGAGGATATTGAGCAATCTGATTATCCGAGAGAGGCGTACGAGCTGGGACGCAGCTTATAAAGATTTAAAAGGGTGAACACCATATAAAAATGGGTTACCCTTTTTTATATGATGTTTTGAATTATGCAACATCAAAATAAATATGTAAGTAAAAGAGATAACGAAACATTTAAAGAACGATTACAATGAATTAGCCTTGTATCTTTATTTGATCTAGCACCGTTTTATTTAATTGCTCCTCGAATTGCTGTATCCTTTTCATCATTGTTTCACAGGGTATGGATTCACCATAAATCATATTGCTCATCGCCTTATAATCCTTTCCAAAATATGCGATAGCATTTTCCTTCGGTACCAGTTTGCAGCCGCCTTGTAATACTAAATCATATCGTGCCCAATTACATGGATAAAACTTCTTTTTGAAGGATACCACTCCAGACGGACAGATATTCCATGCATACTTCTCAGCAAGCTTTTCTGCCATAGCATTTGCCGAAGGATATCCATATTCATGTAAAACATTACTGTAGTATGGGATAGTATAATATCCACTGATAAGCCGGTATATTTTATTACTGCTGTATAGTCTGTGAAGAGGCATTTTAACTGCATCCGGATTGCTTATATCATAGAAATCACTGTTTGTGAAAATAGTGCCTTTGGGGGAGTTTTTCATCCGTTCTTCCATTTTCATCATAAGATTTTCTCCCACAACACATCACTCCTTGTTACAAAAATTACATGCTTTTAGTAACAAAATTACAATAGGTATTGTATATAAATGATATCTTTGAACATTATGCAGATATTATCAATTCAAACCTGTGAATGACTGTCCATCATTTTTCGAGTTAAGTATTGAGCTATCGAAAAAAGTGGAAATTAAAGAAATTAAAAATTTCGATATGTTGTTCCTAAGTATGTCAAGTCTAATTTATCTATACGGATAATACACAAAAAAGTTCTTCTTTTGAGAAAAGAGGATTTTTTAAAATTAGGATATTTTCGGCCTTTTGTGATAATTCATTAATGTACTTTGTGGTATTCAATTAATGTACTTTGTGCTTTTTCGTTAATGTATTTTGCGGTATTTCATTAAAGTGATTTGTGCTTAGCTGTTCCTGTTGCTTATGACAGCTATAAGTGAAATACACATCCTCCATTTCACAGTAATCCGGCAAAGCGATATGCAATTCCATACCCTCTAAAAGAAATACCATTCCATCACGGTAAAAAAATCCCGGTCTCCATATGTACGCATACAAAAAAAGACCCCATCTCTTATGACAGAAATGGAATCCTTCTTCATACTTTCTTATTTCTCTTTTTGCTCACGATATGCTTTCGTAAACAATACCAGACGTAAAATCCCAACAATCAGCAATGCCCCACCGATCACCGACAACACGATCTGATCACTGTCGATACCATAATAGATAAAGAAACAGGAAATCAGACATACGAATATAGCTGTCAGTAATGCAGGCAGTACCGTTTTTGTTTGCAATTAGCTCACCTTCGTTCCGTTTGGCAGATCCTTAACAATCGTTACAATATCCAGATCATCCGCATTGCTGGCACACAGAATCATGCCCTGACTCTCTACACCACGCAGCTTGACCGGCTTCAGATTGGTCACAACGATGACCTTCTTTCCGACAACATCCTCTGGTGAAAAGCTTGCGGCAATACCACTGACAATCTGGCGGGTTTCCTCACCCAGATCAATCTGTTCCACCAATAATCTGTCCGCCTTTGGATGCTTTTCGGCAGAGATAATCGTTCCAACCTTCAGCTCCACCTTTGTAAAATCCTCAATTCCGATTTGTTCAACAGGTGCATCTTCTTTCTTCGCTTCTTTTTTATCCGCCTTCTTTGCGGCTTTTTCTTCCTTCTTGCGGTCTGCTTCCAGTGTTTCCATAAACTCCTTCGCATCAATTCGTGCAAACAGAATTTCCGGCTTTCCTTCCACTGTATGCCCGCATTCCAGCATTCCAAACTCCTTCAGGCTGTCTGCATCACGCTCGGATGTGCTCAGCTCCTCAAGAATTTTCTCAGCGGTTTCCGGCATATAGCTGCTCAGCAGTACGGCAGAGAAACGGATACATTCCAGCAGGTTATACAGAACAGTTGCCAGACGATCCTTCTTCGCTTCATCCTTGCCAAGCACCCATGGCGTCGTTTCATCAATATACTTGTTGCAGCGCTTCAGCAGGGTAAAGATTTCATCAATCGCTTCTCCGACATGCAGGGTTTCCATTTTCTTTTCCACACGCTTCGGCGTATCCAGAGCAAGAGCAATCAGCTCCTTATCGATATCCTCCTGCTCCAGCGGATTGGAAATCACCCCGTTGAAGTATTTATTCTGCATGGAAATGGTACGGTTGACAAGATTTCCAAGAACATTGGCCAGATCAGAGTTTATACGCTCCACAACCAGATCCCAGGTAATCGTTCCATCCTGTGCAAACGGCATTTCATGCAGTACGAAATACCGCACGGCATCCACACCGAAGTAATGCACAAGCTCATCCGCATAGATGGCGTTTCCTTTGGATTTGGACATCTTTCCATCTCCAACCAGCAGCCATGGATGACCGAACACCTGCTTTGGTAGCTGCTCACCGAGTGCCATCAGCATAATTGGCCAGTAAATCGTATGGAAGCGCAGAATGTCCTTACCGATGATATGTACATCCGCAGGCCAGTATTTCCTATACAGATCCCCATGGTTTCCATCAGCGTCAAAGCCCAGTGATGTAATATAGTTGCTTAGGGCATCAATCCAGACATAGACAACATGTCCCGGGTCAAAATCAACAGGAATCCCCCATTTAAAGGATGTACGGGATACACACAGATCCTGCAGACCCGGCTTCAGGAAGTTGTTGATCATCTCATTCTTTCTGGATTCCGGCTGAATAAATTCCGGATGGTCTTCAATATGCTTGATCAGACGCGATGCATATTTCTGAAGATTGAAGAAGTATGCTTCCTCACTTGCTTTTTCCACAGGACGCCCGCAATCCGGACATTTTCCGTCAATCAGCTGACTTTCCGTCCAGAAGGATTCACACGGCGTACAATATAAGCCCTCATAGGTGCTCTTGTAAATATCGCCCTGTTCATACAGCTTCTTAAAGATCTTCTGGACCTGCTTTTCGTGATAGTCATCCGTCGTACGAACAAAGTAATCGTAGGATGTGTTCATCATATCAAAGTTTTTGCGCACAATTCCGGCAACTTTGTCGACAAATTCCTTCGGCGTTACACCGGCTTCCTTTGCCTTTTCCTCGATTTTCTGTCCATGCTCATCCGTACCTGTCTGGAAAAACACATCAAAGCCCTGCTGGCGCTTGTATCTTGCGATCGCATCTGTCAGTATGATTTCATACGTATTACCGATATGCGGTCTTCCCGATGTATAGGTAATCGCGGTTGTGATGTAGTATGGTTTTTTGTTCTTACATTCCTTACACATATTCATATCCTCCTTATATAAGAAAAAGCCCCCGCCAAAGGACGAAAGCTTCGTGTTACCACCTTTATTCATGCACGCATACACGTACACCTCATTTGCCGTTAACGCCGGCCTGCGGTTCTTCCTAATTATTCAGAAAAACGGTTCCAGGGCCATGTTCGCTTTTTCCTCATGAGAATTTACACCAGCCATTCTCTCTCTTCGCCTTGGATAAAAGCTACTCTTCCTGTCATTACCTTTGCAGTATCATTATATAGAATTCTTCCCGCAAAGACAAGGAAAAATACATAAAATAAAGGATTTCGCACAATAATGCATAGCCGAAACATCGCTCAGGGCCGCATGTCTCTATAAAAAGAGAAAGCTATTTGCAAGGTTTGTCCGTTTGCGAAATCACCGTAGGAAAAACATACTGCTTTTCCGTTTATTGATAAATAACGGAAATGGCTGTATACCCGACGGGTGTGCCATCAAAAAGGGCATACATCAACAAAGGTGTATGACTTTCAAGAAACCGGAAATCATAGCATTTTGCCATATCATATTTCATGTATCTATCGCTGTCAACCTGTGCTATACTATGAAAAAAGGAAGTGCATAGCATGAAGAAAATCGGACTGGCGCTGCTGTGTCTGCTGATGGCCTGCGGGGTATCCGCTATGGTACTGTACGGTATCTGGAATCAATACAATCCCACAGCGATTATCGGCAGCAGCATACAAACGGAAAACACGGATGTAAAGAAAGTCACCGAACAATGGTTTGCTGAGTTTTTCAAGCAATATGAAGGACCTTTTGTCCCCTTTGAATTCCGCATCAGGGATAAAAGAGTAAAAACCATTGAAGTCTTAAATAAGGAAGAGGGCTTTGTACAGCTCGATTATGAATTCAGGCCCGCAAGCGATAACCCTTATGTCACATCCTACTATACCGCCGCCTTGCAGGAGAACGGCTGGTATGTAGCGCAGGTTGTATTACAGCTTGAGAAAACATTGAATGGATATACTGTAAAAAACAAAATGTCACCGGTACAGTATCAAATCCAGACAGACCCTTCCCTGCGCAAACCGCCAACCACGCATTACGCGATGGCTGACAGGAAGGAAACCTATGCATTCTCTCAAAATCAGCTGTATGTCACCTATGATGCAGGGAAAAGCTTTACCGAGGTTCCGGTACCCTATGAGGATATCGCAGGTACAAATAACAGTACCTACAATGAACTGCTTCCCGCACATGGATATATTGTAAGCAGGGACTTTACTGCCTTTGTCTGTTATGACGAAACCGGAAGCTACCTGCAATACAGTGAAGATATGGGAAAGACATGGGAAAAAAGCAGAATTATTTCAAGAACCTATCGCGGAGATACGCTTTATCTGTCAAAAACGGAAAACAGCTGCTATATCACACTGGCGACAGATCGTTCACTCGGTCATGAGTATTACAGCACGTTTAAAAGCAGCGATTTAAAAACCTGGAAGCAGCTGTCTGGTAAAGTATTGAATGAGAAAAGAGACATTATCTTTCTTTCCGATGAAACTGCCTACATCGGCGCCGGAACGGATGAACAGGGAAATCCGCTTGTATACTATACAAAGGATGATGGAAATACGTATACCACACTGACAATCCCTGCTCATGAGGTGGAGATATTGGGCAGCAGCTTCAAGCCATTCGTTCAGATGGAATATGTTTATCAGGAGAAGGGAATAACCTATATGATCGTCGCTCAGGGTACAGACGGCGATTATATAAAGAATAATGCTCTTGTCAAAGGACGCTATAAATCAAAGGACGGCATCAATTTTACCTTCGATAAAGAAATCAGTGACTCGCCGACACTGGCAGGTTAGATAGGAGAACCGATATGAAAGCATATATAAGGTATGGAAGCATTGCGCTTATGATTGCATCCCTCATCCTAACAGGCTATCAAATGACCTGCGGAGCCGTACTGTTTATCTTTTACAATGACAATAAAACCGCCCTGCTTTATCTCCTCAGGGGAGGTCTTGCGACCCTCATCTTCCTTCTGCTGTTTTATCAGAAGGAGCTGAAGCAGCTGTACCTGAAGCATAAAGCAGATACGTCAGGCTCTCTGGAATAAGCACCTGTATAGAAAAAGCCTTTCTACCGGATATCAACACCGCTGTGAAGAACTTCATTGCCCGTGTCCTTACACCTGTAGAAAGGTTTTCTTTTTCTCTATGACAGGAAATCAGATGTAGCTATGCATCCATCAGGACAGCTTCAAGAACTCCCTTAACTCCTCCATCCGCTCATACTCACCATGTGCATCGAACGCTTTCTGAATCTCATCCATCGCAAGCTTACGCACCGCATAGGGATACGCCACACTGTTTTCCTTTTCAATATGACGTTCAAGCAGATCAATATATGCCTGAATGAAACCGATCAGACGTACACAGACCTCCTCAGTGACATCCTTCTTTAGCAGCTTCTTCATGGAGCGGATGTAATATCTTGCGAGATCATGCTCCACAAGCATTCCCTGTTCGACAAGGAGTTTCCCCTGCGGACTTGCCTGCTTCAAACGGCTGAACACCAGCTCCTCCTCCTTCTGATGATGAAAGACATCCGCATATTCCTGTAGATAATCAAGACAGTTTTTCAGCCATTCTCTGTCCACCTGCTTTGTCCGCAGTATGGATAGCGAGTATTCCTGCATGGCAGCCAGCAGGTGTGAAATCATTTCATGCTCATATTCCAGCTGTTCCACCCATGTACGGGACACAGCATCTTTATATAAAACTGCTTCCTTTGCATACTCCTCATATACATAGCCTGCCGGAAGCATTTTTTGAAGCAGCTGTTCCCGCTCCCACAGCCATAAGGAAGGATTTTGGTAATACTGCAGCTGGGAATCATTCTTCCATACAATACGTGCATGTGTATCATCCTGCACTTCCATGATCAGGTTACGTTCACAGGGCATTCCATGTAGAAACAGTGCTTCGATCTGCTTCAGCAGCTGTGTCAGATCGCCATCCACTGTATGCCGCTGTCCAAAGCCTGCAATCACCTGCGCAGCAGCCTCTTTTCCCTGCGCATGGACAAGACGCTCACTTAACGCAGCATGCTCGCGCTGTACCTCTTTCATTATTTCCTGCAGGCTTTCATGAATGTTGGTTTCATCAATCAGATCTGTCAGCTGCAGCCTGTGACAGCGATGCTTCTGTTCCCTGTGCAACGCACTGCACAAGGCTTCATTCCATTCGCTTAGAAAACAGATGCGCTTATACAGCAGCTGATGAATTCCTCCCAGCCGCTTACTCATGACGGTACTCCCGTATGGCTGCGCACACCTCATCAACGTTCAGGGCATGCAGCTCACAGGCATCGCGTAAGGATTCAAGCTGAGCGCTTGGACATCCCAGACAGTGAAAGCCTGCTTCATACAGCACATCCTCCATCCCCTCATCCAGCTTCAACAGCTCAGCCATCGTCATATCTCCATAGGATGGTTCACGTTTCGTAATACCGAAATTCTCCATATCTTTTTCAACCTCCTGAATCGTTTTGATTCCATAGCTCTCCTTTAGCCACTGTACAACTTCAGGACTCAAAAAGGCAGGCAGCGTTGGCCCCAGATGGATATTCTTCACACCCAGATGCAGCAGTGCCAGCAATACGATGACCGCCTTCTGCTCATACCATGCAATGTTATAGAGGATTGGCAGCTCATTGATATCCTGTAAGCCAAAGGCCTCCTTCAGTGCTTCTGCAATCAGTACCAGAGAATAGGAATCATTGCACTGTCCCGCATCCAGCACACGGGGAATCCCGTTGATCATTCCCAGATCAAGCTTCAGATAACGGTATTTTGCACATCCGGCAGTCAGAATCACCGTATCCTTTGGAAGTGCTCTGGCGAAATCAGTATAGTAGCTTCTGGAGGCATGCCGTCCATCACAGCCTGCCATAACGATAAACTGCCGGATATCCCCGTTTTTTACGGCTTCCACGATTTGATCCTGTAACGCCATGACCTGTGCATGTGCAAAGCCGCCGGTTACACTTCCTGTTTCCAGCTGCTGCGGTGCAGGACAGTGTTTCGCCAGTTCGATAATACAGCGGAAGTCCTTCCTTCCATTCACTGCTTCTATATGCTCAAGTCCGTCATATCCGACAACACCGGTTGTAAAGATGCGCTGCCTGTAGCTGTCCTTTACCGGAATGATGCAGTTGGTTGTCATCAGAATCGGCCCGTTGAATGCTTCAAATTCCTCATTCTGTCTCCACCACGCATTTCCGTAATTCCCTTTGAAATGCTCATATTTCTTAAATTCCGGATAAGAATGCGCCGGCAGCATTTCCCCATGTGTATAAATATCGATTCCCTGTGAGCGTGACTGTTCCAGCAGCTCCTTTAAGTCATGCAGATCATGTCCGGATACCAGAATACCCGGACGGCTTCCTGTTTCCAGAGATACCGTGGTGATTTCCGGCTGACCATAGGTGGCTGTGTTTGCTTCATCCAGCAGTGCCATGGCCTGTACACCCATCTCGCCGGTCTTATCAAGCAATGTCAGATACTCCTTTTGTTCGTGATCCTCCAGCAAATATACAAGGGTGCTGCGGACAAAGCTGCTCAGCTCAGCTTTCCGGAATCCCAGCACAGCTGCATGCGACAGATAGGCGCACAGCCCCTTCAGTCCGTACAAAATAAGCTCCTGCAAGGAACGCACAGTCTCTTTCCGGTTCTTCAGGCATCCCTCCCGTGTCAGCTCCTCCACAGATTTTCCGGTATATGTTTTTTCAATCGCCCTGCGGATATCCGCTGTGGAAAAGTTAGCATTCGTTATCGTCATGAACAGATTGTTCATAAGCTGTTCGTCCGATGCTGTATCATATAATGCGGCATACTGACTTGCCCGTATCAAGGCATCCTGCAGATTGGCGCACGCTGCACTTTTCCCGCACATGCCCTGTACGGTACATGCCGTCTCGTTCATCGTTTCCTGGCACTGAAAGCAAAACATTTCTTCCATATTACCGCTCTCCCTTCTGTATCAGCAGCATACGGCTGTTTGTGTCTGCACGCAGGGCATGTACAACAGATGCCGGAAGATGAACTGCCTCCATACCCTGTATTTCCTTTTCTTCTCCATCAACGGTGAATATAATACGTCCCTCCAATACGATTGCCAGCGCTGCCCGCGTACTCGTATGTTCCTGGATTTCCTCTCCCTGAGCCAGTGCAAACAGCGTTGTGCTTCCGTTTTGCGTCAGTACTTTCGACACGATAGCACCGTCCTGCATTCCTGCCATTTCCTGTATTGTTTCTGTTTTCACAGATATCGCCTCCTTGCTTACGAAGCAAGTATATCGCGCAGACAGAAAAAAAGCGGTAATCTATATTACCGTTTTAAAGTTTCCATGCTCATCAAGAACCAGAAGTCCGTCATCCACCATGCGATACAGCTCTCTGGAAAGAGCCGGTCGGCTGACACCGAGAAAGCTTGCCAGCTCATGGCGCTTCAACAGGACATCGGGATGCTGCTGCATATATTCCATGATTTTTTCACGCAGGCTGTCCTTCATTAACAGCTTCAGCTTCTGTGACAGCGTATATGCTTTTTGTGAAAGCATGACATTCAGATTCCGGCTGATTCGGGGAAACCGGTGCAGCACACTGCGGGGAATCATAAGCACCGTGCTTTTCTTCATCGCTTCCGCAGAAAAGGGAAGCTTTTCATCAATAAACAGATAAACCTCTGCAAAGCAGTCCATCGGCTCCCGTATGATGGTCAGAATATTGCGGGTACCGTCCGGTGTATCATCAAAAACACAAACCGCACCCTCCAGCAATACATACAAATATTTGGGCGTGTCTTCCTTATGGAAAATGATTTCCCGGCGCTGAAACGTTTTCGTGACAGACTGCGCCTTCAGCTCTGCGACCTCCTCCGGTTTCATCTGATCCAGAATATGCATCTGCTTCATGGCTTCACCTGCTTTCTCTGCTTTTATGCGGCAAATGCATTGCTTATTTTTATAACAAAGCGAAGATACCGGTATACTTCATCATAGCTGTCCTTCTGTATGCGTACCGTGCAATCCGATATCCGTGTCACGCCGTCCATGCGGGAAACAAAATCGGCATTGCGTTCATGATGAAAGGTGATATCCACACAATGTGGTTTTTTGGCATAGACAGGCGCTTGTCCACAATGTGCTTCCATGGATGAAACGGCACGCTCATAGCGTTCCTCCAGCATTTGCCAGCTGCAGGAAAGGGCACACTGGGAAGAGATTGCACGCTTGGTTTCCACATAAGCAAACGGCATCGGCAGTTCCTCCTTCAGCTGTTCCTTCAACAGATCATCGCCGCTGATGAGCACGATCGGAACACCATATTCCCAGGCAAGTCGGGCATTGATGCCGCTCTCTCCCATTTCCTCGCCGTCAACGCGGATGCTTCTCACCAAGGTTCCCCATATCGTGTGTGCCATGACGCCGCGGGTATTGCTGCGACAATGATATCCGACAAAGCATACACCGTCAAAGGTATCGTCCAGTCCCTCCATCATCCCATATTCCTTATAGGCACCATTGCTTACCACCATACAGGCACGCGGGTCCAGTCTTGATGCGCTCAGATTATCCATATTGCCATGACCGTCATTCACCACGACTTCCTCAGCTCCTGCCGTAAACAGCTTATCAATCAACAGGTTTACCTCCGAAATCATATTCGTGCGGTATTCCTCATACTCTGTGCCATTCTTCGCAGTATGTGCAAAGGCCCCGTTTCCCCAGATTCCTTCGATATCCGCAGAAATATACAGTTTTTTCATAGCTGCCTCCTGTTTATTCATATGCGTCATACTTCGCTGCATTTCCTCTGGCTTTTTCCACAGGATACTTCTTTTCATTCTTTTCCATTTTATCCAGAATGATGTCTTCCATATTCACCTGCAGCTTATCCGCGAGCTGCATACAGTAAATCATCACATCCGCAAGCTCCTCACACACCGCGCGATGTTCATATTTCTCCGGATCCCACTGAAAGCATTCCAGCAGCTCCCCTGCCTCTATGCAGATGGATTTTGCCAGATTATCCGGCGTATGAAACTGATCCCAATCGCGATCCTTTACAAAAGCTCTTACTCTTTCGATTGCTGTTTCCATAGTATACCTCTTTTCTTTATGTTCTATTGTCTTTTTGTGTAGTACAGCTTCTGCAGCTGTATGCATCCAGCGCTATTGTATCATATATCCTTACTGTCGTGTATTCCCAACACATACCGTTCTACGATATGCAGACCTTACAGTCTTTAACAGACCGTCTTGCAAGCTCATGAAGCTGACCCTCTGTGCCTGATTTTTAAACAATTAACAATCAGGGTGATCAACAGCAGCAGATACAGGAGCAGGACAAAACTGATAAGGAATAAAAATTCCAGCGGCCGACCATATCCCTTTGTCGTTATGATCCAGATCAGAAGCACAGCACATGCTATGTGGTTCATCCGCCCCCAGATGAAATAGCGTTTGTCGCATACCTTCTTCTTTTTCAGCATGGAAAGCGTCCCCACTGTCAGCATGATGGAAATCGCCAGTCCGTGCATAAAAATAGGTATCAGCGTGGCATTTTGGTTGAAATCTGTAAGATATAGGTTCATTGAATACCCCTTTCCTGTATCGTGTGCACGATAATGATAAATGTGTAAATTGCCTTTATCCGATGAGGAGGAGCAGGAAATTGCCGTGAATCCGATGGTTTTCCATACCGGTAAACGGATGCATCTGCATTATTTATAGCATATATCGTACAGCTTGTATAGGATGAAATGCTTAAGCATTCTTAAGTCGATATAGGGTACTTCTTTTCATCATAAAGCAGGGATACGCCCTTATGATGTAGGCAGCTTTGCAACGCAGCTGAAAAAAGACAGAAACCGGCTTGTATGGCTTCTGTCTGTTCTTATCTTCTTACATACGTGCATGCAGCATCATATCGATTAAGCCTTCTGCCTCCTTTGGACAGTTGCATCTTCCGATGCGTGTGTTTCCTTCCATATTATAGAAGCCGCTTCCCGCGCTGACGAGCAGCTTACGGTCTGTCGCAAGCTTTAACAGACTTGCCATAAGTAAGCGTAAGTATACTTAATTCTGAAATGAATGTTGAATATAATTAATTCATCTTTGTAGAGGAATCAAAAGTATATGCTTTTTATATGATAGTTAAGAATGACGGTAATTGCTTGAATATTATCATAATCAAGATACAATAAAAGAATAAATATCCACTAGCATAGCTGGTGTTTTTACGTAATCGCCCCAAGGAGCTCAAATTCAAGCTACGCTTTCCAGCATAACAATACGTATTTGCATTTCTATTTACGATTACCTGTAAACGAGTCCTCTATATGGAGAATCTATTGTTCACTCAATTCATCTTCTTTCAGTCGCTGCTCTATACATGCTTTGATTACTTTGTCATTTTTCCTACTGTATTCCTCTACACAAGAATGATCTGTTTCTATAATTGTATTTCATGCTTCTCCATTTCTGATATATCATAATACTGCTTTTCCCCTTCAGAAATCCCATGAATCCTGATACTGTCATTTTCGGCGGTATTTCCACTAGCATATGTACATGATCTGGACATACTTCTGCTGTTATTATTTTTCCCCCTTCCAATCACATAATTATCTTAATATAACTCCAATTTCCAGCCTCTTTTCTCCATAAAACACTTTTCTTTTATATTTGGGGGTAAACAATATGATACGAGCTTGTAAACAAGGTGATAACATGTTATAATTAACTAAAGAAAGGGTGGTACTATGAAAAAAATTTTTGTATGCTTTTTCACCTTAGTTGTTGCTTTAACGACAACTCTCTCAATATCTGCTACTCAATGGTCTTCAAAAGAAACGCTAAATGTCCCAGCTTGGGGTGCTTGGAGTGAAAGAACGAAAACATCTACTAAGAAAAACAAAGCTTGTGACTATGGTTATATTCATCTATATTCTAATAATACAGGTTGGACGACATATGGAGACTTTTATTTCCATGGGGAACGCCGTTCCAATTCATATTATTCTTTAGCGGAAGGTTATGATAAAAGAATTTATTATTTAAACGGATACAAGTCCAAGGATTGGTGGATTGGCGCAAGAGTTTCCTCTTCTAATGTAAATTTTGGAGGTCAAGTTTCCATTAATTTTACACCGACAAATTAAATGAATACATAATAGAAAACCGAAGTCTTTCGGTTTTTGTTATAAAAGGGGGCCATTATGAAACAAAAAAAACACTTAATAATCTTATTTACTGCATTAATTACTCTCAGCTCCTATGCTGTTTTTTATGCAAAGGATTTTTTCCAATATGCAAATGAATGGAATTTATTCTCTGTTGGTATTCGTATCTGGGATTTTAATTTAAATCTTATATTTATTCTGTTACTATTGCTTATTCTTCCTAACATTCTGCTATATAATATATTCGCACTACATGAAAATGGCGCAGAAAACATCGCAATATTACGAATCGGTATAAAAAAATTTCACATCCGTAATTTGAAAAAACTTCTAGCAGAATCTTTTCTTTCCATATCTTTATTACATTGTTTCATTCTTTTAGGTATATATTTTGTTTATCATCCCTCATTGTCTATTCATTTTATTCCTGATGATTATTTATTATTTTTTAAAAATCCCATTATCAATTATCTCTTGTTCTCACTATTCAGTTGCCTAGGCTTCACTCTCTTTATCATTTTTGTATATGTATCCATTTTCTTTATTAAAAGGCGATATTTCTTTCACCTTTATCCATTATTGATAATGATAGGTAGTGTAGTTTTAGTGAATTTAGTAATAAGATTAAGTGTAATTATTTTTCAATATAAATCAATACCTTTACCCTTACGGTTATTGACAAATGCAATTTTACCTACAAGTTTGATTTGTCCTGGAATGTCATTGCTTCAAATAGGGTATTTAAATTATCTTTCTGCCTTCATATTTTATATATTCTTTATTTCTATATTGTATGTGCTTTTAAAGAGATGGAGAAAATACTTATGCTGAGAAATTACATAGTATCTCTTAAGAGTAAATATATCCTATTATATATTCTTTCTATTTTGATTTTTTTCCTATTTCTATATGAAAGCGATTCGAAGATTGGCTTTATATCATACATAGGGAATAACTACTTGCCTTTAGTTACGTGTTCGATATTTTTTTCCTTTAACTATTGGAGGGCTAATTGTTTATATGCTATGAAATATCACATATTCTTAAGGATCAAAGAAAACAAACTTGTAACTCAAATCTTATGCATAGAGTTTCTTAATTCTCTTATTTTTATCATCATAACTTATATACTTCCATTTTATAATCAACTTGCATATATGCCAAAGATATATATGCTATATTTGATTAACATCAGTATCCTATACCTTATGATTAGTTGTTTAAATACTGCCGCTCTTTTTGTTAGCAAAAGAATAACTAAAATATTATTAATGGCACCATTTTTATTAATGTTTGTGTTTCATTACTTAATCATGCTGCCTATACTCGAAAAATTGTGAAGGAGACAATCAAATGATACAACTTGTAAATATTTCTATCGCTTTTCATAATGTTAGCATTCTACGTAATGTAAATATGGATATTCACAGAGGTGATTTGATTCATATCACCGGATCAAATGGTTCAGGAAAATCTACTCTTTTAAAGATAATTGCTGGTCTTTTAAATGCAGATAAAGGTGAAGTAATAATCGAAAATAATGATATTGAAATAGGTGCTTTAATTGAAAATCCTGCGTTTATTGAGAACGAGAGTGCTGAATATAATTTGAAATTCTTATATGATCTGAAAAACAGTTACGATAGAAAAACTGTTCAAAGCTATATGGAATATTTTGATTTAACTTTAGAAGATAAAAGGGCAGTAAAAAAATATTCAGTAGGTATGCGTCAAAAACTTGGTATTATTCAAGCTATTATGGAAAATCAGAATATTATCTTATTTGATGAGCCTACAAGAGGTCTCGATAATACATCAAGCAATAAATTTATTGAACTTGTAAAGAAATTAAATTCTGATAAGAAAACTATTATTATATGTGCTCATGATGGAGTTGACGAAATCCCTTTCAATAGGAAATTTACTATAGATAAGGAACAATTATATGAATGTATTGATTAGAAAGCACAAATATCTATTAGCTTACAGTTTGCTTTTTCCTATCTCCTATTTATTATTAAACTACAATAAAATATTTTTCAATCAGGTAGTTTACGGTATGCCTACGAACATTTTAATGATATGTCTTACTTGTCTCTTCTTGTTATTTGAAATACTATATCTTTTTGATACTACATTTGACTTTATGAATTTAAAGTATGAAATAGAAATTCGAAAACCTAATTTGCTTCGTGATTTAATTATTAAAAAAAGTTTGATAAGTGATATATTTTTAGCAGTAATACAACTTATTTCTTGTTATCTATTTTCTCATCATATCTATATAGGCTTTATTATGATAGATAAAGCAGGGTTGTTATTTATTTACTTGCTATTACTCAAAATAAAGACGACTAATGACAAAAAAGTAGACAGTATCATAATATTTATATTCATGATTATTCTTCATTTATGCATTGAATATTTATATGGCCTTTTAACTATCTTTTAAAATCGTGTTACTTACAGGTGATAGTAGCTTCTTATTCATTAAACTATTTTTACATTGGACTTCGCCAGAAAGAGTGGAATAAGGTAACTTATATTAAAAAAAATAATTCATTATAAACACCCCTAATACTGACTACAGCAGCTATATATAAAACATTAATATTTAACTTTTAAGGGTTCATAGGGATAAAGAGACATAATAAATAAAAGTATTACGTAATGATTGTAATGACTCTTCTCGTATAAGTTTAAGTCACTAATTGGAAGGAGTCCTGTAGATAAACGACTTTTAATAGTTACAAGAACAGACAAATTCATCCTCTATGAATCTGTCTGTTCTTATCTTCTTACATACGTGCATGCAGCATCATATCGATTAAGCCTTCTGCCTCCTTTGGACAGTTGCATCTTCCGATGCGTGTGTTTCCTTCCATATTATAGAAGCCGCTTCCCGCACTGACGAGCAGCTTACGGTCTGTCGCAAGCTTTAACAGACTTGCCATTTCCTTCTTTGTATGCATTGGATGGAAGACTTCAATTCCCTGTACACCCATGCGCAAAGCCTCGTCCAGTAGCTCCGGCTCCTGTACCAGCAGCTTTCCTGGATGGGCAAGCACAGAGATACCGCCCGTCAGTTCAATGACATCCAGTACATCCTTAAGATATGCATACTTCACAGGTACATAGCATGGCTTTCCGTATGCGAAGTAATCTTTATTCAAAGCTCGCCATCCGAATTCATCTCTGCGATACGGCTTTAAAATGGCACAATCATCAAATTCCGGTCGATTCAGTACATGCTTGGCAATCAGTTCACCGCTCAAACGCTGGAACCGGTTGCTTTTCAGAAGCCGTTCCTCATCAATATTACGTCCCAGCAATGCCTCAAATCTGCGGACACGGTCAATGCTGGCCCTCTTCTCATTCACCAGACTTTCATTTTCAATATGTGCGAATAATTCACTGTTATACTGAATGAAATAACCGAGAATACGCACACGTCTTCCACGCAGATCACAGTTGATTTCAATACCCGGAATATAGGTTACACCATACAGCTCACTCATTCTCACCGCAATACTGTTTGCCTTTGCACAGTCCAGATCGGTTATGGAAACCGTCCGAATGTGGTTGCGCTTCGCATATTGGAAAATCTCTTCGACATTATACTGCCCGCGATCGGAGAAATTGGAATGAATATGCAGATCCATCGTATTCATAATCAATTCCGGCTGCTCAGCCTGTTTCGGCAGCGGCTGCTTTACCGCCTGCGGAGCTTTTTCTTTTTGTACAGGCTGTTGTGCTTTCTCTAATGCAACAACCCGTGTTCCAAGAACAAGATCGATCAAAGAGCGATGACGGCTGTCCGCAAGCGTAAACAAACCGTTCAACCCCCAGTATGCAACAACACCGAATGCATTTGTAAAATACATCAGAATGATAAACGGAAGATCGAAGCCTACAAGCTCCCGCAGAAGAAGCTGCTGTCTGCTGGCCCTGCGCCCGCTTTTCTTGACCACCTTAAAGCCGAACATGCGCATGCCGACACTCTGTCCGCCGGTTTGCCGGTAAATATAGCTGTTCAGAAATAAAATAGAGATAACAAGCAGCCCCCCGATAAAGATGCTGATCAGCTTAATGCCGGAGATGCTGATGATATTTCCCAGCACGGCAAGCAGAATAATATTCCATAAAGCAATCGGACACAGCATGATGCTGACATCCATACAGAATGCAAGCAGCCGATCCTTACTGTCCTGTACATTCAGCGGACGAATGCCGTCCACAGCCAGCTGATATTGTTTTTCTGGTGTTTTCCTCATTTTTTTCATGCCTTCACCTGTTTTCCTTCTCTTCATACGTTAACAGTCCTGTCTTGACACAAAGCGTGCCCAGCAGCCCCGACAGCACAAAAGACACTGTCAGTATATAGATACATTTGATATCAATTGTTCTTCCCTGCAGAAATCGCAAGCTGGTACCAACCGCCGCCGCAACGGACAGCAGGGGTATGAGCATATATTTTTTCAGGCTTCCAGTATCAAGCTGATACTCTGCCCCGCAGGCAGGACAGCGCAGATGCACATAGCCCTTTATAAAATGCAGTTTGATAGAAGTACCGCATTTTTCACATGTAAATATCTTCATCCTTGTTTAACCTCACAAAGATATTATACTACAGAATCCGCATTTGTATATGGTATTTCCCGTCTTAAGAAAAAGTTAAAGATTCCCGTACAGTTGTCTGTACCATGCTTTTTCATCCTATATTTTACACGGGGATATCCGTTACAGTATATGGTATCGCCCTGTGATTTAGTAGAAGAATCCGTTGAAGTTTTTCTTCCATGTCCAACAGCTTTTCCAAAAAAACGACAGGATGAGAAGTTCTGCTGCCGCTTTCTTCGCTTATCTTATTTCTTTCGACAAACATAAGAAAATATTAAGGCTTCTCCTCTTGTGGAAATATCCGTTCTCCTATATCATATATACACATGAAGGGAGTTTTTGCATGTCCATGAAATATAAAAAAGAGCTGTCCTATGTATGCCTAGGCATATCCATAACGGCAATGCTGCTTTATTTTTATCTCACAATAGAAAATTATCTGAACTTCTCAGGAATCGTTATGTTTTCTGTCCTCATATGCTCGACACTGATCCTTGGTGTCTGCCTGCAGAACCGTCTCTATGATACACAAAAGCAAACAAGAAATCTGCGTCTCATGTGGACCGTCCTGTTTTCCTTCTATATATTTCAAATGATCTATATCCTCTTTTTTGCCAGTGAGTTCGCACGAGATTATGTAGACCTGCGCTCGCAGTCCTATCCGGATGCCCTGCGAATGCAATGGGAATATGGAACCAGTCTGAAGCCGTTCGCAACCATTCATCAGATGATGGCGATTTTCGATATGCCGTATGTGGACAACCGGATTGCCGTTATGAATCTGCTGGGTAATTTTGTCGCCTTTATGCCGTTTTCCTTTTTCCTGCTTTTACTTACTGACTGGGCGAAGCGTCCTGTGAAGCTGCCGCTCCGTATGGCATTTATCATCATCATGGTAGAGATTCTGCAGTTTTTTACACTGAGCGGTACTATGGATATTGATGATTTTATCCTGAATTTCAGCGGTGTTCTGTTGTCTTATATAATTTTACGTTTTACTCCGTTGTATAAAAGTCTATCTGTCTTTTTGAAAAAGTAAATAGTATTTTCCATTCGGCTCATACTTCGTTCACTAGAATCTAGCTTTGTGATCTTCGCCTAGACAAACAAAATCAGCGTATGGATTCACATTTAATCAATTCAGGAAACTTAAAAATAAAGATACCAAAGCAGGTTGAAATTATAAAATTTCGTTTTGATACACCAAAAGCATATCTCTATATTGATATCCATTGTATGTTATAGATGCATCCCTTATAATATTGCTATGCTTACAGACTGACATGAAAAAGGAGCTTAACAATGAAAAACAAAACATTATGGACGGATACCGAAGGAAAGCCTATACAGGCACATGGCGGAATGATACTGCAGCATAAAGGAATATATTACTGGTATGGAGAGAACAAGGATACGGAAACAGTTAATCGTCACGTCGATTTTATTGGTATTTCCTGTTACTCCTCTGAAGACTTGGAAAACTGGAGGAATGAAGGTATTGTACTTTCACCGGTAGTAAACAACCCTGCACACATGCTGTATACCAAAAACATATGTGAACGCCCCAGAGTATTATATAATAAAAGCACCAAGCAGTTTGTAATGTATACCCATGCGGATACTGCAGATTATTACTATGCCGGTGTTAATGTTGCGGTAGCAGCTTCTCCAACCGGACCATTTGTCTGGCTAAAGAGCTTTCAGCCCAACCGGCAGGACAGCAGGGATATGACGCTGTTTCAGGATCTGGACGGCAGTGCCTGGCTGATTCACAGTGCAAATTACAATAAAACAATGAATATTGCACGATTAAGTGATGATTATCTGGATGTTACCGGTTCCTATATCAGTATTTTCCAGGATCAGGAGCGGGAGGCACCGGCCATCATGTATTCCCATAACCGCTACTACATGATTACTTCCGGATGCAGTGGCTGGGAACCCAATCCCTCCTTATATGGCATCTGTGACCATTTGATAGGACCATGGAAGCTGATCGATAATCCTTGCACCGGTCCTGCATATCGTACCACCTTTGACGGACAGGGGACCTGTATTTTCTTTGTGCAGAATCAGCCCTATGTATTGCTGGATCACTGGCACCCGGATGATTTGCGCTCCTCTGCCTACAGCATGCTTCCGATTCAGATATCAGATAACGGAGGATTAAAGATTGAATGGCAGGATGAAACGTTCTTCACAAATAGCAAAAGAAGAGAAGGAACCTCATAAAAGGTCTTTCTCTTCTTATTTTCATTTACTGCTCCAATGACATTTTCATTAACGCTTCCCTTGCGTTATCAATGCTTTGATCAAGCAGCTGATCCACATCCTCTGCATAATCCCTTGATAAAACCAAATCCAGCAAAAGAGGAAAGTTCGTGCCGGTTACCGCTCTGGCATAGTCATACTGAAAGGTAGCCATTGCGGCAGCTTTAAAAGGAGAGCCGCCCGGCAAGTCAGTGAGGATAATGACATTTCCGTCGATAAACCTTTCCACTTCCTTATTCACCGTGTCGCACAGGTCTTCAAAGGAGGTTCCCTCCTGAAAGCTTATGCAGACAAGATGCTCACACTCCCCATTTAACAGCTTCAAGGAGCTGTACATCCCTGCAGCAAAGTCACCATGACCGCAGATGATAAGTCCTGTCATTACGATCTCCCCCGTTTCTTTTCTCTGGCCTTTTGCACACTGCTCATGAAAATCTCTGCACGCTTTGGATCAATTGGATTTTTCATATTTCCATTTTTCACCCATGTTGCGACCGATACACCATCATAGTATTGCAATAGCTCTTCAATGTTTTCGCCATTGGCGCCTCCACCTAAAATTACCGGTGTATCCGGAAGCTTTTTACGTACAGCATGTATCATTTCAAGGCTTTCCTCCTTGCTTTTGCCGGATACAAACAATCCATCCGCAAAAGCCTCATGCACTGCTTCCCATGCTGCATCATCAATCGGCTTACCACCTAACGGGATTCCATGAACCTCCTGTATATCCGCATATACGGGAACCTTGGAGCGTATTCTCTTACGCAAGGCTGCGATTTCAACACACTGTCCCTCCAATATACCTGCACTTGTAACATTTGCGCCTGTAAACAGATGCTCCACACGCACAAAATCGGCATGTACGGCATCCGCCACGGCAAGGCTGGCAACGCCATCCCAATTCACAAGAACACCAAGGATAAGCTGCGGATACTGATGCTTTATTTCATATGCGATACGCGTCATATAGGCGATTGCCTCCGGAGCTGCAATTTGCTTGATTGGCATATCGTTCATATTTTGTAAAATTACGCCGTCAAAGCCATTATCCACAATCATTTGTGTTTCTTCCAAAACCTCTGCAACGATATCATCAATCGTTTTATCCTCATGCCGGTAGCTTCCAGGCAGCGCACTGGGCTGGATCATGGCAAATGCCGTACAATCAGGTTTAAACATCATCTGCACCTCTCAGTTCTTTTATATACTTCATGCTTATATCATACATTTGCGTAGCCGGAATTACTCCCTGCTCCGTGATGAACGCCTTGATAAACCCCGGCGACACCGCAAGCAGCTCCGGTGCTGTATAATCAATGGTTCCCTTCACCTGCTTCGGATTTGCCACAGGCTCCAGCTTGCTTCGCAAATCGTTTATCACCGTACATTTCTCTTTTCCATACACAGGACGTACATCCAGCTTGATCAAAGGGGATATAAAATACAGCGGCACATGAAAATAATCACAAAGCAGACCGACAATATCAGATCCGGTTGTATTGAAGCCCGTACCATCCGGGTATATGCTCTCTGCCCCCATAAAAACACCATCACAGGATTTCATATAATACATCATGCTCGCATCAGGAATGAAATGAATCTGATGTCCTGCTTCAAGACATGGCTGAACGAAGGGAGCACCGCCATTGATCACACGGCTTTCCGGTATATAAATACGCTTGGGACCGTTGATTTTACGCAGGAATGCTTCCACACTGCTGGAATAATCATATACCATGATTGCAGACATACGATTCCCTATTTCCACAGCATAGGAAACAGCGGTTTCTGATGCGGCCGTACAATCCCGCTCATATTGCTTTTTCACATCTATAATACACTGTGCATAGGTACGAATATCACGTTCCTCATGCTGTCTGTATCCGGCAGTCATCAGATAGACAGCATTCGTTATCGCCTGCGATGCCTCTCCTCTGGTATGAATAAAAAACTGACAGACCTCCTGGATTCGCTCCAGCATTTCCGCTATCGTACGATTCGTTTCAACACTGTCAACAGCAAT
Source organism: [Clostridium] innocuum (assembly GCA_012317185.1). Classification (NCBI taxonomy): domain Bacteria; kingdom Bacillati; phylum Bacillota; class Clostridia; order Eubacteriales; family Clostridiaceae; genus Clostridium; species [Clostridium] innocuum. The sequence goes on along the minus strand of CP048838.1, from coordinate 314,721 downwards.
TTGCTCAATCATTTTCCCAATCATTTGAATATGCTTGCTAGCCCCTAATACTCTTTGCTCAACAATGTCATCAAAGTCCTTCACAGCAGCAGCCGGAAGAGCTTTCCTCGCCTTTTCTAAATTTACTG